>NZ_JBIAQM010000023.1:0-79750 GCF_042888945.1 Streptomyces sp. NPDC002698
AACACCACCACCACCATCCACATCACCGGACACCAGCAAAACCACACCGTCTTCAACACCACCATCACCGGCCCCACCACCTAACCCACCAACACACCACCAGTCCGGCTGCGTCTGGAGACTGCTGCCGCATGATCTGCCACCGTGGCAGAGGGTCTGCCACTGCTGGCGGCGATGGCAGCAAGAAGGCGTGTGGGAACGGATGCTGACGGCACTGCGCGAACGCGAGCGGGTACAGCTCGGCCGCGATCCCATCCCCAGTGCCGCTGTTGTGGACAGCCAGAGCGTTAGGGTCAGTGAGCGCGGCGGCCTACACCGGTACGACGGCGGCAAGAAGGTCAGCGGCATCAAACGGCACCTGCTCGTCGACACCCGCGGCACCGTTCCCGTCAACCGCCGACCGACACCCAACAAATACGGAACAACCCGCCACTCCCAAACCGGACGCCAGCGCGGGCCACTGAACTTGATCGGATGATGTCGGCGCCGATCGCCTGACGGCGGCCGCTCAGCCCGGGCGGCTCTGGACCATGAGACACGCGCACGGCGGCGGGTCGACCGATGCCGGGAGAGCCGGGCGAAAGCGGACCCGGCCGCAGGACGTGAAACGCTTCGAGCGCGGGGAGAACAACCGTGAGACAGCTGCCGTGCCGCGCATCGGCGAGCGGCCGGTGAAGCGATGACGCCGCCATCGCCGCGACCGCGGCGAGGCCGGAGTCCTGCCGAAAGACTCACCCGGACCACCAAGACTCAGCGAGCAGCAGGTCCCCAAACCGGAGCGGGAGCCGAAACACGGCCCCCTGAACCACGGCCGGGACGCGAGCCGCGCGGGGCCGAACCGCTCTTTGGCCCTCTCAAAACACCGGATGAACCAACGCCGAGCAAGCAAACCTCCCCGCCCGCAACACCGACGCGAGCCGACGGCTGATCCACGGCATCGACCTCAACCGCGACCGGCTCTACCCGGGCACCCGGCCGATCCAGGCCGACAAGGCGGTCAGGCACGACCCGCTCTTCCCCGCGGCACGGCAGATGTGATCCCGCCGCACAGCGGGGATTCCCGCGCCACCAAGACCCCCTCGCGGCGTACACGGGCACCGCCTGGCAAAGACACAGTGACGGCAACACCCGGCATACGCAACAAAAGCGGGCCACCACCGTCACGGACGGCACCTGCAAGCACCGCAGCAACGGGCACCAAAAAGGGAGGTCAACCGCCTCTGCGGTCCAGGACACGACGGGCCGCCTCCGCCTCCGCCGCAGACGGCGACAACTCATCGAGCGTGTCGAGTTCGGCGTCTGCCTCCAACTCGCTTTCCCAGGCCGCAGCGAGCCGCTCCTGCTCATCACGTGGTCCGGCCTCGACAGACCGCCGATCCTCAGGATTCAGAACCGCCAAAAACCTGGCCACCGAGTCCATCGGCATGCCGCACTCCTCGTCGCCGGACAACGCGCTGATACCCGCCCAGCATGGCCAACCGGCTCCCGGCCAACCACCCGACACGGCTCCAGCACACCCGGACGGCCGCAGCCCGGCCGGACAACCCCGACCAACACCCATCAGACGAGCACACCACCCCCCGACTCCACGACTCCCGCCGCCCGCCCACCCCCCGGGAACGACGCCACAACATCCACGAGGCCTCCCTCCGCCTCGGACGCGGACCACCGATGCGTGTCCGCGACAGGACTAGGTGCGGGTGGTCGGCGGCGTCGTCGAGAAGCCGCCGTGTTCTCCTCGACGGCCTGGAAATCGCAGCCTGCCCGTCCGGCGGGTCCGGTGACATGGTCACGCCCGGCGGCAAGGTGACGCAGTGCACCGTCCACCTCCTGGCGGACGGCGACGAACCGGTCGCGGTCGGCTTCGAGGACGCGGACGAGGGCGACCTCTCCGTCTGGCGGGCGCACGTCTCCTGATCCGGCCACCGAGCGGACGCCCGCTTCCGGCAACGAAGCCAGGCGTACCACCGGTTGCGCGGCTCCGGCATCGGCGCTGCACCTCCCACCGCCGCACGGCTCAGACGCCGCCCAGGCTGTGGATGCCGGAACCGGAGAGGACCCGCTGACCTGCAATGACGGGAGTACTGACGGTCGGCTCCGGTCTCGATGCCTGCTGTGCCTCGCAGTTGTACAGCACCCACGTGCGTGATGTACGACAACGCCACGACGACTCGACCGACTCAGACGATGTGGTGGGCTGAAATGGCAATCGCCCTTGCCGTGGCAGCCGCGACGTTCACTGCGCTCGTCGCCCTTCTCGGGTCCACGACAGCCCAGGGCCTCCACGTGACCCTGGACGGCGGGGCTTCGATCTTGCTGATCGCTCTGTCCATCGGCGTCGGCATCTTCGCGAGCAGCCGGTTCCGTGCCCGGGGGCTGCGTCGGCAGGCCGCACCCCGCACACAATCTTGAAAACCGTCGTGGCAGCAATGTCACCATGGGTTCCAGTCCCACACCCACCACAGACGAACGCCCCCTGACCAGCTCACTCGGTCCGGGGGCGTTCTCGTGAGTGTTGTCCGCCGGCGAGCTGGCTCACTCGGTGCTGGAGGGCTCGGCCGAATGCAGGTGGGCGACTGTCAGGTTCGGCTCCTGGAACTTCAGGCCGTGGTCCTCACGTCCGCAGGGTTCGATTGCGCAGCCGGTCGATCTCAGCGAGCACGCGGTCCACATGCGGACGCACCTGCGCCTGCAACGCATCGCTCCAGCTCTCCTCGGAGTAGGGCCAGTTGAGGTAGAGCTCCCTGGCGTGTTCGAGGACAGGACGGTGCTCGGGCGGGAGCTGGGCGAGGGCCCAACCGGCAGCGGCATCCTTCGACTTGATCTGGCCAGTGGCGAGTGTGGTCCAGATGCGGGCGAAGGTCAGCAGGACGTTGCGGGTGTCGCTGTGCAGGTCGTCGAGCAGACCGGTGATGCCCGCCACGCTCGCCCGGACCAAGTCGGCCCGCGGGACCGGGTCCAGGACCTGCGCCGGGCGCGGGCCGACGAGGGGATGGTCGCCGGTCAGCGTCATGGTGATCAGTAGGGCCAGATCGGGCATCGGCTCCGGCTGGGGGACCTGCCCGGCCTCGTATTCGGCGCGCAGCCACTCGCCGTAGAGGAAGTCGGCGGTCGGCGGGTACCGCCACGGCCGAACCTCGGACTGGACGACCACGGTGAGCTCGACCGGGCGTGCCTTGTTTCGAGAGCCGGAGATCCGGAGCAGTCCACCCAGGAGTGTCCGTCGATCCTGCTCGTCCATTCGCCGCCGGGAAATGACCAGTACATCCACGTCGCTGGCCGGCCTGAGTCCACCGAGCACACCGGAACCATGGAGGTAGGTGCCGAGGACATCTTGGCCCAGCACACCCTCGACCAGCTCCACGATCTGTTGAACCTGATTCACTGCACCAGCGTCTCCTGTCATCCGGCCGACTGCACCGCATTATCTGGCTTCGGCCGGTCAGGGCGATGTGCCGAGGGCGAGGCCAGTTCCGGTGATGAAGCCGCCGAGGGTGTCCGGCTGGTACTGGAGGCGTTTGACCCGGTTACGGACGAGCGTTCCAGGCGGTCCCACCCATCTCTCCCGCTGGCCTGCCCACAACTCCGCGGCCGCCGAGCAGGGTCAGGTTCCAGAGTTTGTCGCCGTCCCGCACGCTGTCCTCGGACTCCTCGGCGTCGCTGGTGATCACGGGGTCGTGCTAAAAGACACCCGGACGGCATTCTGGGACGCCGGTCGCGACTCCACAGAATGCGGCCACGGGTCCACTTCTCGGGCATTGGCCGAGCTGCTGGCCCCCACCAAGGCGGCAACGGGTTGCGCACGGCCAAGCCCACCAGCCGTTACATGCCCGCACCGACAGCCGAACGGCCGTCCGACGCTCCTCTCACCATCCACGACACCCCGTTCGTCCCATTCATGGCCGACCCGGCTGCCGAAGACGGAAGGCCCGGGCGCTCTAGACGTCGTAAGGGTACGAAGACGTCGGCAGGAGCCGGCCCTCACCGGCTCGGCCTCCCCCCACCCCCATCATGATGATCCGCCCCATTCGCTGACCGCCCCCGCAACTGAACCCATGGGAATTTACTGGAGATGCCCCATCAGATGCGGCGGCTCAGCCACCCGTCAGAAGGCCATCCAGCCGTAGACTCTGCGCCTGGCTCCGGGGCCTTGGCCGCCCCCGGTCAGCCGCCGATCCAGGCGTCGACCATCTCCAGGTGCTCAACCGCGGGCTCGGGCGGACGGAAGCCCAGCGCCGCGGTGACCACCTGGTCCACGACCGGGTGCAGACGCTCCTCGACGAACCTCTTCCAGTCGGCCTCCGACTCCCAGACATCGGTGTACCGCAGCCCGCCGGGTGTGCGGTGGACGAGATGGGCCACCAACCCCCGGGGCTTGTCCGGCCCCAGCCCTTCCTTGATACGTGCGTAGGTGGCCGGGTCGATCGGCACCTCGAAGGTGAACGCGTACGTCACGGGACCACATCCCTCATATTCAACCGAAGCCATTTCGGATGAATATGGCTAGCATCGATCGTGTGGAGAGACCAGTCAAGAGGCAGTACGACACGAGCCGCCGCCGGGCGGCGGCACAGGCGACCCGGCAGGCGATCCTGGACACGGCAACGCGGCTGTTCACCGAACGCGGCTACGCGGCGACCACGATGGCGCAGCTCGCCGAGTGCGCCGGCGTCGCAGTCGACACCGTCTACACAGTGGCGGGCCGCAAACCGGCGCTGTTCCTGCAACTGGTGGAATCCGCCATCTCCGGCACCGGCGACACCGTCCCGGCCGCAGAGCGCGACTACGTGCGCGAGATGCGCGCCGAGCCGGACGCGGCCCGCAAACTGCGCCGCTACGCGCGGGCCGTCCGGGAAATGCACGCCCGGCTGGCCCCGCTGCTGCGCGTCGCCCGAGCGGGGCCGCCGGAGGTCGCAGAAGTCTGGCAGAGCATCGCCCGACGCCGGGCGGACAACATGCGACTGCTCGCCCGGGACCTGGCCGCGACAGGCCAGCTGCGCCACGGGCTGGACCTGGAGGAGGTGGCCGACGTCATCTGGGCCACCAACTCGCCCGAGTTCTACTGCCTGCTGGTCGAGGACCGCGGCTGGCCGCCCGAGCAGTTCGAGCGATGGCTCGCCGATGGCTGGTGCCGACTGCTGCTCGCCTGATCCCGGTCACCTGACTGCCTCCAGCGTCGGCGGTATGCGCGCTGTCGCCGGTCTTCAACATCCGGCGATACGGGGACTGGACGTACGCGAGAGGGGCTACGAAAAAGGATTTGATGGAGCGTCATTTTCGGCTGCCAAACTAGTAGGCGTACGCGGTCTCACTCGACCCGCCCCCTTGCAATCGAACACCAAGGTGACGCTCTACGACCGCTCCCCAAGATCTGTGCCAGAACCCAGTTTTGGTGGCACTACGCCGCGGGCGCCGGCAGCACCACCGCCGCCCTGAGCCTCTACCTGCTCCACCTGCGTCACGGCGACATGCGCGACGCTCAACACTGGGCCGGCCAGATTCACCGCCTCAACCGCCTAAATTGGAGCAGCTACACCCCGGTGCCCCACCGCGCCGACACCAGCGCCAATCCCTCCCCCGGCCCCAGCGTCCGCTACACCCTCCCCCGCTCGGGCCCCGCCGTCTCCGAAGACGCCGCCAAATACGCCATCGACGAACTTGAAGCCCCCCACAGCGGACTCCTGGGACCTGTCCCCCAGCCCATTCCCGCCCTCGCCGACCACTGGAACGAACTCGTCAGCACATGACACGCCAACCCGGAACGGAGCACATTGGCGTGTCGCGAGCTCTACTGGCAGTGCCAGACGGGTTCGGTCTCGACGAGGACGGCGGTCCCCCGTCCGTTGGATGCCAGCACGCGACCGAGACCCCCCAACCCGGATACCGACGCGCGCTCTCGAACCGGCACCACGCCGGGCTCTCATCACCGACTGGAGCCCTACCGAGCCTTCCACTTCACCGGACCCCCGATGCTGGTGGGTGGCACGGACGACAAGGCGCGGCAGTCGATGCCTGTCGCGGCGTTGGATGCCGACGGAGCAACCTCGACTACACCGCAGCCACCGTGATGCCGCCTACGCGCGGACGCATCCGCTCATGGGCTGGCGGACAGCGTGCAGTTCGGCCAGACACCGGCGAAGAAGGAACTCGGCGGCGTGGCGTCCCGCCTCATCCGCGACCTCCTTGGAAGACACGCCTCGTGTGCCTCATACGACCCGCGCAGTCAGCGCAGCGCGGCCGCGCGCCGCTCGCCCCGGATCCGCTGCGCCACCTGGGGCGCGGTGAAGACAGCCCAAGCTGGATCGGCGTCCGGACCGCAGGCCCGCTCGCACGTCAAGGCCAGAAAGGCACGGGTGTCCATCTTGCACTGCTGGGTGCGCCGAGGGCTCCTGGCGCGCGATCAGACATACGGAGCGCCACTGTCCGCTGCCAGGCGGGTGAGCCACTCGCGCAGCAGGTGCTGTTCGGCGTCGCTTAGGACATCGGCATCATCTGGGAGAGCGGCGCGCAGTGCGCGGGCCGCTGCGGCGGGGCCGGTCTCCGCCGCGGGGACCGTCGGTTCGGCGCGGGTGATGGCGGCGACCATGGCCTCGCGAAGAGCGGTCAGCAGCGCCGGATTGCGGCGTTCTGCTGGGGTGGAGTGCCAGGTGGTGACCGCTCCTCGACCGGTGGCCTGGATGATCTGGGCGGCCAGCTCCTCGTCGACCCGCAGCCACCCCCCGGCCGCCAGTCGGCGCACCCGGCCGTGGAGAATCTCCAGGCCCGCGCGGTGTGCCATGTCCGCCCCCCGGCCGGTGGCCCTGTTCATTACCGCGAACAGCTCAGGGCGGGAGACCCCGAACTCCACCACCATGTCCCAGCCGCAGCGCAACTCCTCCACCGGGTCCTGCGGATCGGAGTCGAGCTGCGCGCGCTTGCCCTCCAGGAACTGCGCGTAGCCGTGCTCGGCGACGGCCTCAAGGAGCCCCTCCTTGTCTCCGAAGAGGCGATAGATCGCCGGAGGCTGCGTTCCGGCCGTGGCGGCGACCGCGCGGGTGCTCACCGCGTCTGGGCCGCCGTTCTCCAGTAGCTCGACGGCCGCCTCAACGATGCGGCGACGAGGAGTGTCGGTGGTGTCGTGCGTGGCCATGAATCGATGATATCGAAGACTTGGTTCCATTGATATTCCAGTGTTACCGTCGAAATGATTCCACTGGAAACAGCGTCGGGAGAACCCAATGATCATCGTGACCGGAGCCACCGGAAAACTCGGCCGCAGCACCGTCGAACACCTCCTGGAGCGCGTCCACGCCGACCGCGTCGGCGTCAGCGTCCGCGACCCCCGCAAGGCCCAGGACCTCGCCGACCGCGGCGTCCGTGTCCGGCAGGGCAGCTTCGACGACCCCGCCTCGCTCGTACACGCCTTCGAGGGGGCCGAGCAGCTGCTCCTCGTCTCCCTCGACCGCATCGGCGAGGAGTGCGTCACCGGCCATCGCACCGCCATCGACGCCGCCGTGAAAGCCGGCGTCGGCCGCATCCTCTACACCAGCCAGATGGGCGCCGCCCACGACTCCCGCTTCCAGGCATGCCGGGACCACGCCCAGACCGAGGACCTCCTGCGCGCCACCGGCCTGCCCTGGACCGCGCTGCGCAACGGCTTCTACGCGGCCAGCGCCATGCAGTTCCTGGAGTCCGCCCGCCACACCGGCGACATCGCCCTCCCCGCCGACGGCCCCGTCGCCTGGACCGGCCACAACGACCTCGCCGAGGCCACCGCGGTGATCCTCACCAAGAACGGCCGATTCGAAGGGCCCACCCCGCCGCTCACCGGCGCGACGACGCTCGACTTCGGCACCATCGCCGAGATCGCGTCCCAGGCCACCGGACGGCCCTTCACTCACACCGTCGTCCCCGACGACGCCTTCCGCGAGCAGGCACTGACGCACGGCACCCCGGCCCCGATCGCCGACCTGATGCTGAGCATCTTCGCAGCGGCACGAAATGGCGAGTTCACCGCCGTCGACTCGACGCTGGCCGAGCTGATCGGCCGAAAGCCCGCCACCTTCGGCGCCCTGCTGGAACATGCCTGGGCCGAATAGATCCTGTGGGGCGCGCAGAAAGCGTGAGCCTACAAGGACGCACCCGGCGACTCGTCGTCATCACCCTGCGAAACACGCACCCCTGACGCCCCAGCCCAACGCGCAAGCGTCAGGGGCGTGGTCATTTGCCCCGCCAGCCACGTTTCCAGGGGTCAGCTCCGCCCCGTGCTGACACGAAAGCCTCATCAGGGGCAGTATCACGCGCCGACGGGTCGGCGCGTGTGGGCCATGGGGTTGTGGTGGTAGGCGCGCGAGAAAAAACCACCTCTGGTGCGACGTCCGCGATCACGCGGGGGCGCATGAAGCGGAGCCAGCCCGGGAGTGCGTCAGACCTTGCAGAAGCCGAGACTCTTGAGTGCTTGATTGATCTGCTGTGCAGGTCAGGAGCTTGATCAGTCATGGAGTCAAGTAGGGCACGTAGCCGGAAACGGTTCGGCCGGGCCTGGCCACTGTGGGTCCGTTTCGGCTCTGGCCACATTGAGGAGATTGACGGGGTGGTGGTCCTCGATATCCGTGACGCTGTCCGCGGCGTGCGTGAGGCTGGCTCCTGAACCGGGCTCGCGCCGCGTTTGTCCCGTCTCGCTGGGCTTGATCGCGTCGCATCGGAGCTTGACCGGCCAGGCTCGCTTACCTTCTTACCGAGGAGTGCGAGCACAGGGTTATCCACAGATGGTCAGGCGAGGTCTGAACGCCTGCGATCCTGGCGTCATGACCTACCGCCGCCCCGATCGAGAACGTGCATTCAGGCAGGCCCAACGGACTCTCGCCTCGCGCCGCCGACCGACCCCGCCGTACTTGATCGAGAACGTTGCAGCGCAGGTCGGCATGTCCAGTTTCACCGCAGAGCATTTCGTCCAGGGCTGGGGCATCGGTGCAGCACCACCCGTCGACGACTACCAAATCTCGACCCACTGACCACCTCACGCGCCGCAGACCGCCCGCGCAGCAGTCGGTGCGCATCCGGCCAGGCCGCGATGTCAGTTCGGCAAGCTGGTGAGCTCCCCCCCAGGTGGCGATCTTCGACCATGCATCCGGCCCCCTGGGAAACGGATACCTGCCTGGTGGGCAACGGAGGCGACGGTGCTGGCCGCCGACCGCCGCTTGGCGCCGCCATCAGGTCAGAACGAACCGGGCTCGATGATCTCTTCGTCCTCGTCGTGAGGGGGTTCGAAGCGTGCGTAGAAGTCCTTCAGTGCCGACTCGGTGACCATCAACGCGTTGCCGTCCTCACGCTGATTGCGCTCCCGCAGGCGACGCAGCAGTTCCTCGTGAGGGACAGGGAAGTAGAACAGCCGCCACTGTCCGCCCGCCTCTTCGATGAGCTTCCTCCACTCGTCCCGGGAGGAGCGCAGCCACAGGCCGTGGTCCAGGACTACGTCACGGCCGGCGGTAACCAGGTTGACCAGCCGCTCGCGGACTTCGGCGACCACGGGGGCCTCCAGGGCGAAATATTCTCGCTCCGGGTAGTCCACGCCGTACCGGCCGTGTCGGGCGTGCACGATCTCGTCCACCGAGAGCCGCACCGCCCCGGCCAGCTCCAGTCGCCGCTTCGCGAACGTGGTCTTGCCCGAGCCGGTCAGCCCGGTCAGCAGCCACACCACCGGTACGGTCTCGCGACCGTCCTGCGCCCCGCCGGGTTCCGCCACCCTCACGCGTTCTTCCTCCGTCGGAAATGCCCTCTCCTCCAGGCTGCCACCCCATGCCCTTCGCGTGGGTGATCCGGCCGCGACTGCCCGCGATGACGACGCGCTGCTGCCGCTGGTGCATGCGGTGGAGCGGACCGGCCAGCCCAACTGGTGCGGGTGCGGACACCGGCGCTGGCCACCATGCATCTGCGCCACTACGAGGCCTTCTGCCTTCGGCCGAGAACGTCCGTGAAGGCCAGGAAGTGGCTGGCTTTACGTTCGTGCCGCGCCTGCTCGCTGCTGGGCCCGGAGAACGCGTGCGCCTGAGCCGGATCGCTCTCGTCGTAGACATCACCTACTCACGGGCGCGCGTCGTCCTGGTTCGGTGGCTGGACCTGGCGGCTGGTCAGCGGCCAGGTCCGTGCCCTGCGCGGCTGGGTCATCAAGCTGACGGCAGCGCCTTCACGCCGAATCTGTAGTCCACGGGGGAGAGTGAAGGGGTACCCGGCCCCGGGCGGTCCGCGGCACGCTCCCGCCCACAATGCCTCTAGCAGTGCCTCCGCTCCTGCCTCTACAGTGGGTTCATGCCCAAGATTTCCGTTGACCTCAGCCCTGAAGAACTGGAACGTCTGAACGACTACGCCAAGGCCAAGGGCGTTTCGACCCGCTCCCTCGCGCACAAGGTGCTCGTGGCCGAGGTGGACCGGGCCGCGTTCCTGGACGCTGCCCGCGGCGCTTACTCCGTGGCGCTGGCCGCGGTCGAGGACGCTCCGGAAGGCCTTCGGTGAGCCCGATCGTCTACGTGGATCCCGGATGGCTGCTCACGGTCCAGTCCGAGGCCGCACCTCCCAACGTGGACATCAGCGATTGGGGGGCCCTGCACTGGACGGGCACCGCCCACCGCTACGAGCAGATCGCGGGCTCTCCGTACTACGAGGAGCCGGAGGTGCGTGCGGCGACGTTCTTCTACCTCGCGCTCACGCTGAAGCCGTTCGCCGACTACAACCTGGTCATCGGCTGGTCGGCCGCCCAGGCGTACATGCAGCTCTCCGGTCGGCCGGTCGCCCCGGAGTCCAAGGCTCTGTGGGCCCTGGCCGGGGATATCCGCGCCGGGGAGGCAGGACTGAGGGACACCGCGGCGGCCATCCGCTCGTGGCGCACCGGCTCCGAAGCCTGACCGGTCCCGGCGCACACCGCCGGGACCGTCTCATGTCGGCTACTGGCTGACCTCGGCCACCCTCGTTTTCCGCCGCAGCAGCGCATCCGCGGCGACGCCGTCTCGCAGCCGAAGCGGTTGGTCTCGCAGCCGAACCCGTCATCCGGTGCAGCCACGGCCGCGTTCGCCGACGCCCTCACGACAGGCTTTCGATCATGGTCATGATGGTTGGGACAGTTGGCGTAAGGTAGAGGAATCCGACGCGGGGTGGAGCAGCTCGGTAGCTCGCTGGGCTCATAACCCAGAGGTCGCAGGTTCAAATCCTGTCCCCGCTACTGAAACCTGAGGGGCCGGCACGATGTGCCGGCCCCTCAGGCGTGCCCAGCCCCAGGGCACGCGGCGTTGCAGCCACGCGCGCCGGTCATGGTCGGGTCGCCCGGGGGAATCGCACCCCCGGGCTCCCACAGAACCGTGCGTAACAGTCTCCCGTTACACGGCTCTTGTCCTCCTGATCACCGGAACTCTGGTGTCCATGCCCACTGGGCAAAGAGCCTCGGATACTGGCGCGTGACGCGGTTCCAGCATGCGTGGGCCTTCTTGAACGACCTGAGCCGTCGATACTTCTTGCGGACCCATCGCATCAGGTAGGTGTTGATGCGATGAAGGAGGGGATGCAGCTCGGAGCGGTAGAACGCCCCGTAGTACTGCATCCAGCCCCGCACGATCGGGTTGATGCGTCGTGCGAGGTCGAAGAAGGTGAGGTGGATCTGCCGGTGGAGCCGCCACGAGCGGATCTCCGTGCTGATCTTCTTCTGGGCGTCCTTGCTGATCGCGGGCAGAAAGCCGGTGAAGTTCGTACCGTTCCTGTTCCGCGCCCCGCGGGCTCGGAAGGTGAACCCGAGGAAGGTGAACGACGTGTGCTCGTAGGAGCCGCGCCGCTTGCCGTCCTTGCAGTACACGATCCGGGTCTTGCCGGGATGCAGCCGCAGCCCGACATCGCCCATTCTGTTCGCGAGCGCGGCCAGGACCTCGCGGGCCTGGCGCTCGCTGACGCAGTGCACGACCGCGTCATCCGCATACCGTTCGAACTCGACGCCCGGATACATCCGGGTGAGCCACGTGTCGAACGCGTAGTGCATGAACAGGTTCGCCAGCACGGGCGAGACCGCCGATCCCTGAGGGGTTCCACGGTCCCGCTTCTGCAAGGTGCCGTCGGGTAGTTGAAGCGGCGCTCGGAGCCACCGATCAACATACAACTTCACCCAAACGGCGTCGGTGTGAGCTTCCACGGCCTTGACGATGAGGTCCCAGCGGACGCTGTCGAAGAACTTCTGGATGTCGAGATCGATCACCCAGTCCTTCCCCCAACACCGCCGCCGGCATCGCTCTACCGCATCCAGCGCAGACCGTCTCGGCTGGTATCCATAGGAATCCACGTGAAAGACAGGCTCCACGCAGATTCCCAGATGCCTGGCCACCACGGTTTGCGCCACACGATCGGCAACAGTAGGAATGCCCAGCATTCTCGTGCCGCCGCCATGCTGTTTCGGAATCTCCACCGCACGCACCGGAGGAGGGAAGTACGTCCCCGAGGACATTCGATTCCAGATCTTGTAAAGGTTGCCCTTCAAGTCGACCTCGAAGTCCTCGATGGACTGCCCGTCCACCCCTGGCGCCCCTTGATTCCTCTTGACCTCCCGATATGCCTCCAGTACTTCCCACTTGGAGATCTCGAACGACTTGTTCGGTGACTTCAGCTTGTCCATCGGCTCCTCCCGGAGAACGTCCGGTTGACCAGACACACACAGCCACGGATGACCCGGCCCCTTCGCTCCGCCCCCGTTACAGGGGCTTCAGCACTACTACGGGCCGGTCCGCCAGCACGCTCCGCGCCGGTACTCAGTCCCTCGCGGTTCAGCCGCTCAGGGCGCTCCCTCTCGCCGCCCTCTCGGGAACGGCAGTGTCGAAGCGTGCCTTCCCACGTTCCGTGCAAGACCAGCAGACCAGGCTCACGCCACCTCCATGCCGGGCACCACCTGACCAATAGACGGGCACCCGTCAGGCTTATCCCAGACCCAATCCCGTGGGCCCAGTTTTGATGCCACTTCGATTTCAATAACGACACTTCAGCAGTGGTTCACTTGCGTTCGTCTTCCTGATCCCCACCTGACGCCTCTCGGGCGCCTTCTCCACATCGCTCACCACGATCGCGTCACCGCTTTCGCAGCATGTGGCGGTTTGAAGCCTCCCCCCGCAGGGCGGCTCCGAAGGGCCAGACCTTCATGACTTGCACAGCATTGCTTCCAGAACTGTTCCTACATACGGTTCCTTTCGCATTCGTGGCACACGGGATTCTTGAAAACGGCTCTGGCCGCAGTTCCGTGAACGGACATATGGCGGGGAGCGAACGTGCCGCATGTGGCACTCTGGCCGGATGGCAGAGAGCGACCGGGAACGCGCGGTAGAGGGCTGGATCTGGAACGAGAACGTCCAGCCCTTCTTGGCTCTCTTGGCGCGTTACGCGAACTACGACTTCGATGGCACCGACTGGCAGGCGGTCGAACTCGGCCTTGAAGCCACCGATGATGAGCACCCGGATCGCTGGTACAGCTATCCGCTCGTCGGATCGGACCATCGCTTCGAAGTGCACCTTGCGCAGGCCGTGGGTGGCAGTGAGGTTTCTGTCCGCGTGACGGGAACTTCCAACCCCGAGCTGCTGCTGAGGGCGGACACCCTGATAGCGGCCTTTGCCACCAGGCTCGTCGCATGAGGCGAGCATCAGTCACAGCCCTCATGGCCGGGTGAGAATCCGGGTCGGGAGGAGGGCGAACGAGGCTCAAAATTCACGGAACTGCGGCCAGAGCCTTGAAAACAGCCGGGGCTACTCCTCGCCCTACTTGATCCAGATCTCAAACAAGTGGGGAAGTCCAGTGAGTTGCTGTTGTCTTTCCGATCTTGAGGGCTATCCGTCCTACGGGAGTCAGGCAAGACGTTCGAGCGGCAGGCCGAAGGAGGGGAACAGGTCAGCCCGGTGGAATGCGAGCACCGCCGACACTCCCGCTCCGGACGGCGTCAGCACCTGCAGGTAGCGCGCGTGGAAGAGGCCGTCACGACCGCGGCGGTGATTCTGTCCCGGAGCTTGGAGTTACCCCCGCGGGCGCGGGGATGACGCATGGTCGAGGAGGACGACGTAGTCATGGCCGAGCTCGGCGGAACGGTGAAGCGCGAGACAGGAGAGGTGATGCGCATGTCGATGGCCGAGGTGTTCCGTATGCGCGACGGAAAGATCTGCGAACGCCGTGCATGGGTAATCGAGCTCAAGAAGAACGACTTCCGCTGAGGTCGTGGGCGGCGGCCTGCGGAGCCCTCCGCGTCCGTTCGCCGACCGCGGCCTCCCCTCACCCGGCGGCCCGGTCCGCGAGCACCGTTTCGCGGAAGGCGGCCACCACGGGGCGCAGATCGATCCGGTGCCAAGCCGCCCACAGCTGAACGGACCCCTCGTACCAGGGAAGTTCACGTACCGCGACGCCGTCGGACATGCCTCGCACCATGCTCCTCTGAATGAGCGCGAGGCCCAGGCCGGACGCGACCAGACCCAGCGCGGTGAGGGGGTCGGCCGCGTCGAGACGGATGTCCGGCGTGAAACCGGAGGCGACGCACGACGCGACGAACGTGTCACGCCACGCAGGATCCTGGGCGTCGCCCACCGCGATCCACGGCTGCCCGTCGAGGACGCCGGGTGTCAACTCCTCCGCCAGGGCGAGGGGATGCCGCTCGGGCAGCGCGAGCAGCAGCGGGTCCCGCAGCAACGGCGCCGCGTCCAGGTCCGGGTCGCCCTCGGGCGGCGGTGTGCGCACCAGCGCGATGTCAAGGCTCCGCTGGCGCAGCCCCTCGAACTGCTCGGCCGACTCCTGGTCGTACAGCGCGACGTGGATGTTGGGGCGCTGGTCACGCAAGGTGCGCAGGGCTGAGGGCAGGACGCCGGTGTGCATGGCATCGGCCACGTAGCCGATGCACAGGCCGCCCTCCTCCCCGCGGCCGAGCCGTCGGCCGAGGTTCTCCAGCCGGTCGGCGTGGCGCAGGAGGGCGTGCGCCTCGGTCAGAAAGACTCTGCCGTCGGAGGTCAGCCGGATGCGTTGCTGGCTGCGCTCGAAGAGCGTGAGACCCAGGTTCTTCTCGAGCTGGGCGATCTGCCGGCTGAGGGGTGACTGGGAGATGTGCAGCCGCTCGGCGGCGCGGCCGACGTGTTCGGCCTCGGCGACGGCGACGAAGTAGCGGAGTTGTCGCAGGTCAAGCATGTAGGACCTCGGAGGTCTCAAGTTTGTCCGAGCAAGTCTTGGACAGTCTCATGTAGGGATCCTAGCCTCGAAGACGCAAGGCCGACGGATCGCACATCCGGTGATGTATCCGTCCGAACCACCATCGCGAGGACCCCTTCATGAGCATCAAGTCCCTCCTGCCCGGCGCGCTCGGCTTCGGCACCGCACCGCTCGGCAACATGTTCCGCGCCATCCCCGACGAAGAGGCCGCGGCCACCGTCGAGGCGGCCTGGGACCAGGGCATCCGCTACTTCGACACCGCGCCCTTCTACGGCGCGGGACTCTCCGAGATCCGGCTCGGCGACGTACTGGCACAGCACCCGCGCGAGGAGTTCGTTCTCAGCACGAAGGTCGGCCGTGTCGTCCTCGACGAGATCGAGGACCCTGCCGCCCGCGACCTCGGCGAGAAGGGTGGCCTGTTCGAACACGGCCGCCCGAACAAGATGGTCAACGACTACACCGCCGATGCCACCCTGCGCTCCATCGAGGACAGCCTCGAGCGGCTGCGCACGGACCGCCTCGACATCGTGTGGGTGCACGACGTCGCCCAGGACTTCTACGGAGACGAGTGGCTGGCCGCCTACGAGAGCGCCCGCACCGGCGCCTTCCGGGTCCTGCAGCGGCTGCGCGAGGAAGGGGTCATCAAGGCCTGGGGCCTCGGCGTCAACCGCGTGGAACCCCTGGAGCTCACCCTGGACCTGGACGAGCCGAAGCCCGACGCCTTCCTCCTCGCGGGCCGCTACACCCTTCTCGACCACGGCCGCGCCCTGCAGCGCCTGCTGCCGGCCGCCGCGGCCCAGGACGTGGACATCGTGGTCGGCGGCCCGTACAGCTCGGGCATCCTCGCCGGAGGTACGCACTTCGAGTACCAGAAGGCGCCCGCACACATCATCGACAAGGTGGAGCGGATCAAGGCACTCGCCGAGCGGCACGGAGTCGGCATCAAGTCCGCCGCGCTCCAGTTCTCCCTCGCCCATCCGGCGACGGCGGCCGCGATCCCCGGCGCCACCAAGCCCGGTCGCATCGCCGAGGACACCGCCGCTCTCGGCGAGAGGATCCCGGCCGAGTTCTGGACCGACCTGCGCGAGGAGCGACTGATAGCGCAGGACGCCCCCGTCCCCGCCGCCTGACCTTTCCCACCCCGCACACATATACGTACACGTACACCTACAGGAGAAACCCGTGGCCACGACCACCGCGTCCATCGACATCACCGCATCGCCCGACCGCGTCTGGCAGCTCATCGGGGGCTTCGACTCGCTGCCCGACTGGCTCCCCTACATCCCCACCAGCGAACTCGGTGAAGGCGGACGCCTGCGCCGCCTGGAGAACGAGGAGGGCGAGGTGATCGTCGAACGACTCGAAGCCTTCGACAACGAGACCCGGACGTACAGCTACTCGATCCTCCAGGCCCCGTTCCCCGTCACCGGCTACCGCTCCACGCTCACGGTGCACGAGACGCCCCGCCGGGACACGGCCCGTGTGGAATGGTCCGGCGTCTTCACACCGGACGGCATCAGCGACCACGACGCCGTCGCCCTGTTCCACGGCATCTACACGCAGGGCCTGGCCGCACTGAACCAGACCCTCACCGCACCCCCGGCCTCGGTCTAGCGGTGGTTTGTTGACGGCGGGTCATAGCTGCAGTAGGCCGGTAGCAGAGGAACGTCGTCTCGCCGCCAGGGGGGCTCGTGATGACCCGTCGTGTGCCGTGTCCGCCCGCGCCTGGCCCGCTGGAAGCCTACGCCGCACGCTTTGATGACCTGTTCTCCACGTTGGCACAGCGGCGTGGGTTCCGCGAGTACTTGACCGGTCTGCTCCTGCCGCGGGACCGGAACAAGACGCTGACCTGTTTGGTCGGCACGGAGCCGGTGGTCGGCGCCCAGCACCGGTCGGTGCAGCGGCTGCAGTTCTTCTTGTCCGAGTCGACGTGGGACCACGAGAAGATCAACGCCCGGCGGGTCGAGATGCTGCTGGCCGATCCGGCGACCGCCCCGCACCCGGGCGGCGTGCTGGTGATCGACGACTCCGGCGACCGCAAGGACGGGAGTGCGACGGCGCACGTGGGCAAGCAGTACCTGGGATCGGTCGGGAGGATCGACCGTGGCGTGGTCACGGTGACCACCTGCTGGGCGGACGAGCGCGTCTACTACCCGCTGCACGCCGTGCCCTACACCCCCGCCCACCACTTCCCGAACGGGAAGAACGACCCGGGCTTCCGCACGAAGCTGCAGATCGGAGCCGCTCTGGCCCGGCAGGCGAAGGAAGCGGGAGTGGTCCTGCGGGGCCAGAGCGGCTCCGATCTGGCCCCGCAGGCGAAGGAAGCGGGAGTGGTCCTGCGGGCGGTGGCCGCCGACTGCGCCTACGGCGACCAGGACGGCTTCCGCCGTGAACTGGCCGATGCCGGAATGCCGTTCGTCATGGCGATCAAGCCCCGCCACGGCGCCTGGGCCTACGGCGACCAGGCGTACACTCCCGTCGATGCCGCCCGCGCCCTGGCCTGGCACGACCCGGACGAGCCAGGCGACTGGAGCGCGGTCACCCGCACCTTCCGCGACGGGCACACCACCACCTGGTGGGCCGCAGACGCGCACCTGGGCTGGTGGGGCCCCGACGGAAACGTCCGCCTGGTCGTGGCCACCACCGACCCGGCCACCCTGCCCACACAGTCCACCTGGTATCTGGCCACCGACCTGCCCAGGCCCGGCGGACCACGTGCGGCCGAGAGCCCGATCCAGCCGGCCGACCTGACCGAGATCGTGCGGATCTACGGTCTCCGGCACTGGATCGAGCAGAGCTACAAACAAGTCAAGGACGAACTCGGCTGGGCCGACTTCCAGGTTCGCTCCGACAGCGCCATCCGCCGTCACCAGACCCTCGTCACCTGCGCGTTCTCCTTCTGCTGGGACACCTGGTTCGCCCCACCTCCACGCGTTGACGACCAGGAACCGACCGCCGGTCGGGCAGAGAGGGGGCCGTCCGCCGTCCCATCAGCCCCACCCGGCCAGCTGGCCCAAGGCGATCCGGGCCGTCCGTGGCTGGCTGACGCCCTGGACCACGCTGCAACGCTACTGGCGAGCCTGGACAGCCAAGCCCCCACCCACCGAACTCCAGAACCTGATCAACGCCGTCAGCACCGGAAGACCCATCGACCTCTACACCCCGGCCTAACAAACCACCGCTAGTTGGCCAGTTGAGCGATGGCCCGGCAGGGTTGGCGCATGACACGCGATGACCTCTACGACATGCTCGCCGAGCAGACACCGGCATGTGGCCCAGCGCGAGAGGCGCTGCTATCCGGAGGCACCTTCGATGTCTGGGAGGGCTTGGTCCCTGCCAACCAGCTCTTCCACACTTACCGGATCCGACGCCGGGTCACGCAGAAGCACGGGCAGGTGACACTCGGCCTCGATATGACGGTCGGCATCCTCGAAGCCACAGGAGACGAACTTCTCCGCATCGGCTCGGTCAGGACGGTAGATCGGGCATGGACGTTCATGCTCTTTCTCAACGCCGCCGCCACGACAGTTCTGGCCTGCACTGGCGTCGCCCACACCTCGCACGAAGGGGACTGGACGGAAGCCGAACACTCAGCTGGCCAACTACGACGCTCAGTGGACGACTGAAACGCTCCAGCCACACCAGTCCTGGGCGACCACCCAGGACTGGTACCTGAACCTTCCCCGTGATGTTGGACACTCAATGCTTACGCTGCGAGGGCATGACCTTGTTCGTGCCGCTGCCGGATCTCCCGTGGGGTCAGGTAGCCCCAAGCCGGATGCTTCCGCAGCCGCCTGCGGTTATAGAAGGTCTCGATGAATGCGAAGATCTCGGCGCGGGCGGTGGCCCGGTCGGGCCATCGGCGGGTGCCGATCTCTTCCTTCAGCACCGCGAAGAACGACTCGGCGGCGGCGTTGTCGAAGCATGACCCGGTTCTTCCCATGCTCTGCCGAAGCCCCAACCGGCTTATCTCACGCCGGAGTTCCTCGGAGGTGTATTCCGATCCGCGGTCGGAGTGTGCGATGCAGCCGGGCTGGAGGCGGCTGCGGCCTGCGGCCATCGCCAGCGCGTCGACGACCAGGGACGCCCGGTGGTGGTCGGCCATCGAGTAGCCGACGATCTCGCGGGTGGCCAGGTCCAGCCAAGTCGCCAGATAGAGCCAGCCCTCGCCGGTGGCGATGAAAGTGATGTCACCGACCAGCCTCATACCGGGTGCCGGGGCGGTGAAGTCCCGGCCGAGCAGATCGGCCGCGGGCACCGCCCTCTTGGCCGGGCGGGTCAGACCCCGGCGTTTGCGGCGGGTGACCCCGACGATGTCGCGTTCACGCATGATCCGCTCCACTCGCTTGTGGTTGACCCAGTGACCGAGTCTGCGCAGATCGGTGTGGATGCGTGGCACTCCGTAGGTACGTCTGGAGGCGATGTGCAACACCGTGATCTCGTGGGCCAGGGCATCGTCGGCGGCCTGCCTGGCCCGACGGGCCTGCTCGCCGGCCCGCCAGGCGTAGAACGAGGAACGGGCCTCCTGCAGCAGCCGGCACAGCAGAGCAACGTTGTGGGTGGTCTTCTCCGCCTCGATGAACGCATACACCGCGCTCATCGATCGCTCTCCTTCGCGAAGAAGACCGCGGCTTTTCGCAGTACCTCGATGGTCTCGGCCTGCTCACGGTTCTGCCGACGCAGGCGGCGCAACTCTTCCCGCTCGGCCGTCGTCAGGCCGACCGACGCCCCCTGGCCCCGGTCCACCTGGTCCTGCCTGACCCAGTTCCGCAGCCCTTCGGCGCTGACGCCGAGTTCCCGGGCCACCTCGGTGACGGTCCTGCCGGAGGAGCGGACCAGGGCGACCGCGTCCCGCTTGAACTCCTCCGTGTACCGCCTGCTGCGGTTGCTCTTACTTCCCACCTGGCACTACTTCCTCTGGAACCTCACGTCCCAGTCTCCAGGTGTCCAACGTCAAGGGGAAGCTTCAGAGTGTCCATTCCACCGTTCGATGGCGCGCGGCGCGTCAGCATTCGTCACGTTGTCCGCGCCAAGCCGGTGGTAGCAGGGCCGCCGAGTAGCCGGTCCCCGCCCCGGTGTCCGTCCTCGACGTCCAGGCTTTCGATCATGTGGCCAGGCTCAGATCCAGGTGTCGAGCCACATTCTGGCGAGCCAGTCGGCATGCGGGATCGTCTGTCCGGTGTAGATCGGGAAGAAATAGATGAAGTTCCAGGCGATGAGCAGGACAAGGACGCTTGCGGCCACCGCACCTCGTATGCGGCGCTTGTCGGTCGCTCCCGCTGGACCCAGCAGGGCTCCCAGCATCATCGTCACGGCCAGGCACAGGTACGGCACGAAGACGACCGCATAGAAGGAGAAGATCGTGCGGTCCTGGTACAGGAACCAGGGCAGATAACCGGCGCCCACTGCACAGAGGATGGCGCCAGAGCGCCAGTCGCGGCGCAGCGCCCATCGGTAGAGCAGGTACACGAGTGCGCAGCATGCCGACCACCACAGGAGCGGTGTTCCCAAGGCGAGGATCGCCTGTGTGCAGCTGGCCGCCGCGTGACAGCCGTCTTTCCCAGGTGCCGGCGACTGGTAGTGGAACAGCACAGGGCGGCCGACGACCAGCCAACTCCAGGGGTTCGAGTCGTACTTGTGGGGAGTACTCAGCCCAACATTGAACTGGTAGACGCCGTGCTCGTAGTGCCACAGGCTGCGCAGCGGGGCCGGGATCCACGACCATGTGCCACCACGGGCGTCCGCCCAGTGGCGTCCGTAGCCGTTGTCGGACAGGAACCAACCGGTCCATGTCGCCAGATACGTCAGGACAGCGACCGGGGCGAGGGACAGCACCGACCAGCCGAGGTCCTTGCGCAGCACTGCGCGGTAGGGGCGGCGCGCGCCCGCTACGCGGCGAGAGCCGACGTCCCACAGCAGGGTGAGAATCACGAAGAAGGCGAGGAAGTACAGGCCGTTCCATTTGGTTGAGGCCGCCAGTCCCAGGCAGAGGCCGGCAGCGAGCCGCCAGGGACGCGCTCCCGTCCCGGCATGGTCGCCGGTGTGTCCGTCCGGGCGCACCCGGCCGTCCTCGTCGACCGGTAGAGCTGCCGCGAGCCGGGCTCGCGCACCGTCCCGGTCGATGAGCAGGCAGCCGAACGCCGCCAGTACGAAGAACATGACGACGAGGTCGAGCAGAGCGGTGCGGCTCATCACGTAGTGCAGACCGTCAATCGCCATCAGTGCTCCGGCCAGGCAGCCCAGCGGTGTCGAACGGAACAGGCGGCGTCCTATTCGGCACAGCATCAGCACCGACAGCGTGCCGAGGAGCGCCGTCATGAAGCGCCAGCCGAAGGGGGTGAGGCCGAACATCCACTCGCCGAGGGCGATGACCCATTTGCCCGTCGGCGGGTGTGCGACGAAGGACCCGGCGTCGGAGAGCGGGATCGCCTGGGGATCGGCCAGGATCTGCGGGTCGGATATCTGGCCCTTCGGCCAGGTGCCCTCGTAGCCGAGCTGCAGCAAGGACCATGCGTCCTTGGCGTAGTACGTTTCGTCGAACACGACCGCCCCCGGGCTGCCTAGACGCCAAAAGCGGGGCAGCCCGGCAAGGAGCGCTACCAGCAGCGGCCCGCCCCATTGCGACCAGCGCGCCAGCCGGCACGCGGCTACTGGGGACAGCCCGAGCGTGCGCCAAAGCCGTGACCCGGGTTCGGGAAACGGCACGACCAGACGGTCACGCACGGACGTAGGCGGGCGCCCGACGTGGCCGAAGTGCCGCAGCCGCCGCTCCCAGGAGATCGGCTGGCGATTCGCCCCCTTCCGTGGCTCGTCGACAAACGCGGGCGTTTTCTCATGGATCACGTGGTGAGCCTTCTACTCGTGGAGAGCAGGCCGAGCGGGAGCAGTTGCCCGGCGGTGGGTGGTGGTCACGCCGGCTCACGTCAGCCCTCGCTGATCGGGACTGCTTGAACCTGGACAAGGCGCTGCCTGGAGGGGGTTGAGGTCAGCACCGGCTCGGGCGTTGAGAAGCGGTACGGCATCGGCACCCTCTTGGCAGCGGAGGCGGAGCGGGCAGTAGACGGCATCGGGACCGACCTGGCAAAGGTAATGGGGCGAGACCGAGGACCACTACTGACCCTTGGTGTCGGATGTGCAGTGATGTGTAAGCCGGTTTCGGCGAGGCCGTCGTTGATGAGGTCGGGGTGTCGCTGGATGTGTGCCGGTCTGCGACGGAAGGCGCGCTCAAGGTGTTCGGGGTCAGTGAACGCGGTGTTGGCTATGGGCCTCGCCGCAGCAGCGACCAAACGTCCTCGACAGGGTTCAGATCGGGTGCATAGGACGGGAGTTGAAAAGATGGTGAGCCAATCGTGGTCAGCCGCGCCCTGATGTAGTCCGGCCGTCCTGTGGATGTTCCGATTGTCCCAGACGATCACCACGGGTACCGAGCTGAAGATGCGCACGGACCAGAAGGGCATCGTAATCCGTCCACGAAAAGATCTTCCGGGCTCCCTGAAAGGGCAGTTGGAAGGGGCGGGCGAATCCGTGGACAGTGACCTGCGGCGTGCGGTGGTCGTGACGCTTGGCGAACTCGGGCGAAGCGATGACTGGCGTGACCGGGCGGATGCCGGTCACAGCCTGGCAGGGTTCGCCGAGATGCCGGAGGCCGTAGAGCTACTGCTGGGCCTTGTGCTCGACCGTGGTGACACCTTCGTCACCCGGCGGACCGCGGAGGGCTTGCTTCGGCGAAAGGACAGGATCGGACTGACGATAGTCGCGTCCGCACTGGCAGTCGCCAACGACAACCACGCCGATTACATCCACACCGCGATCGTCGATGTCTTCAGCATCTTCTCGGACGATCTGGACGAGGCGCTACGGATCTGCGACGAGATGTCGGGCGACACCGACGATCGTGTTGCCCAGGGGGCCCGTCGGCTGCACGAGAGCCTGGCAGAGATCGATCCCGTTCTCCGCTCCGCATAGCGGCGGTTCGATCGCTGTTGTGAGGTGCAGACCCTCGACTACGGCAGCGCGGAACCTTGCCGGATCAGTGATACGGAGCATTCCCGTTGATCATGTGCGGAGCCAGATCGTGAGAGCTGCCGCAGTGGCGGTGCCGAGGTAGACGTAATGGCGCTTGTCGTAGCGGGTGGCTACCGCCCGATGCTGCTTCAACCGGTTGATAGCCCGTTCGACGGTGTTTCGTTTCTTGTACCGCTCCTCATCGAAGCCAGGTGGCCTCCCGCCGTGTGAGCCTTTGCGCAGGCGGGCGGCCTGGCTGCCGGTCTTCTCCGGGATCGTGTGCCGGATGCCCCGGTGTCGCAGGTACTCGCGGCACGGTCCGTTGCTGTATGCCTTGTCGGCAGCGACGCTGTCCGGCTTCTTGCGGGGCCTGCCCGGACCGGACCTCGGGACGCGGATCTTCTCCAGCACCGGTTTGAACTGCGTGCAGCCCGCCCGCTGGCCGGGTGTGACGATCAAGGAAAGTGGGCGGCAGCATCCGTCCGTGCTCAGGTGGTTTTTTGTAGTGAAGCCGCCGCGCGAGCGGCCAAGGCCCTCACCTCCCGCACCACCTCCACCAGGCGGGCGTGCAGGCTTTGCCACGGCGTTTCGTCCTGGTGTTCTGGGACTTCCGCCCCCTGGGAGGCGGGGGCCGGCGGTGGGTCGACGCGGGCGCCTGCCGCGTGCTGATGCGCCCGCACGATGGTGGAGTCGACCGACACGTCCCAGTCGATCTCACCCGCCGCATCCGCCGCGGCCTGGACCTGCTGGAGCAGACGCTCCCATGTCCCGTCGGCCGACCACAGCCGGTGCCGTTCGTAGACCGTCTTCCACGGCCCAAACCGTTCCGGAAGGTCACGCCACTGCACCCCGGTCCGAACCCTGTACAGAATCCCGTCAATCACCTGCCGGTGATCCCGCCACCTGCCACAACGCCCGTTACTAACCGGCAGGAACGGCCGCAGCCGCTCCCACTCGGCATCACTCAGATCACCCCGCCCCATGTCCACAGCAACGACCCGGACATGAAGCGGTCACATGATCGGCCGGACGAGTCCTAGCAGCGGCCGAGGGTGCTGACGACATCGGTGGGACCGTGTCGGTGGACTCCACCGTCTGCCGGGCTCACCAGCACGCCGCCGGCGCCAGGAAAAAGGGGCTCCAGGCCGGGCCGAACCCGGCGACCATGCGCTTGGACGCTCCCGCGGCGGCCTGAGCACGAAGGTCCACCTCGCCAGCGACAGCCTTGCACGCCCCCCTCGCCCTTTGCGTCACCGCAGGCCAGGCTGGCGACGCCCCGGCCTTCGAGACCGTCATGGCTGGCATCCGTGTTCCGCGAAGCGGGCCGGGAAGACCGAGGACCCGACCCGATGCCGTCCTGGCGGACCGCGCGTACTCATCCCGCGCGATCCGAAATCACCTCCGCCGACGTGGAATCCGCGCTGTCATCCCCCAGCCGTCCGACCAGATCGGCCACCGTCTGCGGCGAGGCCGCGTCGGCGGTCGCCCACCGGCTTTCGACGCCGAGGCGTATCGGCAACGCAACGCGGTCGAGCGATGCATCAACCGGCTGAAGCAGTGGCGCGGCCTGGCCATGCGAACGGACAAGCTCGCCATCGGCTACCAGGGCGCACTCCACCTCGCCGCCATCCTCATCTGGGCACGCCGATGACCACGGAACAAGAACCTAGACCCGTTCCAGCGGGCGGTGAGGGGGTGGCGGGGGCTCGACCTGGATGGAATCGTCGGGGCGGACGGTCCCTCCACGGCGGACCACAGCCATGACGCCACACTTGAACGTGAACTCGCCGGACAAGGGGTCCATGGCGAAGACCTCACCGAGCAGCCCCTTGCGGAAGTCGTTGATCTTCGAGCATGGGTTGCGCAGTCCGGTCACCTCAAGTACCGCCTGCTCCCCGAGATGGAGCAGGGCGCCGGTGGGCAGGCCCAACAGGTCCATCCCGCGCGTGGTGATGTTTTCGCCGAGCTGGCCCGCAGAGACCCTGAAGCCCTTGAGCGCGAGTTCGTCGAAGAGTTCCTCGTGCATCAGGTGGACCTGGCGCAGGTTGGGCAGGTTCGGCTCGTAGGTCATGCGGAACTGGTGACGGATCGTCTCACCTGCGTGAACGTCTCCTTCCACTCCGAGCCCCGTGAGCAGCCTGATGGAATCGCGATTGGGCTTGCTGAACGAGTACCCCTCGTTACGGCTCACTGCGGTCACCTGACCAGGCATCACGTCCTCCACCTGTCGTCGTTCTGCGGCCGGTCGATCATAGAGGCGGTGCAAGCAGCCTTGTGAGGGAAGCGTGCAGTGAGCAGACCTCATCGGGCGGATGGGTCATGTCCGGCTCCTGATCGGCACCGTCCCGTCAACGAACGCCAAAGAGACAGCTCCTAGGCACTGTCCGGCGGATCACGGGCGGAGCCATAAGCGGACCGCCGCAACCGTGACGGTGCCATGGAAGACGTAGGCCCTCTTGTCGTAGCGGGTGGCGACGGCTCGGGAGTTCTTGAGCCGGTTGATCGTCCGCTCGACCTCGTTGCGGCGTTTGTAGATCTCGGTGTCGAAACCGGCGGGCCTGCCGCCCTTGCTGCCGCGCCGTTTGCGGTTAGCCCGCTGGTCCTTCGGCTCTGGGATGGTGTGCTTGATCTGGCGTCTTCGCAGGTAACGACGGTTGCGGCGTGAGCTGTATGCCTTGTCGCAGCCGAGGTGGTCCGGCCGGGTGCGCGGTCGTCCGCCCTCCGTACGGGGAACGCGGATGCGTTCGAGGACCTCGATCATCTGCGGTGCGTCGCCCCACTGTCCGGGCGTGACCAGGAAGGCCAACGGCCGGCATCCACCCTCACCGGCGAGGTGGATTTTGCAGGTCAGACCGCCCCGGGACCGTCCGAGTCCTTCGTCGGAGCGGTGGTGCCGGGGCGTTGTCCTTTTTTCGGGACGCGCGGCTTCTTCTTTCGAGCCCCAGCCGCGTGCTGATGGGCCCGGCATGACGTCGAATCGACGCTGACCATGCTCCAGTCGATCCGGTCCGCGAGATCGGCCTCCGCTTGGACGGCACGCAGGATCCGGTCCCACGTGCCGTCCGCCGACCAGCGCCGGTGCCGTTCATAGACGGTCTTCCATCTGCCGAAACGCTCGGGCAAGTCCCGCCACGGTATGCCCGTCCGGACCCGGAACAAGATCCCGTTGATCACCTTGCGGTGGTCGTTCCACCGCCCGCCGCGCCGTCCCGACGCCGGCAGGTGCGGCTCCAGCCGGACCCACTCAGCATTCGTCAGATCACCCCGCCCCATGCTGGACTAACGAGCCAGCAACTGGCAGGATCTGGCGATGCGTTGAGAGGGGGCTCTCCCCTCCTGGTCTGATCGTCGCCTTTGCGCGCCGTCGTTGCCGGCAGGGTTGCCGTCACTGACAGATCACCAACAGCGGTACCGCCGTCCAAGCGGAAGTGCTCACAGAATCTTTGGCCACGGGTATTCTCTGGCGATGTCGAATCAGTCAGTGGCGGCGGGAGTCAGTCTCGCTGGTGTGATGGCGCACTGCGGCGGAAGCCCGGTGGGCGCCGTGGAGCTTCTGGTGGGGGCAATAGCCTCGGCACCGGCAGCTCCGGAGCCCTATGCGGCCCTTGCCGAGTTGTGGCAGGACCGACGCTCGGAACTGAAGGAGAGCCTCGGAGAGGACGGCTCCTTGAGCTCTGTGCTGGCGCAGGCGTACTTCTTGTTCCTTGAAGGGGACATGGACGACGCGGTAATGGCCCTTGGTTCGGTCACGGGTGTGCGGCCCAACGTGGCATGGGGCGCTGCACCCTGGTTCGGCGATGCACGCTTTCTCAGCGCGGTGAGTGCTGCGGCGCTGGCCGAGGCATGTCTGCGGACGTTGGACTACGGTCACGACCTGGACACCGACGAGATGCGGGAGCGGTTCGCGCCCTGGTTCCATGCCCTCGACGTGGTGTCCGAACGGAATCCCGTGCCGGAGTCGCTGGCCGCCATGGCCCGGCTGCCCCGGGCCTGCGGCCGGTACGAACTGTCCTTCGCTCTGTGTGACCGCGCCGATGCCGTCGATCAGGTCATGTGGACCGCAGTCGCACGAGCGACCACCTGGCGTGTGATGGGCGACCTGGATCAGGCTGCTGCGGCCTTCGAATGCGCCCTGCTCCTAGACTCCGCCAACTGGTCCCTCTACCTGGACCTAGCGGACGTGCGTGCCGAGCAGGGCGACTTCGCCGCAGCCGCAAGCCTCGTTGAACAGGGCCTGGAATACGAACCTCACGAAGTCTCCCTGCGCGCGGCGGGCGCTGCCTACCGCACGCGCCTTTCCGGCTCGTCCGACGACCTGAGTGCCCTGATCGCCCTGGCGCCGGAGCTCGCGAACACCACCTACCGGAACCTGCTGATCGACTACGCATGTGCAGGTCCGAAGCTGCCTCGCAGACTCGTTGCCAAGGCCCACCGCATCCGTAAGAACTGAAAGGGCTGTCGTGCCAACCGGTGCCAGGCAGGATGCCCTTCCGGTTCCTAGTCACGTGATCCGCCGGACAGTGCCTAGGCCTTCCCCGGAGCGTGGGCCCGGCGAGGGTACGGCGTGCGCGTCCAGCCGACGCCACTCTATTCGACGGCGGCGTCCGCCGACACGCTGGAGTGCACGGCGTGCGGGGCGGTCCCGCGGCCGGCGGCCGGGCGGTTCGAGCCGCTGTGGCGGACCGGGTGGCGGTGGCCGGCCACGTTGGGCCTGTACTCGTGTCCGGGGTGTGCACCACTCAGGGGGAGGCTCCTCCTGCGTTCGGATCGACGGCGGTCTCGATCCTCCCATTCGGCCATCAGCAGTTCGGCGAGGAATCCTCGGTAAGACAGGCGCTCGCGTTCGGCCCGGCTGACGATGTCCGGGAACTGGGCTCGCATCGTGGGAAGCCGGAGCACTTCGGCATGCGGTGTCGATGGCGGCGTCCGAGGCCAGCCCGGTCAGGGTGTGGTGCGGGCTGGTCATGACGACTCCTTCCAGGACCACGCAGGAGCTGATCCCATGCTTCCAGGGCGAGCAGCGGTCGGTTATCGGTGGGCAGCTGGGCGGCCCGCCCGGTTCGGGTCCTCGTACAACCCTTCGACCATGACGGATGTCTCCCGTGCGGACTGATGTACCACCGCAGTTCACCCCTCCGTCACCGACGATCGACCAGAGGACCTCATGTTCCCCACCCCCTTCGGACACCGCCCGCTGCGCCGGACCGCCGGCACCATGGGTGCCGTCGCCCTGCTGGCACTGGGAGCCGCTCCCGTCGCCGCCGACGGCCCCGAACCCGAGCCGGGACTGGTTCTAGAGGAGATCGCCCCGGTCGACGGGGTGAAGCCCGGCAAAACCTTCACGGTGCCCGCCCGCTTCACGTACACCGGCACCGAAGCTCTCGACAAAGTGTGGGTGAGGTACACCGTCAGCCACGGACTGAGCCTGGGGCAGGTGCCCTCCAACTGCCGTTCCTACAAGACCTGGGGCTACGACGAGATCCCCAGTGGCGCCCTGGCGATCTGCGCGTTCGACCGGACGGTGGAACCCGGCGTCGTCTACGCGGTCGAGGGCGGGTTGAGGATCGACGCCATGGACAGGGCCCTCTACGAGCGCCTGTACGTCAACGTCACGGACTTGGACAGCGTGCCTGGTGACGAGGCCACTTCGGGCCCCGTGCAGGGCACCGGCCCCGCCCTGGAGCTCGTCGAGCAGCCCGACGCCCCACAGGCAAAACCCGGAACCCCGGTGAGCGAGGACGCCAAGGCGAAGCGGGGGCCGGTGACGGTGACGGTGGACAACACCGCCGACTTCCAGGCCACGGGTGCCGCGCTGAAGGGACGCGTCGGGGACACGGTCGAGTTCAAGGCCGGGTTCACCAACGCCGGACCCGCCTGGGTGGACCAGAACAAGGCGGGCGTCCCGGACCCCCGGATCCTGGTCAGGATGCCCGCCGGTACGACAGTGACGAAGAGCGGGAACTGCGCGAAGGTGTCCCCCGGGACCTACCGGTGCAGCACCAACCCGGTCTGGATCGACGAGGGCGACCGCTACGCCTACCCCTTCAAGCTGAGGATCGACAAGGCCGTGGCGGGCGCCAAGGGCTCCGTGACGCTCGAGGACGGGCCCCGGCCGTACGACTCCGAGAAGGACAACGACACGGCCGACATCACGCTCGACGT
This sequence comes from Streptomyces sp. NPDC002698, assembly GCF_042888945.1. Taxonomy (NCBI): domain Bacteria; kingdom Bacillati; phylum Actinomycetota; class Actinomycetes; order Kitasatosporales; family Streptomycetaceae; genus Streptomyces; species Streptomyces sp. NPDC002698. The sequence goes on from NZ_JBIAQM010000023.1 coordinate 29,345, forward strand.
GACCGGCGCCAGCGGTGGCAGCGGCGGGTCGGCGGCTGGCGGTTCCTCGTCCACCGGTGGCAACGGCTCCACCGGCGGGTCCGGCGCCACGGGCGGCTCCAGCACCGACGGAGGCTCCGGCACCGACGGGCCCACGACCGGTTCCACGGACGGCGGCGCTCCCTCCGGTGACCTCGCGAGCACCGGTTCCAGCTCGGCGCTGCCCGTCGCGGGCGCCGCGGCCGCCGCCGTCGGTGTCGGCGCGGCCATCATCCTGGTGGTGCGCCGCCGCCGTACGGCACGCGGCTAGCGGTCCCGCGCGCGGGCCGGGTTCACGGGAGCTCGGCCCGCACGGGGGTGTCGTCGAGGAAGCCGCCGGACTGGCGCTGCCAGAGCCTGGCGTAGGTGCCATCCGAAGCGAGCAGCTCATCGTGGGAGCCCTGTTCGACGATCCGCCCCCAATCCGGGACGACGAGCCGGTCCATGCCGGCCATCGTGCTCAGCCGGTGCGCCACCACGAGCGCCATGCGCCCCTCCATCAGCCGCCACAGAGCCTCCTGTACGAGGATCTCGCTCCCCGAGTGCAGGGCGCTGGTCGCCTCGTCACCTGCCGCGGTCGGATCTGTGGTCAGAGTGTGTGGTCAGGGTGTGTCGCCGGAGTAGTAGAAACGGCAGCTGACGCCCGGCCCCGGTGTGCGGAGTTCGCCGGGGTGCGGGTCGTACAGGGCGCGGCCGCCGGGCCACCGCCCGAGTTCGGTGGGCAGGGCCACGCCGTCGTCGACTTCCTCGGTCCGCCATCCGTGGATGTCCAGCAGCAGGCCGTCCAGCGGTCCGCCGACCAATGCGGCGTAGGTCCGGTGCGGGAGCGGGCCGGGGTTGGGGTCCTCGTGGTCCGCGCCGTAGACACGCCGGTTCAGCAGCTGCTCGTCGCCGTTCATGCCCTCCAGCCTTGCAGCCGCCACCGACAACGCGGGCTTGTTCAGGCCCCCATTGGGCTTGCCCACGTGGCCGGTCGCCGCGGCTTACCTGGGTCAGGTGCGAAAGCGGGAGAGCCAGCCGTCGGCCCTTTGCGTGGCGGCCTGTTCCTCTGTCTCCTGGCGGAGGCGCTCCTGCTCCTGGTGCTCGCGTTCGTCGGCTTCGGCCTGCGCTTGGGCCGCGACGGCGCGGTGCTGGCAGTTGTCGCACAGGTGCGGGTGCGGCCGGCGCTTGCTCCAGTCCAGGGTGTAGCCGATCGCCTCCCACCGGCCGTCGGTGAACTTCTGCCCGCAGTCCCTGCACACCGGCCACCGTGCTTCCCGCTGCGCGGCTTCCCGTTCCTCACGGCATCGTTGTTCTTGTCGGGCGGCCTGGCGGCGGGCGAGGTAGGCGTCTCTGCGGGCATGCCGATCGCGTCCCGCAGTGGGGCGCGGTGGTCGCGGCCGAAGCGCCAGAAGGCGGGCCCTGCCGGGCCGTGTTCGCGCAGCTCCTCCAGCGTGGTCGCCACGATCAGAATGCAGCGGTCGTAGGAGTGATAGTCGCCCTCGGGATGCCGCCGCCCCTGCCAGTGGTGGCGGGTGAGGTCGGCGACTCTAGCCATCTGGCTCTTGGCGAAGCGCTAGCCAACCTGGTGGAAGACGAGCATGAAGCTTCCCCTTGATCTTTGTCGATGTGCCTGATGGGCCGGCGGCTGGGGTTGCATTTCATGCTGTGTGAGATACACGGATGGGGGCGGGCTGACCGCTGCGGGGCGGCAGCGCCGGGAAGCCGTACGGCGGCAGGCGGCCGAGCTGTTCGAGCAGAAGATCAAGCCGCTGGAGATCACCCAGCGGCTCCGGGTAAGTCGGCCTACCAGTGGCACCGGCTGTGGCAGGACGGCGGGTGTCGTGGGCATCCGGGTGGGCTGCGAACCGGCTCCGGGCGGGTGGGGGTTGACGTGGGTGTCGGATCTGGTGCTGTTCGTTCAGAACAGTGCCAGGCCCTCACTGCTGGTGTCCACGATGACTGGTCGGGACCGGGTGGGGAGGCCGTCCAGGCGGTCGGGTCCGGCCGCAGCGGCCACCGCAGGGGCCGTCTCGGCCAGCCAGGTGTGGAACTGCTTGGCGGCTTCGCGGTAGGGCACTTGCGCCAGGACACGGTGCTCGCCGGAAGGGCAGAAGTCGACGGTGACAGTGAGCAAGCAGGAACGGGGCGCGTTCTGGCTGCCCGTCCAGGACACGCGCAGCACACCGCAGGGTTTGCGCGCACGGGAGCCGCGGGCATCGCGGTGGGTCGGGCGCAGCGATCGACAGGCTACGTGGGCGGTCCATGCGGCGAGATGTGGCAGGGGCAGGGTAGTGCGGGCGCGGCAGCCGGGGCAGCGGTGCCAGTGGCGGAGCCAGTCGGCAGCGTGGGTGTCAAAGAGGCGTGTGTAGCGGTTGGCCACGCGGATGTCGTTGCTGTACAGGTGGTCGGGGCGTTCTTGCGCGTTGCAGGAGTGGCAGACGGGGGCGCGGACGTAGTCGTGTTCATGGCAGTGGTCGAGTACGGCGGCGGGTGCGGCACGACAGATGGCGCAAGTCCACCCAGCCACCTTGCGCGAGGTGCCCGGCTTCCTGCTCAGTACCGAGTACAGCTGGCCTTGCAGTTCCCCGTTGTACGGGCGCAGTGGGGCAGTTGGGCCGTCGGAGCTCGTCTGGCCGTCGGTGGCTCGGACCTGCTGGTGGTGGGAGGACGGCACGGTGACAGCGGTGGTTGCCTGGCGGGGCCGCGCGGCCTGCAGCCACCGCGTTTCGGCATGCTCGGCCGCGTCCAACAGTCTCACCACGGCGCGCGGCAGCCACCACGTCCGCTCCGTCCGGTCGCGGGTCTGCTCCACGAGTATCCGCCGCCAGTCGATCCCCGCCAGATGGCACGGCCCAGCACCTTCACGCCGTGCTGCCCGCTCGGGGCCGCCCAGCTCCTGCAGGTCCCAGGTGATGCGCTGACGCCACCGCAGCAGTGCTCCCTCGATGCACTCCTTCTTCGGCGCGCCACGGAACGGACCGATGCGAACCAGGTCCTGGCAGTCCATCTCGACCGCGTTCAGTTCCAGTGCCGCCCGGCGCACCTCAGTCTCCGGAACACCCCACTGGCCGTCGCCTGCCTTCACCGTCGCCACCACACGGCCACCGAGCAGGACGTACCCCACCCGGGCATCCGCAGGAGAACAGGTGAACGCTGCAGAAGCCCTTGGCACAGCGCCGTCGGTCGTCAAGCCGGCCCACAAAGCGTCCGCAGCACCCAAAGAGATCAGACCGCCCGTGCGACCCGAGATGACACGCTCCGACATACCAGCAGGCTAACCGCCCGCACCGACAAGCTGATAGGAGCGGCCAGCCGTCAGCCCTCGCCGGTGATGACCGCAGGGGCCAGACAGTGAGCTCGAGATCGCCGATCGACCCGGCACGCCGAACGAGCGCCGGAAGCATTCTGAGGCCGCTGCAACACGGCGGTGCAACAGCGGTTCTGGATGGGCATCCGGCTCCGTTACCGCAGGTCAGACATGCAACACGGCTCGGGTGTCGCAGCGGATACCCGTGGGCTGGCTACCGGCAGCGCGGGATGGTGACCCGGGCCTCCGCCAGGACGATGCCGGTCGCTGGGTCGCGGTGCACCGAGACGTACAAGCCCCAGTCGGCGTCACCGGCCGTGAGCCAGCCTCCGGCCCACGGAGAATCGGTGGTCTCCAGCACGCGACCGGCGAGCGGGCCACCCACGAGTCGAACGATCACAGCGGTACCTCCATCCGGCGGGACTCTCCCGCCTCACCCCTTGGTGGGGCTCGGCACCGGAAAGACAGCACCGGGGCGCCGGCGACTTCCGCCCCGGCCCCGCCGCCGGGTTGACGGCGACGAGGCGCGGCGGCCCCGGCCGACGCGCAACCGGCTGAACGCACCCCGATCCCCGACCGCGACCGCCCGTCCCTTCCTCCTCCACTCCAGCCAAAGGACATGGGCAGAGCAGCCGCAACGGGGATGTCAGCAGGCCGACCACGCCGTACGCCCGTGGTGACCTGGGCTGACTCCAGGGCGCTGTGGAGGCCGACGCGACACCTACCGCAACACTTCGCGCAACACGGGGCCTTATGAGGTGAAGCGGTGGCCGAGCGGGCTGGTCATCGTGTCGTCCCGCGATCGGTACCCATTGAGCCTCTGCAGGGACGGTCCTAGGTACGACCACCAGGGGCGTAGCCCTGCAAGAAGGCGGGGGCGACCATGCGCTGCGTCATCATCAGCTCGGCCAGATCCTGCGCGAGGCGCGGGTGAGTACCGGACCATTCCGGTGCGTGCGCCACGAACTCCCGGCTGTTGAAGACGGTGAAGCGGTTGAAGTCTGCGACACGAAGCCGCGAAGCGTCCTGTGGGTCACGGGAGATGATCACGCCTAGACGACTGCCGAGCGGCACCGTCAGGCGTCGAAAATTGTGGAAACCCGTCTCAACGCCGTGATCGAAGAAGGCGGCGGAAATCTCGGGCGGCGCCGTCCCACGACACCCGAGAAGCAGACCGGGTTGTCGCTGACCAGTAGTCCACCGCCGCGAGGGCGGTAGCAGGACCAGTACAGGTCGCTGGACAGCAACGTGGAAACGAGATGATTCCACTGGTCCTTGTAGTACGCGTCGTCGTCGTTCCGCAGGAGCCAGGAATTGATCACCATCATGGAGATCAGCCCCATCATGCCGGTCTGGATCTCTTCGGCGGCCAGCCCGCTGTCCTCGGCGCCGATCTCCTTGGTCACCCGGTGCATGAGGAATCGGCTTCGTTGCCACTGCAGGGCCAGCAGCCAGGCGAGGGCGTGCCGGGCGTGCGAGGGGACGGCACGCTCCCGACTCTGAACCAACTCCCTAACGGCAGTGGCGCGGCCTCCCCCTCAATGTTGCCCATGGCGGCTTCCATCGAGACGTGATCAGGCTCCTGCCCGGGCCGGTAAATCGAGTGGCCGAGGTTGCGATGGCCTACGTCGCGAACCGACGAGTTGAAACGCCGCTTGCTCATCACCTGGTGGATGACCAACTTGCCGCGCTGACCACCAGGTCCGGATCGGCCGGGTCAGACTTCCCTACGTTGTTCTGCGGGACGTGGTGAGCCCTTCGTATGGTTCATCCACCCAGGGGCGTCGGGTGTGGCTTTCAAACTTCTGCCACTTGTGGCTTCCATCGATTGGCCGCCCGACGCCCCACGACGACTCGGCTGCCAATTAGGAATTGCGAATGATCGCTACGTAGGGAATCGACAGCGAGGTCGTCCGTGGGAGGCACCAGCAACACCACCGCACGGAGGCACCACATGGCCGCGATCTGGGCTGGCATCGACGCAGGCAAAGCCCACCATCACTGCGTCGCGATCGACGAGAGCGGCCGCCGGCTGCTGTCGCGACGCGTCGCTAACGACGAACCCGAACTGCTCGAACTCCTCGCCCTGGGGGACGAGGTGACCTGGGGCATCGACCTGGCCGACGGCGGAGCCGCCCTGGCCATCGCGCTCCTGGTCAACCGCGACCAGCCGGTCCACTACATCTCCGGCCGGGCCATCCACCGCGCTTCCGAGAGCTACCGCGGCGAGGGCAAGACCGACGCGAAGGACGCCGCCGTCATCGCCGACCAGGTCCGCGTCCGCCGCGATCTGCATCCGCTGCGGGCCGGCGACGACACCGTCATCGATCTCAAGATCCTCACCGGCCGCCGCATGGACCTGGTCGCCGACCGCACCCGCACCGTCAACCGCCTCCGTGCCCAGTTCACTGGCATCTTCCCCGGCCTGGAGCGGGCCCTGGACCTCACCAACACCGGCCCGCTCACCCTGCTGACCGGCTATCAGACCCCCGCGGCTATTCGCCGGATCGGCGTCAAGCGGCTGGAGACCTGGCTGCGCAACCGCCACGTCGTCCGCCCCGACCGGCTCGCCGAAACCGCTGTCCAGGCCGCCGAACGGCAGCACACGAGCCTGCCCGGCGAGAAGCTGGTCGCCACGTTGGTACACACGCTGGCGAAGGAAGTGATGAGCCTCAACCAGCAGGTCGCCGAGCTCGACAAGGCCATCGAGGCCCGGTTTCGCGACCACCACACCTTCGAGGTGATCACCAGCATGCCCGGCCTGGGCGTCATCCTCGGCGCCGAGTTCCTGGCAGCCACCGGCGGCGACATGACGGCGTTCGGCACCGCCGACCGCCTCGCCAGCTTCGGCGGCGTCGCCCCGGTGCCCCGCGATTCCGGGAAGCTGAGCGGGAACCTGCGCCGCCCGCAGCGATACAACCGCCGCCTCCAACGCGTCTTCTACACCTCGGCGTTGTTCAGCATCCGCCACTGCGAGGAATCCCGGCGCTTCTACGATCGCAAACGTGCTGAGGGCAAGCGTCATACCCAGGCCGTCCTGGCTCTCGCTCGCCGCCGCGTCAACGTCCTCTGGGCCCTTCTGCGCTATGAGCCAGCTCCGCCGGCAAGGGCTGCCGCATAGGAAGGGACGCGACACGCTGCGCGCGGCCAGTTGGCCTGACCGACCCCGTCAGACCAGGCAAAACTCGTTACCTTCCGGGTCTGCCATCACCACGTGATCCGGCCTGCCCTGCAACTCGTCCTCGCGGACCACGGTCGCGCCCGCAGCGGTCAACCGCTCCACCGCCTCGACCACGCGCGGCCAGCGCACCTCCCACGGGGTTTCACGGCCGCCACCAACTTGCACGTCGATATGCAGCCGGTTCTTCGCCACCTTCGGCTCCGGCACCTTCAGGAAGGACAAGGTAGGGCCCACGCCGTCCGGATCTGAGAGGTACGCCCCGTCATCCCACTCGTCCTCCGGAACCTCATGATGCGCGAACCACTCCTCCCAGCTCCCGAACCCTGCGGGCGCGGGCTTCTCCTCGTAGCCCAACGCCAGCGCCCAGAACGCGGCCAGTTTCCCCGGGTACGCGCAGTCGATCGTCAAGCTCCACTTGGTCGCCATGAGCCCTCCCCAGTCGGATGAACGGACTGTACCGCGCACCTCCGACACCTCCTGCCCGCTACCTCAAGCGTGCGCCGCGGCTTGACGAACGGCATTAGGAATCGATGTAGGCGACGACGACCACGGTGCGCAGGGCGGTGACGAAGTACAGGATGCGGACGGCTTCGATGTCGTCGGTGTACTGGTGCAGCTGCGGGCCGGAGGTGTTGCCGGGCAGCGGCTCGCCGGCGTCGGGGTCGACGGAGATGACGACCAAGGCGCGGTCCAGGGCGTGGAGTTCCGCTTCGCTGGTGATGTTCTCCAGCTGTTTGGCGGCAGCGGAGAAGGCGACGTGGGCACGGCGCTGGCCGTGCTGTGGGGCCGTCAGGCGACGGCCGGGCGCTGGGCTGTGAGCCGGGTGAGGTGTGCCTCGCGCAGTTCCTCCCATGGTGTGCAGTCCTCCACCGAGGGCAGGCCGTTGGTGGCGATGTCCTCGAGGACGGCGGCGAGTTGGTCGGCGTTCTCGCGGGTCTTGGCGGCGTAGGCGCGGACTGCGTCGGCGGCCGCGGGGTCCAGCTGCTGCCGGACGGCTCCGTCGGCGGGGGCCAGCTGCTCGGTTCATCGGGGCCTCCAGACGCGGGGTGGGGCGTGTGTCACCACGGTATCGCCGCGGGGTTTTGCGGGGGCTGGCTTGCGGCGTTCTGTCGGGGACGGCTGGCCGTGCCGGTGGAGCGGAGCAGTTCGATGGCCTCGTCCGGGCGTCCCTGCCGGATGAGGAGGTGGGCCAGTTCGCGGTGGTCGGTCCCGTCCGTGGATCCCCGGAGCATGGCAATAGCCTCGTCCGTCCGGCCCATCTTCTCCAGCACACTCGCCACATTGCAGGTCCGCAAGGAGCACACGTCGTCAACCATCGCCTGGGCCTGCGCCAATGCCTCCTCCAGCTGGCCCGCCTCTTCGAGCAGCCAGACGCGCCAGGGAATCAGGGTCTCCCGCTCCTCGGCGTCGGCCATTTGCATCCTGCAGTCGACCAGGCCCAGCGCGGCCTCGGCCCGGCCCTGGGAGACGAACATCTCCCCGAGGGAGGCCAGCAGCCAGTCGCAGGTCGGGTCGTCCAGCAGCGGCAGGGCGGCCTCGACCGCCTCCGCGACCCTCCCGTTCCGGGCGAGGACTTACACCAGGCTCCCGGCGGCGCGGTGCCGCCCGTCCGCAGCGCGGGGGCGCAGCAGTGCGACGGCCTCGTCCACCCGGCCGAGTTCGTCGAGCCGTGTGGCCAGTACGGACAGGGCGTGCTCACCTTGCGGCTCGGCCACGAAGGCCCGCAGTTCCGCCAGCCGGTCCTGGCGGACCAGCAGTTCGCCCAGCTCCTTGACCACGCCCACGTGCACCACGTGCTTGAAGTCCGCGTCGATGCGCGAGCGCAGCAGCACGGCGGCCTCGTCCGCGCAGCCCTGCCGTTCCAGCACCCGGCTCAGCTGGATGAGCGCCTCCCGATTCCCGCAGCACGTCTCGTTCTCGACCAGGGGCCGGAGCAGCGCGGCGACCTCCGCGTCCCGTCCGTGACCTTCCGTGGTCTCGACGAGCGCCCGCAGCAAAAACACCTCGTCCAGATCGGGACGGAGCAACTCGATGGCCTCGTCGACGCGTCCGTTCCGGGCCAGCAGACCGGCCAGCACTGGCCGCGCCACCCAATTACCGCCGTCCACCTGCGCCCGGACCAGCGCGATGGCCTCCGCCGCCCGCCCCAGCGCTTCCAGCACCCCGGCGGCCCCCTCAACGGCATCCCACCACCCCGTGTCCGCGTAGGGAGAGATGGCCTCCCAGGCCGCCTCCGGTTCCCCCCTGCGCAGCAGTTCCCCGACCGCCACCTTTGCGCAGAACCACTCCCCCTCACGAGCCGCGGCCACGAGCACGCCTAGGTGCCCCTGTTCGAGGAGGAACCGGGCGATGACGGGCGGTACCCCGTCGAGGCGCGAGGCCCGGCGTTCGAGGTCATCGGCGTTGATCATGGCGGCAGCCTAGGTCAAACGCCACTTCGGCCTGCCCAAGAAGGACCTTCTGCAACACCCTTCAGGGAAGTAGTCAACACGCCCGAACCCCTTGACCGTTCACCTCGATCGGGTTCAAGTAGGAGCCGGGTTCGTAATGCCACTGCTCACCCGCTTCAAGGGGGTGACAGCTGTTACGGATTTTCTAATCGTTCATAGTCATCTCCAATCAGACATCTCGCGCATCTTGGTGTTGTGAAGCTTTCGGAGTGGGCGCGTCAGCAGGGCGTGAGTTACCAGACTGCCTGGCGGTGGGTGAAGGACGGGAAGATGCCCGTGCCGGTTCGCCAGGCGCCGTCCGGGACGTGGCTGGTCGATGAGGTTGCCGTCCAGCCGTCCGGACGCGTGGTGGCGTACTGCCGCGTGTCGTCCGCCGACCAGAAGGTCGACCTGGATCGGCAGGTCGCGCGGGTGGTGTCCGGCGCGAACGGGCTGGGCCTGGCCGTCGCGGAAGTCGTGACCGAGGTCGGGTCGGGGCTGAACGGGCGCCGTCGCAAGCTGCACCGGCTCCTTGCCGACCCGGGTACGGCGGTGATCGTGGTCGAGCACCGTGACCGGCTGGCCCGGTTCGGCGTCGAGCACCTGGAGGCCGCGCTGTCGGCGTCCGGTCGGCGCCTGGTCGTCCTCGACCCCGCTGAGGCCGCCGATGACCTGGTGCGGGACATCACCGAGGTGCTGACCTCCCTGTGCGCCCGCCTGTATGGGCAGCGCGCGGCGAAGGACCGGGCCGCCCGCGCGGTGGCTGTGGTGACCGGCGAGGCCGCCGAGTGAAAGGTTCCAGCCGCAGTCCGGGTTCGTGGTGCAGGCGTACCGGTTCGCGCTGGACCCGAACGCCACCCAGGAGCACGCGCTGCGCTCGCACTGCGGTGCCGCCCGCGCGGCGTACAACTGGGCCGTCGGTTGGGTGAGCGCCTCGTGGTGGCAACGCCGCGCGGAGGAGTCCTACGGCGTCCCGGAGGCGGACCTGACCACGTGGCGGCCGTGGTCGCTGCCGACGCTGAGGAAGGCGTTCAACGCGGCCAAACACACCGACCCGCAGTTCGCCCCCTGGTGGGAGGAGAACTCCAAGGAGGCGTACAACACCGGCCTGGCCAACGCCGCGGCGGCGTTCGACAACTACACCAAGTCCAAGCAAGGCCGCCGTAAGGGCAAGCGGGTCGGGATACCCCGCTTCAAGTCGAAGCGGAAGGCGCGTCTGTCCTGCCGGTTCAGCACCGGCACGATCCGCGTCGACGCCGACGGACGTCACATCGCCCTGCCCCGCCTCGGCATACTCCGCACCCACGAACCCACCATCAAGCTCCTGGCCCGCGTCCAGGCCGGGACCGCGCGCATCCTGTCGGCGACCGTCCGCCACGAACGCGGACGCTGGTTCGTCGCCTTCCAGGTCGAGGTGAAGCAGGACATCCCCCGCGTCGCACGCCCCGACGTAGCGGTCGGCATCGACCTCGGGATCAAGACCCTGGCCGTCATGGCCGACAGCACCGGCGAGATCCGCACCGTCGCCAACCCCCGGTACCTAGACAGCGCCCTGAAACGGCTCCGCCGGGCCTCCCGCACGGTCTCCCGCCGCCACGGCCCCGACCGCCGCACCGGACAGAAGGCCTCCCGCAGGTGGGAGAAGGCCAACGCCCAGCGGAACAAGGTCCATCACCGGGTGGCGAACTTCCGCGAAGACGCGCTGCACAAACTCACCGCCACGGTCGCGGCCGAGTACGGCACCGTCGTGGTCGAGGACCTCAACGTCGCCGGCATGGTGAAGAACCGGCGCCTGGCCCGCCGGATCGCTGACGCCGGGTTCGGTGAGATCCGCCGTCAGCTCACCTACAAGACCCGCCGGCGCCACGCCACCCGCATCATCGCGGCCGACCGCTGGTTCCCTTCCTCCAAGACCTGCTCCGGGTGCGGCGCGGTGAAAGCCAAACCGCCGCTGCACGTCCGGACCTACGGATGCGACGCCTGCCACCTGGTCATCGGCCGGGACACCAACGCCGCCCGCAACCTCGCCGCCCTCGCCGCGGCAGCCTGCACGACTGGTACCGGAGTGGCCGGAGACCAGGACACCGCCCTGGCGGTGTCGAAGCCTCGTGGAGCCGACCAGAAGACCCGCGCCACCCGCCCCCGCCGTAAGACGGGGGCGGGGCGGGCAGGTGGCGCAACCCTGCCGCACCAGCAGCAGACAGAAACGGGAGACCGTCCTCAAGCCGAGCTCCTGACGCTCTGGTGATGTGACGGACCTTCCGGGCCGAAATACCCGGAATACTGAGACCTGACTACGGACTCAGTAACGGCGCTTGGTGTCTCTGCCTTGGGGAACATGGCCGACGACTCGTCAGGCTCGGGGACGTCGGGGAAGCGCGGCCCCTACGGCGCCTCTTGCGGCGTCGCGAACGTGCCCGGCCCAAGGATCCTCCGGCCTTTCCCGTCGGTCACGTCCTGGTACTCGACTTCCCCCAGGAGCGTCTGCTGTTCGACTCGCTCAGCGGGCAGGAGGCGCGGGCCCGGGTCGGTCGTCGGCGTGGTCCTGGTGGCGTTCGGGCCCGTGCCGAGTCGGCGTCGCGTGGTGCTCATGAGCGGAGTCTCTCCCGTAGGCGATGCCCAGCGCAGCGGCCCGCGGACTGCCGGGGTCTGGGATCAGGTCACCTGATCGTCTGGCTTGTTGCCGTCGGGATCTGCCGCCGTCGGGCAGCAGATCCCGGGACGCGTTACTGGGGTTGCGGTGCAACGCAGTTCGTGAAGGCGGAGCACCGCACTTGCGAGGCGGCGCTTTCAGCCTATTCGGTCTGTTCTGTTTGTGTGGGGATGGTCCAACGCAGCAGGGCGGTGGTGTCGCGCTGTTCCAGGGTGACTGGGTAGACCTGGTCCCAGGCTCGTTCACCGTGGTGGCGCATGGAGTGGTCGCCCTGGTCCCAGCCCAGGCCCAGGACCTGGCCTCCTTCGATCTCGATCTGCCCGGCGAGCAAGGGGTGGGTCTGCCCTGCCCGGTGGAGCAGGTGGAAGTGGGTGTGTGCGTCCACGGAGACCACCAAGCCGCTGAGGGGTCCTTCCGACAGCCGGTTCCGGAGCCGGCCGGCGAGTTCGCGGGCTTCGTGCAGGGGCAGGTCGAGCCACCCGTAGGGCCCCTGCCCGTCGTACTGGGGTGCCCGTTCGCCGCCGAAGCGGGCGTGGGCGTCGCCCTCGTGCTTCCCCCAGTACGTGACGTCGGCGAGTCCGTCGATCGACTCGCCTGACAGTCCGACGAACGAGTCGAGGGCCCGAGCGTCCCCGAGGACCATGCCGCACCGGTCGACCGGCAGGTCACCGAGCCGGATCGGCTCTTTGCCGCGGTTGCTCGGCCAGGGCAAGCCGAGATCGACTTCCAAGACCGTGACGACGGGCCCGTCGTACGACTCCGCCGTTGCAGCGCGCACCTTCAGCAACTGGTCAGCGGCGGCCGCCACCGCTACCGCTTCACAGGACCATCCGCTGCTCGGGCCGTCTGCAGGCTCGTGCAGGTGGCCGCCACCGTGCTCTGCTGCGGCCAGTGCCCGCATGGACAGTGGATCGCCGGTCTTGGACCAGTGGTCGATCCAGCCGGCCATCCCCAGGACCAGCACACCGGACGGCGCGGTGACGACTCCCAGGTCGACGAAGGTCTCGCTCACCCGCCGATTCAACCAGGTGGCAACCAGACAGCTCCAAGGGCCCTCACGGCGCGGCCGTACGGCGGATCACCGGCCTCTTCGTGATCCGACCCGGAGTCGCAAACCATCGCGCTCCACTCACAAACTACGGTGCTCCGTCGCAACTGGGGCCAGTGACCCGCAACTTGCTGCCGGTCTCTGCCGCCGCCTGCGCCCGGCACCGATGTGCCGACGGGACCGCGCGGCGGCCGCCGTGCGCAACACGCGACCCGGCCGCCCGATCCCCTCGCCCGCCACCCCCGCCCGCACCTCACACCCCCACGCCTCCCTTTTCCTGGTGTCGGGGGCGGGCCTGGGCAGCGTAGAGGGGATGTCAGTCCAGCCGGAGGCCCACGACCCCGCCTGCATCGTCACCGGCCGTCACCGAGATCCGGACCATACGCGGCCCAGCGCCCTGCGATCGACGCACTGGACCACCAGTCTTGTCGGCCGAAAGGCTGCCTCGCCTGTACCGCCGGCAGATCAAGGACCTGCCGGTGTCGTACTCCCCGAAGAAGCTCGGCTTCTGCCAGAAGTACTCGGTGCAGCGGTAGGACGGCCGGTCCTTGGCGGTTCTCGTACGGGCAGCCATGGGTCTCACCGTCGCGGGGGCCGGTGCCGGGGGGCGGCCGGGGAGGTGGTCCGTCCGGCGCGGCCTCCGGGCGGGTCGTCCTGTCCGGAATTGCCATTCTGGTGTCCCGGGGGCGCGGCCCGGGACGGCCCGGGCGGCGGTACGAGCCCGAAGTGGGCCCAGGCGGCGGGCATCGCGACCCGCCCCCGGGGCGTCCGGGCCAGCAGCCCCTCCCGGACCAGGAACGGCTCGGCGACCTCCTCCACCGTCTCCCGCTCCTCCCCCACGGCGACCGCGAGGGTGGACAGACCGACCGGTCCGCCACCGAACAGCTTCAGCAGGGCGTGCAGCACGGCCCGGTCCAAGCGGTCCAGGCCACGACCGTCGACCTCGTAGACCCCCAGGGCCGCGGACGCGATCTGGCGGGTGACCGCTCCGTCCGCGGTGACCTCGGCGTAGTCCCGCACCCGGCGCAGCAGCCGGTTGGCGATGCGGGGCGTGCCGCGGGAGCGGCCGGCGATCTCGGCGGCGCCCGCGGACTCGACCTCCACTTCCAGCAGCCGGGCGGAGCGGTGGATGACGCGCTCCAGTTCGGCCGGGTCGTAGAACTCCATGTGGGCGGTGAAGCCGAAGCGGTCGCGCAGCGGCGGGAGCAGCAGGCCGGCCCGGACGGTGGCGCCGACGAGGGTGAACGGCGGCAGCTCGAGGGACATGGCGGTCGCGTCGAGGCCGGTGCCGACGACGATGTCGACGCGGAAGTCCTCCATCGCCAGGTAGAGCATCTCCTCGGCGGGCCGGGACATCCGGTGGATCTCGTCGAGGAAGAGGACCTCGCCCCCGGTGAGCGAGGCCAGGACCGCCGCCAGGTCCCCGGGGCGCTGGATGGCGGGGCCGGAGGTGATGCGCAGCGGGGCTCCCATCTCCGCGGCGATGATCATCGCCAGGGTGGTCTTGCCGAGCCCCGGGGCACCGGAGAGCAGCACGTGGTCGGCGGTGGCGCTCCGCTGCCGAGCGGCCCTGAGGACGAGGTCGAGCTGCTCGCGGACCCGTACTTGGCCGATGAACCCGTCCAGGTCCTTGGGGCGCAACGCCGCCTCGGTGACCCGGTCCTCGCCGTCGGCGGCGGCCGCGACCGGCCGGTGGACCGGCTCCGCTGCAGTGGGCCGGCCGACGGCGGTCTTGCCCGGGGTCGGCGTCTCGTCCCGGGGCGTGGCGGCGCCGGGGAACATGGTGCCGCCCCGGTTCACCGGCGTTCGTCTCGCGCCGGAGTGAGGGAGCGGCCGGCTGGTCTTCACGGCCCGGCCGGGGTGCCGTCGTGGAGGACGCGGGGGGCCGACGAGGCCGGCCCGGTGGAGCGCCGGCCGGCCGCGGCCGAGTCGAACGGCACGGTGCCGGGTGCGGCCGCTCGGTTCGCCCTGTCCGCCCAGGGCTCCGCCGCCGGGGCCTCCGGCTTCGCCCCGATGCCCAGTTTCTCCCTGGTCTTCTTCTCGATCTCGTCGGTGGGGTCGGGGTGGTCCCTGAGGAAGGCGCGGGCGTTCTCCTTGCCCTGGCCGAGCCGGTCGCCCTCGTACGTGTACCAGGTGCCGGACTTGCGGACGAGGCCTTGCTGGACGCCCAGGTCGATCAGCTCGCCCTCGCGGCTGATGCCCCGGCCGTAGAGGATGTCGAACTCGGCCTGTCTGAACGGTGGGGCGACCTTGTTCTTGGCCACCTTGACGCGGGTGCGGTTGCCCACCGGCTCGGTGCCGTCCTTGAGGGTCTCGATCCGGCGGATGTCCAGGCGGACCGAGGCGTAGAACTTCAGGGCGCGGCCACCGGTCGTGGTCTCCGGCGAGCCGAAGACCACGCCAATCTTCTCGCGCAGCTGGTTGATGAAGATCATCGTGGTTCCGGAGTGGCTCAGCGCGCCGGAGATCTTCCGAAGCGCCTGGCTCATCAGCCGGGCCTGCAGGCCGACGTGCGGGTCGCCCATATCGCCCTCGATCTCCGCGCGCGGCACCAGCGCGGCGACGGAGTCGATGACGATGAGGCCCAGGGCGCCGGAGTGGATGAGGGTGTCGGCGATCTGCAGGGCCTGTTCGCCGTTGTCCGGCTGGCAGACCAGCAGGGTGTCGGTGTCGACGCCGAGCCGCTTGGCGTACTCGAGGTCGAGGCCGTACTCGGCGTCGATGAACGCCGCGGTCCTGCCTGCCTTCTGCGCGTTGGCCATGGCGTGCAGGGCCAGGGTCGTCTTGCCGGAGGACTCCGGGCCGTAGATCTCCACCACGCGGCCGCGCGGCAGGCCGCCGACACCGAGGGCGAGATCCAGGGCGATCGAGCCGGTGGGGATGACCTCGACGGGGACCCCCGGCTCATCGCTCAGGCGCATCACCGAGCCCGCGCCGAACTGTTTTTCGATCTGGGCGAGGGCGAGTTTGAGCGCTTCCTCGCGGTCCTGTTCCTTCATGGGGTCCGCCTCGGATGGGTGCGGTGTGTGGTCGCGGCCGGCGCACGGGTGCGCCGACCCGTCAGAAGGGCTCCGTCTCCTCGTGGGGGGCATGCTGTCCGCTCTCGGCGGGGACCGGCCGCTCGCCGCCGCCGGGCGGGGTGAACGGGTCCTCGGCGGGAGGACGGGGGCCGCCGCGGGAACCGGCGGGGACGGCGGTGTACGGGGTTTTGGTGATCGTCACGGCGGCGAACCGCAGCGACGGGCCGATCTCGTCGGCCTCCAGCTCGATGACGGTCCGCCTCTCGCCCTCCCGGGTCTCGTACGTCCGCTGGCGCAGCCGCCCCTGGACGATGACGCGGGTGCCGCGGGTCAGGGACTTGGCGGCGTGCTCCGCTTCCTGCCGCCAGACCGAGCAGCGCAGGAACAGCGTCTCGGCGTCCCGCCATTCGTTGCTCTGCCGGTCGAAGGTGCGGGGCGTGGACGCGACGGTGAGGTGCGCGACCGTGTCGCCGGACGGGGTGAGGCGCAGCTCGGGGTCGTCGGTCAGGTTGCCGACGACGGTGATGACGGTTTCACCGACCATGGCGGTTTTCCTCTCGTGCGACGGGTGGTTCCTCACCCATGCCGGTTCGAGTTCGACGGGCAGCCTCGTACCGGTGGTGAGGGTGGCCGGAGGGGAGGCTGCGCCGCTCCGGCCAGGTGTGAAGGGTGAGCTGGGCGGCGCGGGTCTCCAGGGGAGTCGCGGTGGCGAGGGGGGCAGGGCTCCGGTACGCGGCTTTTCCCCGAGTAGGGGCGATCACCGGGTTCACCTCGTTTCCCCCTCCTGCCTCGGCCCGGGCTCGGCGAGCCCGGCTGCGAGGAGCCGTGCCTGGTGGGCAGGGGCCCTCCTCAGCGGGATTCCGAGCCGGGGGACGGTGCAGGGACGGCCTGCGGCGGCCCCGCACCAGGGACAGGGCACGCGGAGGGACCGGACACGCGTGTCGCGCTTCGAGCCGGTGAGGTGGGAGGGCGGACTGCCCGGGACGGCGGGTGTGCGCCGAACTCGCTGTCCTGAGGCGATCGCGGTCACCAGCGCGAGGAGTTCCGCACGATAACGGCGCGGGTCGTCAGGGTCGCTGTCCGGGAGTGGCAGCGGGTTGCGGGCGAGCCGCTCCTCCCGGATCGCGCGCACCTCGGCGCGGATGTCGGCGGCGGCGATATCGGACCGCTGCCTGCCCAGCCGGATCACAGCCGCCTGTACATCGGCGACGTCCAGGTCGGCGAGCAGCAGGTGCCAGGCGTCCGTCGTGGTGTCTTCCAGGTGCATCGACGGGCACATCGCCGCGACCAGGGCGACGAGCTGGGCCGTCTCGGCTGGCAGCATGCGCTCTTCCCTTCCGCGGGGGAACGTCCCGGCTGACGCCGGTGCGCCGCTTCCCGCCGCATCCGCCGGCTGCTGGTACACGTACAGGACGGCCCCGCAGGCGCACCGCAGCCGCTTGTCGTCCTCGAACGTCCAGCGGCCACAATCGAGGTGACCGGTTTGGGAGACCAGGAACCACACCGTGTCGAGCGTGTCCCGGTCGGGGTGGGCGACGACAGCGGTCATGGATCCTCGCCACCCTCGAGGGGGAGCAGACGGCGCAGGTCGAGCGTGCCGATGTGCAAGGCGCGGGCGATCCGTTCCCGCCCGCCGGGCAGGGGACGCAGGCTGAACGACCGCGGTTCGGAGGCCGACAACACACCCAGCCCCGGGATCGCCTCGCCGGTGTACGGGTCGACGACCGGCTCGAGGCAGGTCAGCCGAGCGAGAAATTGCCGCTGCCAGCTGGGGCGCACCCGGACCAGCCTCTCCACCTCGCCGGGGTGGTTTTCGGCCACCCAGGCGGTGAAGGCCTCTTCGTCGGCGACCACGACCGTCGGTATGGGGTCGACGAGGGTGAGGGTGGCGACCGGTGTGTCGTCCGGCAGGGCCACCCGGACCGACTTCAGGTTCAGCTCGGCACGGGCCGCGCGCAGCCCCTCGAGAACCTCGTGGCGCTCGGTCTGGTACTCGGCGTCGACGGCGTCGCGCAGCACCCGGAGCACGGCGACCCGGGTGGCGTGCTCCTTGAGGCTCATGCGGACTTGTCCTTCCGCTCGGTCCCGTTCGCCCGCCTGGTCCCGGCCCCGGACTCGACGTCCTCGGCGACCCTGTTCTTCGCCGCCGCAATGCCGTGGCGCACTATCAGCTGGCCGAGCGTGTGGGTCTCCCCGGTGTCGTCCAGGACCGCGGCGCCGAGCAGGTTGTGCCGACGGACCTTCTCGTACAGGTCGCGCAGTTCCTCGTGGCTGGCGCCAGCCGCGGTGGCCGCCGTGACGTAGTCGGAAACGGAGGGGACGGGCTTGCCGGCCTCCAGCCAATCGAGGACGGCCTCGGCGAACTCCGGGCCCGGCCTGCGGAGCACCGTCCCGGACAGCGGCTTCGCCCGGGACTTGGAGATCACCAGGTTGTTCTCGTGGTCGAGATCGCCGACGATGTCGAATTCGTACTCGATGCCCTCCCGCTGCTCGGGCTTGAGCCCGATCTTGCGCGGCACCTTGCGGCCGCGCTCGTCGGCCTCCACGACGTACTCGGTCTTGGTGCGCATGGTGACGATGAGGTGACCGGGGTAGGCGAGCAGGGCGTCGATCATCGCCCGCTCCTGGGGGCGGGCCTCCTTCCAGCCGGCGAAGTTGCCGCCCGCCCCGAGGCGCTTGGCCGCGTTGTCGACCTGCTCCAGCATCCCGCCGGTGCCGGACCAGAAGTGACTCAGGGAATCGACGATCATGACGTCGTAGCCCTCGTGGGCGGCCACCGCGAGCGCGTCGACGAGGGTGGTGGGCTGGAACGTCGTGAGCGGGAGGGTGTCGAAGGCGAACTCGTCGGCGTACTTGGCGGCGCTGCCGTGCTCGGTGTCGATCAGGGCGACCCGCTCGCCGAGCCCGGCGGCGGCGACCAGGGCGGTGTAGGTCTTGCCCGACCCGGTGGGACCGGCGAGCGCGATGCGGGCCTTGGCCTGTTCCTTGGTGGCGGTGGTGAAGGTGAGGTTCACGCCGTTCTCCTGGCGTCTGCGACGGCGGTTCCGGGTGGGCCTGGCCGGCAGGGGACGCGGCCCTCGTCCGGCAGGACGTGCCCCCGCGTGGCCGTCGCTCGGATCGAATATGCATTCGAATTGCTGTCTGCACTCACACTAGGCGCCCCAGAAGTAACAATCCACCCTTTTTCGCAAGAAAAATACAGAAAAGGGGGAAATGTCGGCAGTGAGGCGTATAATACCTCCGCACACATGCGGACATCGGGCGCCTCCGGTCTCAGCCAACGTCAGCGGCCGGGCGTTCGCCCTCCCCCGCGGCCGGGTCCGTGGTGACGGCCAGGGGATGGGGACAAGGCGGCGGGGTGCCGCCCCAGGCCGGGCACAGCGCCCGATGGGGGCACCAGTCGCACAGCCGGCTCGGGCTCGGGAGCCAGTCGCCCGTCCGCGTCGCCCGCCCGATCGCATTCCACGCGGGCACGAATCGAGGTGGAGTCGGCCGAGACGTCCCAGTCGATCCCGCTGGCGGCATCGGCCTGGGCCTGCACTTGCTGGAGCATCCGCTCCCAGGTCCCGTCGGCTGACCAACGCCGATGGCGCTCATAGATCGTCTTCCACGGCCCGAAGCGTTCGGGCCGGTCCCGCCACTGCATCCCCGTCCGGACCCGGTACAGAATGCCGTTGACCACCTGACGGTGGTCGCGCCACCGCCCGCAGCGGTTGTCACCCACTGGCAGGAACGGCTCCAGACATCGCCACTCCGCCTCTGTCAGATCCCCCGACCACTCATACAAGGGCCAACGAGTCAGTGGACGGCATGGACACGGTCAGCACCGGCGATGCCACCACGCCAACTCCGGATCCGCCATGGGCTCATGGTGCGTTCGTCTGAGTAGGACCTCGTCCAGGCGCTCGACCTGCAAACGCAGTTCGGCGGCGGCCCTTGGCCGTAGCATGAACAGAGCCACTTGCAGCTTGTCCCGGGCCCAGCCCTCACCGCAGCACGGGCAGGCGAACTCGGCCTCCCACCGCTTCCACCGACGCTCGGTGCCGTGGACGCGGACCGACCACACGCTCAGCGCGACAGACACAATGCCCGGCGCCAGTCGATCCCGCTCGAGCACGCGGACGGCTGCATTCGCCGCCCCCGACAAGCCAGGGACATCGCGATAACGCACCCAGGGACTCCTCCAGCCACATTCCTGCGACCGAAGTGAAGCCGGCGTTCTACGCGGCACGGCCCCTTCGAATATCAACCATGGGCGGCATCCTCCCACAGCCAAGATCGGCCGGACAGAGCCTAGCGGCCGCACCTTCGACGATAGGCCCGAGCAAGGCACAGCAAGCGTTCCAGCGCGGACCGGCAGCCCTCGCGCAGTGGGCGGAGCGGGAGGGTCAGCGGGCCGTCCCGCGCGGTCACAGCGAACCGATCGCGGTCGACGGCGAGACGGAACCGGTGGCCGTCAAGCTGGGGGTGTGGGTCTCCAACACCAAAGCGAGGCGCGACAAACTCACCCTTGAACAGTTGGACGCACTGCGGGAGCCGGGGCTCGAATGGGCGTGAGCGGCCGTGGTCTGGCAGGATCCGCGGATGTCCGCTTCCCTGTACGAATCTCATGTGACGGTCCGCTGTGCCGACCCCGACGAGTGGGTGCGGCTGCAGCGGTGGGCGGCCTCGGGTGGTCTGAAGCTGACACATATCGTGCTGGCGCGCGGCCGGATGCGCGATCAGCCCATGCTCACGCTGTCCGGTTCCTCGTCGTACGTTGAGCAGGCCGAGCGAGTGCGGGAGGTCGTGGCGGGGCTTCGTGCGAACGGCTTCGAGCCGGTACGGGTGAAGACCGAGTCCACGCCGTGGGCCGCGGAGGTACCGGCTCGGCTCGGCGGGGACGACGAACGGTACTTCGAGCATCATGTGAAGCTGCTGCTCGACGTGGACACGGACCTGGCCGCGCTCGCTGCCCGGGTGGTGCCGCACGGCGCCCATCTGTCGTGGAACGCCTTGCGGGTGCGAGCCGGCGCGCGGCACGAGCGGTTCGTGACGCAGCGGTGCCGCGGGGTGGGCGCCGACGGGGCGGGGCGGGCGCTGGAGTGGTTGCTGACGGAGCTGGGCGGGTTCGTGGTGCTGGGCGTGGAGCGGGAGTTCGTGCTCCATGACAGTGACCTGTCCGTGGACGACGGTTGGATCGAGGAGCCTGTGGGGGTACGAACATGAGCAGGACGGCGTGGGACGGGTTCAGCTGGCGGAATACCGAGTTGCCCCGGGAACCACTGGACGAGGCCACCCGCAGGGCCGAGGATCTGCCGAAGACGCTGCAGTGGGTGCCGGGGGACGAGGTGGTGCAGCGTCCCGTCTTCGACCCGTCGCTGAAGCAGCACCGGAACGCCTACCGCGCGACCGACCCGCGGTTCGGAGATCCGGCACGCGGCGAGACGTGGCGGGCGGCCCGGCGCCGAGCCCTGCATCTGGTGCTGGACGCGATCGCCGCGTCGCAGTGGGTGGACGCGCTGGTGCTGAGGGGCAGCGTGCTGATGTCGGTGTGGTTCCCGGACGCCGCCCGCGAGCCCGGTGACCTGGACTTCGTCGTCGTCCCCCACACCTGGCGGATCGACGACGGCCGCACGGACCGGATGCTGCGCGGGATCGCCGCGGCGGCACAGACGCTGGCCGACGCCTGCGGAGGCGAGGTGGGAATCTCGGCGCGGGGCGCGGTGGTCGAGGACATCTGGACCTACGACCGGGTACCGGGCTGCCGCATGGTGCTGCCGTGGGTCTCGCCCGGGCTGCCGGGCGGCCATGTCCAGCTCGACTTCGTGTTCAACGAGCGGCTGCCCGAAGCGCCCGATCTGGCCGAGCTGCCAGGCGGCACGGTCGTGCAGGCGGCCACGCCTGAACTGTCCCTGGCCTGGAAGTTGATGTGGCTGGTCAACGACATGCACGCGCAGGGCAAGGATCTGTACGACGCCGTACTGCTGGCCGAGCGGCATCCGCTCCGCTACGAGCTGCTGCACGAGGTGTTCCGGCTGTCGGGCGAGTGGCCGTATCCGTACCGCGAGCAGATCCTGCTCGCGGACGTGACGAAGGCGGTCGAGTCCGTGGAGTGGAACCACTTCGTCACCGACTACCCACAATTCAGGGAAGCCGAACAAGAGTACGCGGACCGGCTGGTGCGGGCCGTGACGAAAACGTTCAAGGGAGCCGTCGGCTGATCCGGGCCTGGTGAAAACTCTGAGGTCCCGGGAGCAGCACTGACAGACTCGGGTGCGTGGGGCTTTCGAGCGGCTGGTGGATAGTCGCCTGCTCTGCCGGCACGCTCTCCGACCTGTCAGTCCAGCCGACCGGCCGCTGCGGCCCAAAGTCCGCACGTGGCACCCGTTCTCCCACGGACGGACCTAATCGATCTGGAACTCGACACAGAGCTCGCACCCGTACCGGGATACGCCCGGCCCGTCTGGAACGCTGGTTTGCCGGGCCGCCGGACACCCCTGGACAGGCCTGCCGGACACGCGTACGAGCTGGACGGCCGGCACATCACCGACGGACCGGGCCTCTGCCTGGCACTCGGCGAGGCCGCCAACGGGCCGGGCGGCTACTTCGGCGGCTGCCTGGACGCCCTCGTGGACTGTCTGCGCGGCAACTTCGGCTACACCGCCCCCGCAACCCTGCTCTGGCGGGACGCCGCGACCACGCGCGAGCACCTGTCCCGCCTCCTGACACCGGAGGACGAGCAGTACGACCTGGTCGCCCTGGTGCTCGAAGTCCTGACCGAGGGCGGGATGCACGTCACCTTCACGTGAACCGGCATCCCACCGTGCCACCGCAGCAATGCCCCGATGCCGCTGCCGACCCGTCTGGCCACGTACGCGCCTGATCGCACGAGCGGCGTCGTGCACAGGTGCCGACGGAGGGATCAGTCAGCGGCGGACAGCTGTACCACCAGTGACCGCACCCGTCGGAGCAGAGCCGCGTCCCATCGAACAAGCGGCGCTTCGCCGCGGAGTCGAGGTCAGTGGAACCAGGCAACGAGTCGCACATTGTCTGCTCCGTGGAGTTCGCCGAGTGTCCGCATCACGCTCCAGACCGGCCCCCAGTGGGTTTTGTCTCCGGCGACCGATTCTCGGCTTCGCGTGCCAGAACTGTCTGCCTCCTGCCAGTCGGTGGAGGCAAGCTCGGCCCAGGTGATCCATGTTGTGCCGTGGACGTCAGGAGGTCCGCCGTACGCGGCGTACTCGGTCTGCAGACCCTCGGACGCGTCGCTCGGAAAGCCGCGGCCTTCGGCCAGAGGGCGGAAGCCGAAGGAGTTCCGGATACCGAAGAGGCAGGCGAGGGCGTCGTAGGCGTTGCCGTTGTTGAGCAGGAAGAGGTCGATGGCAGCGTGCCACACGGAGTCCTCGTCGTCGGAGCCCCAGAGGCGGGCACCTGGTCGACACTCGATCATCCCGCTGACTTCGGTAGACATGCGGGCATGCTGCCCGCACGGCCCATGAGTCGGCACCTGCTTTTCCTCTGACACGCCTCGCCATCAGTTCCAGCGGCCGTCTCGGACGCTCGTGCGGTGAGCCCTGATGAGTCGGTGATCGCTCCTCGACGATCACAGACCACCATGGTTCTGTCGGCCGTCCCAGACGCCCGACATCACCAGTTCAATCTCAGTAGATAAACTTTCGTGCCCAGGCCGCCACGAGAGCGTCCAAGTGCGTGATCGTCGGGCTCGGACCGGCCAGGTGCCCCTTTCCTGGTTCCGGCCGAATGCCGGTGAGCCCGGCAGACAGTGGAGTCCACCGAGACGATCCATCCCACATCGTCACCTGCATCCGCCACAGCGAGAAGCACCGTGAGAATTCGTTCCCAGGTACCGTCCGCCGCCCATGTGATCAGGCGCTTGTGCGCTGTCCGGAAGGACCCGAGCTTCTCTGGCAGGTCCCTCCAGGGCGCGCAGGTTCGGTACTTCCCGGCGATGACTTCCAGGATCCGCCGGGGGTCGGCCCACCGTCGACCACGAATCGGATCAGCCGGCATCAGCGGCTCGATCCGATCCCACATCGCATCAGTAATCACCGACCATACGGACATATCCGATCAACTGGCCAGCCCGTCAGAGAGACATGCTCTAGCTGCTCCGTCCGTTCAGTTCCGCTGCAGCACCCGGTTCAGCCCCGTAGCCACCGTCGTGGCGAGCAGCCACCCGGCGGTGACCAGGGCGACGACGGCCCAGCGTAGGGCGCCGTGCGGGGCGTACGCGGTCTGCTGGCCGAAGTCGACGACGGGGATCAGCACGTCAAGGGTGTAGATGGCTGGCTGGAATCCCGGGGGCGTGCCGTCGCCGGACGGGGCGGGTGGGTCGGCGGCGAAGAGGGTGGTGCCCGCGGCGAAGAGGGCCGTCAGCAGCCAGATCGCGCGCTGAGGCCGGTACCCGTAGCCCACGGTGGCGTCCTGCAGCACGCCCCATGCGCGGGCCGGGCGGGAGAGCGTGCGGCGGAGCCTACGCTGGCGGGCGAGGAGGACGATGCGGGCGTCGGCGTCCCGGCCATGCTGCCTGTAGTGCGCGCCCAGTTGCTCGTAGGGACCCGGGACGAAGCCGCCCGGGTCGTGGTCGAGCCAGGGCAGACGGTCACGGGCGGGGAGGACCGGCTGGACGCCGTCGTAGGCGAAGCCTTCGAGGACGAGGGTCCGGGGCCAGGTCGCCGGGTCGTCGCGGAGCACGCCCACTCGGCTGTGGCTAAGGTCGACGGTGCCCTCCGGGGCCTCGCTAAAACTCAGCACCAGCTCCGCGGCTGTGGACCGGCGGCAGGTGAGGGCTCGCCTTTCGGCGGGGGTGTCAATGCGCGCGCCCCGGAAACAGAGCCGGGCGCGGATCGTGACGCCGCCGACGGCCACCCGGCCGTGCGCGGTGAACCCGTTGCAGCAATTGAACTCGGCGCCCACCTCGGCCCCGTGAGCCCGCAGCGCAGTGTCTGTGGTGTCCTCGCCGACCGGGGCGGTAAGGTCAGCGCCCTCGAAGAGGATCGAGCCGCCGACCCGCGCGTCGCAGAGGTCGACGGTGCCGCGGGAGACGAAGCCGCCGCGGAAGTTGAGGTTGCCGCCGACATGCAGTCGGTCAGCCTTGAGTGCGTCGCCGCACGGGTTGTCCAGCCGGGCCCGCTTCAGGGTGACGGTGCCGCGAACCGAGGTGTCGCGCAGTTCGAGGCAGCCGCGCACGGTGAGCCCGCGGCTGGCCTGGATATCGCCGCCGACGGTTGCGCAAAGAAGTTGCAGCGCGGGTTCGCCCCGGCTCTGGCCAGTGCCGGTAAGGGTGGCGTCCTCCAAGTGCACGGAACCGCCGATGGAAGCGCCGTAGAGGTTGATGGGGCCCTCTGAGGTAAAGCCCCCGTCGAGGTAGAGGCCGCCGCCCACGTGGAGTTCGGGTGCCTGGAGGTGGACGCCGGGTCCGCAGAGATGGGCGCCGCGGAAGCCGACGGTGTTCCGGACCTGGGAGCTGTTCAGGTACACCGGGCCGGTGCAGGTGGTGCCGTTGGCGGAGAAGTCCCCCTCCACGGAGAGGGATTCGGCGTCCAGCGCCGGGCCGTCCGCCGGCGCGGTGAGCACGGAGCGGTCGAGGGCGAGTCCGGCGCCAACGGTCGAGGAGCGCAGGGTGACGGTGCCGTCGATCCGGCAGTCGAGGAGCGTGCACTCGCGGTCGAACCGGGCACCTGCTGCTCCGAGTCCGGGCAGGTCGCAGTCGCGTAGCTCCAGAGCACCGAAGCGTGCACCGTCGAGCCGGGGCGCCTTGTCCAGTACGCAGCGATGGAGCCGTACCGCGCACGCGATGTCGGCTTCGGCGAGGTCCAGCGTGCCGGTGACACGGGCGCCGCGTAGCCGGAGCCTGGCCAGGTGCCCGGGAACCGGCGGCGGGGGCGCGAGCAGCACCCGGCGCAGCACCCCTGCGTCCACCTCGGGCACGTCGTCGCACCACTCGCCGCGCCGGTACGCCTCCCAGACCCTGAGCGCGTGCGGTCCCCAGCCCTCCGGTGCGTCCCCGTCCAGCGGGTGCCCATCCGTCGTCATCAGCCCTCCCCTCGCTCCATACGGCCCTCCCCGGCCGCGGAGCACAGCATGGTTACCCATGGGGTGGCCTGGCCAAGCAGGCACGGGAGCAAGGGAGTTGAAGGCGGACGGGAGGGCGGCGTCGGCACGCGCGCTCGGTGTTCGGGGAACACCCCCGCGCCCGCAACGACGCCAGAAAAGCAACCGCCTCGCTCTGCAGATCAAACGAACCGGCGTCGACCACCACCCACCGCACCACACCAGTCACCCGAGAAACAGCACGCTCCGCCACAAAATCGGCATCCGCGTAACAAACACAACCACCACCCACAACGGCGCGCACCGCACGCCGGCCAGCACCATCCCCGCAGGCGGCAACCCAAACAAACATCCTGCATCCATGACACTCCCCCGGATAAAGGGCCTGCGCAGCCACGATGAGCGTCTGGTCGAGCAGCTCGCCTCCCGCGCCCTCACCAGCGGACAGCGCAAGATCCACGTCCAGCGCGATGAGGACGGGCAGATCGTCGGGGCCGGCGGCAAGGGCAACGGCGAGGACCAGGAGCAGGACAACACCGACGCCGCTGCCGAGTCGGCCCTGCTCCACTTCTCCAGCCCGCGCGACGCGGCGACCATCGCGGCCTTCCTGCGCACCCGGGTCTACCGGCCGGAATCGCTGGTATGGCTTGAGGGGTACCAGGCCCTGCTCCGCCGGTGGACCCAAAACGAGATCACCGGCGTCTACGCCGTCCCCTACGACGTCGAGGTCGAAGTGGGGGTCACGAAGGACTTTCCGCTTGGCCGGTGGGTCCACCAGCAATGGAGCCCTGGGGGACAGGCAGTACGAGGCGCACGTCCACTTCATAGACGACCCGGCCTGGGCAGGAGCGACCGTGACGAGGCGCTGAATGCGATCCGCGCCGACGAGAACCTGGCCGTTGTCTTCCTGGCCGACCGGACAACCATGCAGGCCGAGAGCCACGCGTTGTTGGCGGTCACCACGCTGACGCGCAAGGACTGCCTGGACGACGAGGACTACGAGCAGCTGACCGAGTTCGGCCGTGAGTTCCGCACCGTCCCCGCAGGAGTCCACGACGTCCACTCCAACCTGGACATCGGCAACCTGGGCTTCGAGGAGTACGCCGGATGGGCTCACGATGATCCCGAGCGGATCTACCGATCCTTCTGAACAGAGTTCACGGAACTGATGCTGTTGGTGATCTTCACTCGGTGGGGTCACTTCTTCTGACCGTGGCTGTGTTCATGTCCTCGTGATGCTGCGCTGGTGGGAGCGGGGCGGTTCGGCGGTCGGAGGAGTGACCGTAGTGGCAATGGGTTCGGTTTCGGGGCGGGTGATTCCGCCGTTGACGGTGCGGATGCGGCCCGGGCGAGCAGTCCGCGGGGCACGACCGCGATGTGGGTGCGTGATCGACTGGACGGCATGTTCACGGATGCCGACTTCGCCGACTGGTATCGGTTGACGGACGGCCTGGATGTCGCCGGCTCAGCTGGCTCTCGTGTCGGTGCTGCAGTACGCGGAGAACCTCACCGACCGGCAGGCGGCGGACGCAGTCCGCTGCCGCCTGGACTGGAAGTACTGTCTGGGCCTTGAGCTGGACGATCCGGGATTCGACTTCACGGTCCTGAGCGAGTTCCGTGGCCGGGTCGCCGAGGGCGACCGCGCGGACCGGCTCTTGGCGCTGGTCGTGGACCGGCTTGCAGAAGCCGGGCTGGCCAAAAGGCGGGGACGGATCCGAACGGATTCCACCCACGTGCTGGCGGCGGTCCGCCGTCTGAACCGGGGTGAACCGGTCGCTGAGACGCTGCGCTGTGCTCTGGAGGAACTCACGCTGCAGGGTGAGGAATGACTGGCCGAGCTCGTCACTTCCGACTGGGCAGACCGGTATGGCCGCCCGGTCCGCTATGAGCGGCTTCCCCGTGGCGGAGACGCATTGATCGCCTGGGTGCTGCAGGTGGGTGAGGACGGGCTGCAGATCCGGGTCTTCCGCGAACCGGCCGAAGCGCCGCCGTCGGTCCTCGCTGAGAAAGTTGGTGGGCACCGCGCACTCCTTGATCGTTGACGTGACTCGCGCGCGGCTTTCCCAGCCCCTCCGACCGTCCGTTCGGTGATCTTCCAATCCAGCCCGGAGCATCACCGCGCCTGGTAGAAGGACGGCCCTACGAGGCGCGGTTCCGTGTCAGGGCTGCGGGACTGTTTCCGGGGTGGGCTCGGGCGTGGTTCGTGCTCGTCCGATGGCATCGTGGAGGGCCTTCGGGTCGTCTGCGTGCAGCCTGATCAGGGTGACGAGGCGGGCTGCGCCGAGGAATGTCGGTGCGTCGATCGGTTCGGTGAGTTGGAGGGTGAGGGAGGTCTGTGAGCCGATGGGGAGGTTCAGTTCGCCGTCCTTCTTCTCGTGGGTGAAGCGCGTCTCGCGGCGGATGGAGGCGATCTGGTCGAGGGGGAGGCGGATGTCGGTGTTGGCCGCCTGCCGGATGCGCAGGGTGCGGCCGGTGAGGGTGTGTGGCCGGGTGCGGGAGGCGGCGTGCAGGCCGAGGACGAACAGGACGGTGTAGACGTCCACGACCAGCAGGATGGTGTGGATCACGGGCCAGCTGGCGAGGAGGTAGGTCAGGGCGACGGTCTCGACCACACAGGCGAAGGTGAGGCCGTACATCATGGCGGCTTGGTCCCGGCCGTGGGTGAAGACCGCGTCGGCTCCGTCGATGCCGTGCGGCCGGCGGGTGACCCACCGGACCAGGCTTTCCATGATCCGGCCCTCGTGCGCGAGGAACCGCAGCACGGGTGAGGGCAGGAGTCGTGCGCGTGCCTGTTGCACGGGGGTTGCGGGTTGCGGCCGGGCGGACGGGGGCGTGGAGGTCATGCCGGTCCTTCCTGTCGGTGCCTGACGAGTTCGAGCGCGCCGCGGACGGCCGCTGCCTGGGCCGGGGCCAGGTCCTCGTAGAGGGCCTCAGCCAGGCCGTGGGCGTCGGTGTCGGAGACATGCGCCACCAGGCCGTCGGGCAGAAGGGCTGCCAGCGCCGCGGCAGCCCGGGTCACCTGCGGGCTGTCCGGGTCCTGGCCGACGAGGCCGTCGAGCAGGCGGTAGACCTCTCCGGCGTGCTCTCGCATCTCCTGCAACGCCGCCATCAGCGGAACCCGCCTCTCCTCGGGGGTCACGGCGTCAAGGAACGCCAGGTGCTCGCGGTCCTTGACGGCCATGGGCGAGGCGTCGAAATCGACGTCGCCGAGAGCGGCCAGCAAACCGGTGAGCTCAGGCGACACAGGCCCCTCGGGGAGCAGGGATCCGTCCTGCGCCTGAACCATCAGCGCGGCCAGTTGCGTCCGCCGTCGGCGGACAAGGGCCTCCTGCCGTGCCAGGTCGGCGTCCAGCTCCTCCAAAATCTCCTTCAGGTCATGGCCTTCAGCGTCCGCGAGGACATCGCGTACCTCGTCGAGCCCGACACCGAGTTCGGTCAGCCGCCGGATCCGGGCGAGCAGGACTACGTCCCGGACGCCGTACTCGCGGTACCCGTTGCTGCGCCGCAGGGGCTCGGGCAACAGGCCCAGATGGTGATAGTGCCGCACGGCCCGCGGGGTGACCCCGACCAGCGCCGCGACTTCGCCGATTCTCATGCGCCCAGTGAAAACCATGACGCCGCGACAAGGTCAAGCACGGAGGTTCGCGCGGCCAGCGCCCCCGACTGCGACGGAAGGTTACGACGGAAGGTATCGAACCGTCCGGTTCGACCTTGCCGTGACGTCATGGTTTTCGCTGAAGGACATCGGATGCCGAGTACCCGTCCCATTTCGGTTCCGCGGCCCACCCCGGTCGCAGGCCCGGACCGGGTGTGGGGGTGGTCAGTATGGGCTGGGGCAGCGTCCAGGTCACCCGGCATGTCTTCCACGTCCGCTGGCCCACGGGCCCGTCAGCACCCGTATGCGCGGTGTCCGCCTTGGCCGGAGGCGGGGTGGACCGTGTCGCGTCAGGCGCCTGCTGGGTGGGTGCTGGTGAAGCAGGAGCACCTGTCGGCTGCGCGGATCGTCCGCGTCTGGCCGGACTGGAGGCTGGAGGGCGCGAGCGGTTCAGGAGAGCCAGTCGACGTAGCGGGTGCGGGCGAGGTGGGCGTCCTTGTCCGTGAGGACGTCACCCTTGACGACAGCAAACATGCCGGCGGTGGGGTCGGTGACAACGGTGCGGCCGTCGCCCTTGTGGGTGAGGGTGATCCGGCCCAGCTCGTCCAGGGAGAAGACCTCGGGCCCGGCGATGTTGCGAATGCCCCCCAGCGGGGTGCCCGCGGCGACTTCCGCCACCGCGTCGGCCACGTCCTTGGAGGCGATCGGCTGGATCGGCGTGGCGGGCAGCCGGACGGTGTCGCCGTCGGCGGTCCAGGACAGGACAGCGTCCATGAACTCCATGAACTGCGTCGCGCGGACGATCGAGTAGGGGACCGGCCCGGCCGCGAGGATGTCCTCCTGGAGCACCTTGGCCCGGTAGTAGTCCAGCTCTGGCACCTGGTCCGCGCCGACGATCGAGAGAATGACGAAGTGGCCGACGCCGCCCTTCTGAGCCGCGGCCAGAAGGTTGTCCATCGAGGTCTGGAAGAAGGCCGGGGAGGCTTCGTCGAAGGTCGGGGAGTTCGTCAGGTTGACGATGACGTCGGCCCCAGCCACGGCCTCGCCCAGTCCCCGGCCGCTGATGACGTCGATTCCGGTGGTCTGCGAGTGCGGCACCGCCTCGTGCCCGGCGGCGTTCAGGTTCTTGACGACCTGCGACCCGATCAGTCCGGTACCGCCGATGACCGCGAACTTCATGACATGCCTTTCGACAGAAGATATGCACCAAAATATCTCATAGCATCATCTATTTAGACGTCTGATGCGAGGTCAGGGTTCGTACATCCAGTCAACGTGTTGCTCGACTGGCGAACTCCGCGGCACCTCCCGTCGGCCTGCCTGCGGGCTCGCAAGACGTCGAACTGACGGGCCAGCCGGTCGTAGTAGGCGAAGGAGCAGTCGGGCAGAGGGGACAACGCGCAACTCGCCGCGGTCCTCACGCACTCGGCGACGGCCTCGGCCACCGTGCGCTTGTCGTCGGCCCGCCCGAGGCGACCGTGCCCGGTACGGCCTTGTCGGCATGCAGGGGCCCGATACGGATCACCCGTGTGTCATCGCCGTAAGCGCTCTCCAGCCATGCGCAAGTGTGCTCGGCGCCGTCGCGGACAGCCCGGCCGCCGACCGGCTGGCCGCCGACCGGACCCTCAAGGGGGTCCGCGGGAACCTTCGCTGTGATGCGCCCTGGTCGTGGCCGGGGTGCGGGCTTAGAGGTCCTAACAAAGGCGTTGGACGTGCCGGTGGGTGATCAGGCAGGTGGCGCAGCCGAGGAGGCCTTGTCGTGGCCCTGGGCACGGTCGGCGAGCAGTGCGTCGGGGCGTCGACGAGGTCGTCCGACGTCGTCGGCAACTGCGGGGATCTTGTCGATCAGGGGCAGGAGCTGGGTGACGTCGTTGCGGTTTCCGCCGGTCAGCGACACCACGAGCGGGATGCCCCGGGCGTCGGTGACGACGTGGTGCTTGCTGCCCGGCCGCGCACGGTCGACCGGGCCGGGTCCGCTTTTGGGCCGCGCCGGGCCTCCCGGACATCGGAGGAATCGATCACCGCCCGCGACCAGTCCAGCTCCTTCGCGGCCCGCAACTTCCTCAGCAGCACCAGATGCAGTTCCTCCCACACGCCGGCCTCGTTCCACGCGGCA
Source organism: Streptomyces sp. NPDC002698 (assembly GCF_042888945.1). Classification (NCBI taxonomy): domain Bacteria; kingdom Bacillati; phylum Actinomycetota; class Actinomycetes; order Kitasatosporales; family Streptomycetaceae; genus Streptomyces; species Streptomyces sp. NPDC002698. The sequence continues at coordinate 60,750 of NZ_JBIAQM010000023.1, forward strand.
AGACGCCGCCGACAGGTCATGCCCGAGCCGAAGCCCAACTCCTGCGGCAGGTACTCCCACCGGATGCCGGTATGCAGCACGAACAGGATCCCGCACAAGGCCTGCCGGTCCGGCACCCGAGGTCTGCCCTCCACCAGCTTCGGACCCGGCTCGAGCAGCAACGGCTCGATCAGCGACCACAGTTCATCCGACACGATCCACGGCCGCGACTGACGTGTCCCCACGACCGGACCAACGAGCAACCAGACCGAAAGTCGCATGACCAACAGCTTCTGTCAGGACCTCTCACTGAAGACGTCCTTGATCGCACAGAGATACAACTTGCCTTCACCAGTGGCGTGTTCGGTGATGTCGGTGAGCCACGGCTGGTTCGGCCCGGTCGCGGTGAAGTCACGGCGGACGAGATCGTCGTGCACCGGCGGGCCGGCCTTCTTGACACTGCCGCGCTTCTTGCCGAAAACGCTCCACCAGTTGTTGTCCCGGCAGATCCGCCACGCGGTCCGGTCGGGGCAACAGACCCACGGGAATTGGTGAGCCAAGCCAGGGGCCGATCGGACGCCGCCGGGCAGCCTCTGCGGGACAGAGGAGCTTGAGCGCCTGTCTGTCGCCACTCCGATGCAGTGAGACTGAGCCTGTCGCTACCAGCACGTCAACGCAGCCCTATCACGCATGTTGGGACGAGGCGGGGTCGATCAGGCGACGCGAACAGTGAGCGCTGCAGAGCTGCCGTCCTCGGCGATCCCCGTCTCCTGGCCTCAAGCGAACCTCGACATCGCTGACAGAAGCGACCTACCGGCTGGTAGAGGAATGTGTACGACCTCTCGGACGAGTGGCTGGTAGCGGAGCAAGCACACGATTGAAGCGCGCAGGGGCCAGAGGTCCCTTGAACCGCAAATACCCGGATGTGACCTGAATGGGTGCGCCGATTCGCTCGTGTGCTTCGCCGCGAATGCGAGTTCATCGCGTGATGGACAGGCTTCCATCAGCCAGCCCGTCCATCGAAAGAGAGCACCCATGACGCCGTCCTCTGCGCCGCGACCCCGCCGCCGCCGAATACACGCCGCCGCTGCCGCACTGCTCACCGCGGCGGCTCTGTCGGCTTCGGCGCCGGCCTTCGCCGACGGAGGGGCCGTAGCCCCGAGCGCCGACACCGAAGCAGGTGCCACTGGCAGCAAACCGACCGTCGTACTGGTGCATGGCGCGTTCGTCGACGCGTCCAGCTGGAACGCCGTCGTGGGACGCCTGCAGAGCAACGGCTACCGGGTCATCGCTGCTCCCAATCCGCTGCGCGGTCTGCCCGCCGACTCTGCCTACATCGCCAGCGTCCTCCGCAGCGTCAAGGGTCCCATCGTCCTGGTCGGCCAGTCGTACGGTGGCGCGGTGATCAGCGAGGCCGCCACCGGCAACCCCAACGTCAAGGCGCTCGTGTACGTCTCCGCCTTCATGCCGGACAAGGGCGAAACTCTCGGCCAGCTCGGCGCGAAATTCCCCGGCAGCGAGCTCAACCCGGCCTTGGTGCAACTGCCCATCAAGAACGCGGACGGCTCCACGGGCACAGATCTGTACGTCTCGCCGGACAAGTTCCGCGCCGTCGCGGCCGCGGACCTCCCCGAGGCCGCCATATCGGTGGCGGCTGCAGCCCAGCGTCCCATCTCGGCCACGGCCTTCACCGACAAAGTCACGTCCGCCGCGTGGAGGACCATCCCGTCCTGGGCCGCCGTCGCCACCAACGACAAGGCCATCTCGCCCGACTTGGAGCGTTTCCAGGCCAAGCGCGCCGGGTCGCACACCGTCGAGATCAACTCCTCACACAGTGTGATGATTTCCCATCCCGACGCCATCACGGACCTCATTCTCGCTGCCGCCCGCGCGGAGTCTCCCACCCCGGCCCTCGCCGAAACAGGGCTCACCACTCTCGGACGCGTCGGGGCCGGCGCGGCCGGCGCAATGCTCATCGCGGGCGCAGGACTTGTTGTGGTCAGTCGCAAACGGTCCGCCAGCAGGCGCTGACCGGCAGAGCAGTTCCGCTGTCACCAGCCCAGACCTTCCACAGCGTGGGCACGAGCGGGTGCAGTGCGGGAACGACCAGCGGAAGCCGGTGCAGAAGCTCGGGCGCCGGGAACTGCCGTGGAGGCCCCCGACGCAGCGGCCGCCCTGGCGATTCAGATCCCGCAACCACCGCACACGATTGATCCCTGACCAGCCCATCGGTCAGGGATCCCGTGCGTTGCGCAATCCGCGGGGCGCCGCTGCTCCTTGCGGCTCCTACGTCAGGACGCGGCTGAGGGCCGGACGGCTTCACGGCCGTTCGTAAAGGGACCGGTCGACCGCCGGCGAATTCCCCACTTCACGCCGTCTCTGTCTGCGTAACAGGGCGTCGACACAGCGTCGCCGCCGGCTACGAACGCATGGCACCGGTATCGCCGAACCAGCCCGTCGTTCCCGCAGGGGCTCCGGGTGAAGTGCGACTGGAGGCGAACAAGTCCGATGTCATCCCCGAGTACCCCTGCTGAACGGAACACCCGCGTCAAGGAGCAAGACAATGACCGAGCTCACCGCAGATGCCTTCAGGGCGATCGCGCGAGCCGACACCGTCCCCGAAGCCTCTGTCATCCCGTTCTACCTGAGCGATGTCGGCTGCGGATCTCGGTCGCGCGCGTCCAGGGCGCCCTCTATGCCTTCGACGATCTATGCACGTGCACCGACGATCCGTGTCCGCTCTCCGGAGGATTGACGAGTCTCGGCGTAAACCGGCCTCGAGCGGCGCCAGTCGCGTTCGGCTTCCCGACACGGCAGCGGCCCCCAGAGGCAGCCCAAGGCCTTCGCCACACGCCGCACCGCATCGAGCGACGACAGGAAGATCCAGATGACCGCCTCGTATGAAACCGTCAACACCAACCTGGACGGCAACGTCCTGTACGCCACCTTCAACGCGCCGCCGATGAACCTCATCGGTCCCGAGCTGGTACGGGACCTGGTCGCGCTGATCGGGGAACTGTCGAACCCGGCCGCACCCCGCGTAGTGGTCTTCGACAGCGCGGACCCCGACTTCTTCCTCCCGCACGTCGACATGACGAAGGTTGCCGAGTACACCGCCGAGGCAGCGAAGGCGGGAGGTCCCGGTGACGCCTCCCTGGGCATGCTGTTCCGCAAGCTGAGCCTGCTCCCGGTGGTCACCATCGCCAAGCTGCGCGGCCGAGCCCGGGGAGCGGGCAGCGAGTTCCTCCTCGCCTGCGACCTGCGCTTCGCCTCACGGGAGAAGGCCGTTCTGGGCCAGCTCGAGGTGGCAGTCGGAGCACCGCCCGGCGCGGGCGCGATCCAGCACCTCACCCGCCTGCTGGGCAGGGGCCGTGCACTCGAGGTCGTGCTGACGTCATCGGACTTCGACGCCGACCTCGCCGAACGCTACGGGTGGGTCAACCGTTCCGTCCCCGACGCCGAACTGGACGAGTTCGTAGCGGGCGTCGCAACACGGATAGGCGGCTTCCCCCGCGACGCGCTGATCGCCGCCAAGGCGGCCGTCAACGACATCAGCCTGCCGACACCCGCCGAAGTACGCGCGGACGCCGCGCTGTTCCAGCAACTCGTCCGAGGCGAGAAAGCACAACAGCGCACGGCCGAGCTGTTCGACGAGGGCTTCCAGACCCGCGGGGAGACCGAACTCGAACTGGGCGACGCGCTGGGGCGGCTGAAGGCCGCCGACTGACGGAGGAGGCCGCCGGCCAGGTGGCTGAAGGCTCGGCCCTAAGCTGCTGCACGCGCGACTGCCGCAGGGACGGCTGGGAAGCTTTCATCACCACGCCGACGTCGGTGGTCACGTCGATGAATGGCGTCGAGGTGACAGGGCAGCGCCCGATGGAGTTTGTCACCGAGGCCGATGTCGTGCTCATCGGTAGACCCGTCCCTTTGTCGAAGCTCGTGACATCAGGGTGCTCGACGAGCCATTTCACGCCGAGAGGAACATTGCTACGGCGGGCGGGTGCCTCGTGTCTCAGTACCTTGCCGCGTGGGTGATCACACGCACCCTCGGCAAGGACGCCGCGCAGGACACCCTCGACTACGTGGCTCCGGTCGGCGAGAGCCAGGAGACAGTTGAACGCGCCATGCGAGCGATCCATGGGGCCGAAGTCGCCCTGCACTGACGTTTCCCTGACAGAGCTGCCGGGAGCCCGGAAATATCGAAGTCGCACCGCACCTTCTGGTGGCTCCACAAAGAACTCCGAGTCGCCCACCGCAGCGCCGCCGAACCCACGACTGAGGCTGGCCGCGGCGGAGACCTGTCCCGCCCACCACGGGTGGTGAAGCTCGCCTAGAACTTGCCCGGCCGGTCATGTCGGGCTGCTCGGCTTTTACGGCTCGGGGATGACAGTCAGCCGAAGGTTGGCCCACCACTCCAGATGCGCCGTCTTCTCGTAGCGGTCCACTCCTCGAGCGTAGACGCCGGTACTCCCCAGCCGACTGCCCCGCAGCAGTAGGCAGCCGCCGGGCCGCACCGTCGCCGGACGGGAAGGGGCGCCTCCGCCAGGCGGGCTGCGCACGGGCGTGCCTTCCCGCCCCGCTACGAACGCGGGCCTACTCGGCGACCATCAAAGGATCATTCGGGAAGATACGCCCTCCGCGCCAGCGACCGACCGACACCGGGGAGCTGGTCTCGGTGGTCGACGTGTGGTCGGGATCGAGAAGGCCGTGCCCCGCGAGAAGCTCGCCGAGGCCCTGGCCGTCATCACCGAGGCCGTCCCCGACGAGGAGGGCGACGAAGACGCGGAGTGGCGGGCCGCACTCGCCACCCGCTACAGCGCAGTGCGCGGCTTCATCCGTCTGCTGATCGACGTCATCTACTTCGGCTCCGTGCAAACCGGCACTCCGGTGGTGAACATGCTCAAGCGGCTGCCGCACCTGATCGGCCGCAAGAAGATCGAAGCCTCCGATGCCCTGGTGGGCGGCCAGACTCCGAAATCACCACCAACACTCATCACAAAGGCCCCGCCAGCAAGCTGACGGGGCCTCATGAACGATCGAAGCTTATACTCGAGAAACCATCTAATTTCCAACGATCCGGTTCCCGATCTGTTGGATGTGAGAAACGGGGGGGAACTCTTGTTCCGTCGATTAATCGCCGCAGTGGTGGTGATGGCCGGGCTGACAGCGTCAGTTGTCGCTCCGGCCGCCGCCACCGATTTCCCTGCGGCCACCACGACCTTGATCTCCTGGAACATGCAGGGGTCCAACAACAAGGCGGAGACCGGCAGCAAGTGGACCAACACCGTCAAGCTGCTGGCGGGGGACTCGCCGATCGTGATGATTCAGGAGGCCGGCCCGGAACCGCCTCCGGGCAGCGACCCACAGCCCAGCCAGACCTTCACCACGACCGACAGCCAGGGCAACACGCATTCATACACCGTGCTGCACCACACCTGGATCGTCGGCAGCAGTTCCCACACCATCCCGACCCGTGAGGTCTACTACCTGCACACCGACGACGACGACGAAAACGATCGCCGGATCGGCGGCCGGGTCAACATCGCGCTCGTCCTGGCCGAGGGCCCCGACGAGCTGCTCGTCGTCGGCAACCCGGTCGACGCCGGCCGGAACGCGCTCGGTGCGCGGTTCGGCAACGAGTGGTACTTCACCGTGCACGGCCTGTCCGGCGGTGGCGGTGACTCCGCGGCGCTGGTGAACGCCATCAACAACCAGATCGCGAGCCTCGGCAGGCAGCGTGGCGTCACCTACCACGTGACGATCGGTGGCGACTTCAACGTCGACCCGGCGGTCCTCGGCGACCGGACGCACTTCCCGTCGAACATGCGGATCAACAGCTCGGGTCAGGCGACCCACCAGAGGGGTGGTGAGCTGGACTACTTCGTCACCACCCACACCGACCGCGCGCTGCCGGTCTCGGTCCGGCCCGAGGGCGACTCCGACCACCGGCCGGTCCAGTCCGGCCGGCTCAGCGCGGCCGGGGCCGACCCGTCGCCCGGCCCCAGCCCGTCGCCCGCCGCCAGCGCGCCGATCGCCGAGCTCCGGGTGATGCCGACCGGTGACGGGATCACGGCCGGTGTGCACAGCAGCGACGACGGTGGCTTCCGGGACTACCTGAACAGCATCGTGAAGGGTCTGACCACCATTGTGGTGGTCGGTGGCACGACGGTGGCCACTGCCCTCTTCAAGCGCACGGATTTCGTCGGCGAGGTGAAGAACGGCAAGCGCGGCGACCCCGACCACATGGGGTTCGACGGCAAGGGCATCGACGACATCAAGGCCCAGTCGGTCCCCGCCCTGCAGACGCTGCGGCCGAACATGATGACCCTGGTCGCGGGCACGGCCGACCTGGCCGGCGGTGCCGACGGTACGGCGACGGCCGGGAAGATGCGGAGCTTCCTGGACGCGATCCACCGGGCCTCGCCGACGACCACGGTCCTGCTCGGGACCCTGCCGCCGTCGACGAACCCGACGTACCAGGCCCGGATCGACGCCTACAACAGCGCGCTCCGCACGATCGCCCACGACAAGATCAAGGACGGCGCACGGCTGGTGCTGGTCGATCTGGGCTCGGTCACCCCGCAGGACATCACCAACGAGATCTACCCGACCGACGCCGGCTACCAGAAGATCGCGAAGGCCTTCGGCGAAGGCACCCAGATCGCGGTCCAGCAGCACATGATCAGTGGCCGCTCGTACGTCTGGGAGCCGATCGGCAAGATCCGGGACGCCGCCGCGGCCGGCTCGAAGCTCGGGTTCCCCGACCTGAACGGCGACGGCAAGGCCGACTACGCGGTGGTCGGTACGGACGGCAAGGTCACCGGCTGGAAGAACGACGACCCGCAAAAGGACGCGGTCTCGCTGGGCGACATCAGCCCGGCCGACCGCGGGAACAACCCGGCGCTGGTCTACTTCGCCGACCTGGACGGTGACGGCAAGGACGACTACATCCGGATCCTGCCGCCGGCCGACTCACCGACCGGCATCCCCGCGATGCGGATGTCGCGGAACACCAGCAGTGGCGGCAAGATCAGCTGGGACAGCGCGACGATCGTCGCGAACAACCTCACCTACGAGCCGGAGCTGTACTTCGCCGACCTCGACGCCGACGGCCGCGACGACCTGATCACGCTGGACCGGATGAGCTTCCCGACCGCCTGGCAGAACAAGGGCAAGGGAATGCCGACTCCGGGCGGCTGGAACAAGGTCCAGGGTTTCGCCACCCCGGGTGAGTCGCGCGGCGCGCAGGTCGCCTTCGCCGACATCACCGGTGACCACAAGGCCGACACGATCCGGGTCGAGTACACCACCGGTGAGGTCCGGGCCTGGCAGAACACCGGCGCTCCGTGGAAGGTCACCGACGGCTGGACGTCGCTGGGCGTGATCCGCGCCGACGATCCGTTCCAGGGCACCGTCGGGGCCTTCGCCGACCTGAACGGCGACGGGATCAAGGACTTCGCCTTGACCCGCTCCGGCACGACGGCGAAGACCGCCGCCAGAACCGCCAAGACCGCCAAGACCGCCGTCAAGGCGGCCGTGGCGAGTGGTGCCGGTGACATCGAGGGCTGGCTGGTGCCGAGCTACGACAACGGCAGCCGCAGCGACAGCGGTGCCGGTGATCTCGGTGTCAACGGTGGTGTCGGCGACCCGATGGAGTCGCACCCCGGGGGCGACGACGGCGGTCCGCGGCCGGACGCGTCCGGCGACTGCCGGCCGGACGGTCTGGCGACCACACCGGGCGTGGCGACGCCGTACTGCAAGGTCTACCAGAGTGACGGCCGGGAATGGCTCGGCCAGGGCCGGGGCCGCCGGGTCGTGGGCTACTTCAACGGTGGCCGCACGGGCGCCGACGGCACGCCGCACTACCTGGTGAAGAACATCCCGTGGTCGAAGGTGACCCACCTCAACTACGCGTTCGCGTCGGTGCAGAACAACCAGATCGTGGTCGACTCGAACGCCACCCAGAAGGAGTGGCCCGGCGAGGCCGGCGCCGAGATGGATCCCTCGCTGCCCTACAAGGGGCACTTCAACCTGCTGACGAAGTACAAGCGCCTGCACCCGCGGGTGAAGACGCTGATCTCGGTCGGTGGCTGGGCCGGTTCCGGTGGCTTCTACGCGATGACCACCAACGCCGACGGCTCGGTCAACCAGGGCGGGATCGACACCTTCTCGAACTCGGTCGTGGGCTTCCTGCGGACCTACGGCTTCGACGGGGTCGACATCGACTTCGAGTACCCCACAGTCCTGGAGGACACCGGAAATCCGACCGACTGGGCGGTGTCGAACCCGCGCCGCAAGGGTCTGCCCACGACGTACACCGCGCTGATGAGGACGCTGCGGGACACGCTGAACCGGGCTTCGGTCGCGGACAACAAGTACTACCTGCTCACCTCGGCGTCGACGGCCTCCGGATACCTGACCCGCGGGATGGCGAACCAGACCGCGCTGGACCACCAGGACTTCACCAACCTGATGGCCTACGACTACCACGGCACCTGGAACGAGGTCGTGGGTCCGAACGCGGCGCTGTTCGACGACGGCAAGGACCCGGAGCTGGCCGATCAGTACGCCACTCCGGAGTACGGGAAGCTCGGGTACTTCAACACCAGTTGGGCGATGAAGTACATGCGTGGCGCGATGCAGGCCGGGCGCGTCAACATCGGTGTGCCCTACTACACGCGCGGCTGGCAGAACGTCACCGGCGGTACGAACGGTCTGTGGGGCAAGTCGCAGAAGCCGAGCGGCTGCCAGCCGGGTACGGGCATCAAGCGGCCGTGCGGTGACGGCGCCTTCGGCATCGACAACATCTGGCACGACGAGACCAGCAACGGCAGCGAGCTCGGCTCCGGGACGAACCCGCTGTGGCACACCAAGAACCTGGAGAAGAACATCACGCCGGTCTACGCCCGCAGCGTCGGGCTGAAGCCGGATACCGACATCACCGACCGGCGCACGGGCCGGTACACCCGGTACTGGGACGACACCACGAAGACGTCGTGGCTGTGGAACGCCCAGAAGAAGGTGTTCCTGTCGACCGAGGACGAGCAGGGCATCGACGCGGTCACCGATCTGGTCAAGTCGACCGGTGCGGGCGGCGTGATGATGTGGGAGCTCGGCGGCGACTACTCCTGCCCGGCGGACATCCAGCCGGACACCCCGTGCGGGATGGGGTACACGCTGACCACCCGGCTGAACGAGAAGCTGGGCAACATCGGCGCCTATGACAACAGTCTGCGCACCGGCAGCAGTGGTGTCGCGCCGACGGTGACCGCCAACCTGAGCGTCGAGATGGTCAACTACCCGACCGCCACGGCGAACCTGTGGCCGTTGCAGCCGACCGTCCGGATCACCAACAACACCGGGCGCACGCTCGGCGGCGGCAAGGACACGAAGCTGTCGTTCGACATTCCGGCCTCGACGTCATGGCTGGTCAAGGACGGCAACTGGCAGACCTATGCCCAAGGTGGCCAGTGGAAGCTGGAGCCCGGTGTGACGCTCCACCGGATCAGCACGACGCTGGACTACTGCCAGATCATCCCGGCCGGGAAGTCGCTCGACCTGCCGATCATCTACTACCTCCCGATCACCGGTCCGGTGAACACGAGTCTGTCGATCGGCGGTACGGCGTACGCGCCGGTGACCGACAACCTCAAGGGACTCGGTGCGGCGACCCCGCCGGCCGGTGGCTGTAGTGCCGGGAACTGGGACGCGACCAAGATCTACTCCCCGGCCGGCCAGCCGATCGAGCAGACCACGGTCAAGTACAACGGCAAGGTCTGGAAGGCCAAGTGGGAGACGAAGGGCAGTGCCCCGGGCACCGGGGCCGACGCCGACCACGAGCCCTGGAAGCTGGTCGGCACCGCCGGCTGACCGTTCCCAGCCATCCGGCCTGACACTCCACGTCTTGACCACACAACCAGAGAGTGCTTCTGACCTGCAACGATAGGACTTGTCTAGGGTCCTGTTGGCCGCACGGACAGAAGCACTCTCCGGGTGAGCAAGCGCATGGGGTTGTACCCGCGTGCTCGTGTCGAGGGCGGTGGCAGTGCGGTGGTCTCGCCGGCCGGGGCGGTGCTGTTGGTCGAGACGGTCCGCAAGGTGGGCCTGGACACCGCGATATCGGCGACGTCGGCGCCGTGGCACAAGCCGCGGACGGTGCACGACCCGGGCAAGGTCCTGCTGGATATCGCGCTCGCGACGGCTCTGGGCGGGGACTGCCTGGCCGATGTCGCCATGCTGCGGACCGAGCCCCACGTGTTCGGCCGGGTGGCGTCCGACCCGACGGTCTCGCGGCTCGTCGACGTCCTTGCCGCAGCAGGGCCGAAGGCGCTCACCTCGATTCGCACGGCGCGAGCCGAAGTGCGCGGGTAAGTCCGGGAGTTGGCCGGTGCGGACGGTCCGGCCGCCGAGGGCAGCGTGATCGTGGACATCGACGGTGTGCTGGTGCTCGCGCACTCCGAAAAGCAGGATGCCGCCGCGACCTGGAAGAAGACCTTCGGCCATCATCCGCTCGTCGCGTTCGTCGGCCACGGCCAGACCGGGTCCGGGGAGCCGGTGGCCGCCCTGCTGCGGCCCGGCGACGCGGGCTCCAACACCGCGAGCGACCACATCGAAACCGCCCAGCTCGCCCTGGCCCGACTGCCCCGGCCCTGAAAAGACCCACCCCCAGCCACAAGTCCCCGTCAGCTTGCTGACGGGGACTCATGAATGATCGAGGTTAAGAGCGGAACTGCGGCCCGAGACGGTCATCGGCTCCCCTGCCTACGGGCATGGCGTATTCAATAGGCCGCCCTGAGCAGGAAGTTGCAGCTCACCACTACCGAATGAGCCCGCCGGAAATGAGAACGTCCCCTCCAACCCGGCGGGACTTGCGCGGCTAACCCCCCGCCCCGCCACAGTGCCATCACAGCCTTCTCGGCTTCGTACTGTCTTCCCTCACTCCCGCCGCACCAAAAGGTGTAGCCACCCCTACCCGAGCACCGCGTCTGCACCGGACCCGCCCCCTTGACCGGAGGTACACGCACAGGCGCAGGACACCGCATGGCTCTGTTCACGAGTTCCGGTTCTGGCTCACGTTCCGTGATCATTCATGGATGCGGCAGAGTCATGCCTCGTGCAGGCATCTTCCCGGTGCGACCGAAGTGGGGAAAGGGCCATGGGATCATTCTGCGACGCAGGCCTTGAGGTCAACGGCAGGCCGAGCACAATCTTGATCATGGAAAAGCTGAGCCGCAGGAGACGTCTATGTGGGAGAACCTCTCCGTCACCGTAGCCCTCGCGATCGTGACCGGGCCACTCCTTGGCTGGATACAGAAGGGATGGCGCAGGAGGCACATCGCCCGGACGGTCGCCTCACTGAACCGTGGGAAAAACACCCACATCCGCTGTGCCGCAAGATTCCGCAACTCAGGGGGAGCTCGACACCGCGCCCGCCTGACGGTGAAAGCCGAAGGTGTCTTCCTTTCCACCGTTGACAGCACGGTCTCGAAACTGCCTCTCGGGACTCCACGCGAAGTCGTCGCCGAGCTCTCAATGCTGGTGTGCAACGTAGCCGGGCGACAGCTTGAGATTTGGCTTCCGGCCGAGGAAGACCGCCTCTTCAAGGCCGTGGTGGCCAGGCTCCTGGACCGCAGCGACGAACACCCCGTCACCGCCGGTATCGTCCCAGGATCCGTTTCGGGCTCAGCGCCTGCGCACCACAGCAGTTGAGCCAGAACCCGAGTTTCGACAGCGGTTATTCACCATCTCGGGAGACATCCGGATTGGTCCTGGGCCGATGTTCACGAGAATGGGAGGCACCTCGTGGATCCTCCGGCCGGCCGGGTTGAGGTAGGCGCCAGTCGGGCCGCGCGCCGACGTCAGCGCGCCCCGTAGGGTGGTCCGATGTTCGATCGTTTGGAGATCAAGGTGTTGCCGCCGGGATCCCGGTTCCCTGCCCAGTTGCGGTTCTGGGTCAACGGCGAGGACGTGGTCGAGAAAGCAGTTGGCGAAGGCGGCCGCGGGCCCTACGCGGCTGATGCGCTGCCGGCCGACTGCCCCGGCTCTCTCCGGGCGACCGGCGAAGCACGACGCATAGAGCTGGGGGAACCGGACTGCACCGGTGGCTGCTGCGGTTCTCTGACCGTGGTCGTCCAGCGGTTCGGGGAGATCGTGCAGTGGTCGGACTGGGAGGTTCCGTGGGCTGCGCACACCCCCACGCCCCATCCCCTGCCGGAGTTCCACTTCGACGCGAGTCAGTACGACGCCGAAGTGGCTCGCGCTGAGTCGGACCGCGGGACACCGACGAAATTCGCTGCCCCGCGAAAACACTGCCCGTAGCAGGTGACTTCCCGGACTGGGAGGTGACGGCTCCCAGTGAACTTCCCTACGTCGGTGAGGGCGGTCCCGCTCGACGCGTTCCGTCACCTCCGGAGCCGCATTTCGTCGGTCTCCCCAAGTCGCCGAGCGTCGGTAAGATCAGCGCACTCACTGGGGGTGCAATGCGAACAGCAGGGCGGGACGGCGAGGGGCAGAAGTACGCGCTGACCTCGGACGAGGACGACAACGACTTCTGGGGCCTTGCTCACGAGGCCGAGGGACTTTTCACACCCCTGCCGGATGAGAAGGACACACGCCGAGTGCGCCTCGTGGGCTGCCTCCCGCAGGGGGGCCTGCTGAAGAGCACCGAGCACGTTGGCGGTCGTCGTGCCGTGGCGGGGAACGCCTGGTTCAACCTCCTCGACGGCGACGGCGTCACCATGGGGTCCTACTTCGTCGGCGAGGTCACCGTCGTCGACGTCAGGCCTTCCGCCCGTGGGGCCGGCCTTGTCGACCTCACGGTGACACTGTGGTGCCAGGACGCCCTGCCCGGGGCGGACACGGTGTGGGACCTGGTCCGCACCGGCCGGCTGGACCGCACCGGCATGTGGCACGGGCTCACTCCCGAGGACAGACACGCGTGGCTGTCGGTGGCGCTGTGGTCCCGGGGCTACCGGCGTCGGGGAAAGCCCGACGCTCCGGCGGGGCAGGTGTTCACCGTCGACGGCTGGCACATCATCGACAAGGACAGCTTCTACTGCGCGATCGGTGAAGCCATCAATGGGCCCGGCGGATACTTCGGCTGGAACCTGAGCGCTCTGGACGACTGCCTGTGCGGCGGTTGGGGAGCGTCCGTGCCGTTCACCTTGCACTGGGATTCCTCGGACCAGGCTCGGGCGCGGTTGGTAGAGCGCGTGCCCGTCGGCGATCGGGACGTTTCGCTGTTCGACCTGCTCCTGGAGATCTTCGAGAAACGGCGCGTGAGCGTCATCCTTCGATAACAACTGGTCGCCTCCGGGCATCGATCTCGAAAGGTCATTCGGACTCCTTCGGGCGGAGGCGTGCGGGGATGACGAGGTGGACAGCTGGTCGCTGGGCTCGGCGTTGGGTCTTGTCACGCCTGGCACAGAGGAGAGTGAGGGTGATGTCAATGCCTTCGATTTCACCGATCCAGCAGGGCGCGGTCACGCTCACAGCCCATGCGATCGAACAGCTCATCCCAGAGCTGGTCGGGGATCGAGCGGGGCGGACGATCGCAGACCTTCCACCGAAGCCGGGCCAGGCCCGGCCCACGACCGCCCGCGGCTCCAGCAGGCTTCGGTGCGCAGCGCGCTGACGGCCCGTGGCCTGCCTGTCGACGGCAGACGTCGTTTCATTTGAGATCGCGCACCGGGGCCGAACCCGATGTCGGACCGCTGAGGACTCGAGCCCCGCTGCCCGGTCCAGAGTGCTCAGCCGCAGCCCGGTCCCGACCGTGCTCTGGACGGGGCCGGGCTACCCGTCGCCCGAGCGGCGCCCGAACGGCGCGGAACGCAGCTTCGTGTACTGGCGCATGTCGGTCCGGCAGGTCGGGCGGTGCCGGCCGTCCCCCGGCGGGGCGAACGGGTCTTCCTCGCGGGGCATACCGGTGACCGGTGGGCCGCATCAGGCACACAGCGAGACGATGGCGGGCAACGGGTCGGGGTCCGGTTCGCCGAGCCAGGATCCGGGTCGGATTGCGGAGCCATGCCGGCATCCGGGCCGTCTGCTCCCGCTGGTGTGGAACTCCACGTAATTCCCCGTCAGCAGCGTCAGGTTCCCCAGCCGAACGTTCGAGCGCGGCGATGGGGTCGCTGTGTTCTCGCCCCGATAATCCTGGGACGGCCTGGAGCGGCCTCCGTATCTTGGCGCCATGACGGACGAGGCAGGGCCAGGGATCAATCTGAACCGCTGGGGCGACACATCGGACCCGGCCCCGGAGCGGCGGGGTTCCCGCCAGGACGCGTGCTCGTGCTTCGATCAGTCCAGGCCGCATCCGCGAGCCCGAGTCGGATTTCACGCCGAGCGGCAGGACACCTCGGCTCCGGGCTGGCGCCACCTGCTGGAGCTGATCGACGAGGCCGCCGCCGACGGGCGCGAAGAGTTTCGTCCCCTGACCGAGCTCAGCCCGGAAGAGCGGCGGGAGATCATCACCCTGCCGCCGAGCATCGCCCAGCTGACGGCGGTCAGGCACCTCGTGCTCTACGGCAGCAATCTGGTCCGGGTCCCGCCCGAGATCGGGGCCATGACCAGTCTGGAGGAGTTCACCCCCTACACCTCCTACCGGCTGCACTGGTTCCCCTACGAGATCACCCGATGCCGGAAGCTGACCCGCAGCACGGTGAGCACGCGCGCGTTGTTCGGCAACTACAAGCTGCGACCGCCGTTCCCGCAGCTACAGCCTTCCCCTGACTCCGTCGCGGACCTCGATCCGGGAAACCTGAATCCTCGGCACCGGGGCGCCACCGCCATCCACCGCTGCAGTGTCTGCGACCACCCGATCGAGCAGAGCGGACCCCATCAGGTGTGGATCTCACTACGCGTGGCCACCGACGTACTGCCCCTGCTGGTCAGCGCCTGCTCGGCGGCGTGTGTCGCCGCCCTGCCCGGCGGTGCTCGCGGCTACATCCCCACACCTCACAAGGGCGGCCGAGTCGACCAGCCGGCGTCCGACTGGGACTGACCAGCCGAACACCTCCTCGCTCGCCACTCGCCGGAGAAACGACCACTGCCACACGGCGAACGTGGCGAACACGATCTTGCCTGCGCCGCGCGGGTCGTAAATGCCGGCCAGGGGGCCTTGCAGGATCTCCAACCGGTTGCCGCGGTGCTCGATGTCCTGGGCAGACGTGATCAATTCCAGTGTGCTGCGGCCGAGTCGGTCGAGCACGGTGACGGTCAGGATGTCGTTCGGTCGCAGGGCGGCCAAGGCCGCGGCGAACCGGGGCCGTTCGGGCCGGCGCGTGCTGATCGTCTCGACGTGCAGAGGATCGGCGCATCCCACTGTCCTGAGCAGACGTTCTTGGGTGTGCGGATGGGCGGGGTCTCTCAGGCAGCGCACCTCCGTAGACGAGACGCGTTCGCCGCCGATGGTTCGGGGAGCCGAAGAAGGAACAGGGCAGCCGTCGGCGCGGCACGGATAACCTGCGCGAATGAAGCGGATTCAGCGGGTCGCCGGCTCGGTCGTCGGCTCAGCGGTGGGTGACGCACTGGGCGGCCCCTTCGAGTTCGGTCCCCAGGGAGCGTTCTCCGCGCGGTTTCCCACGCCTGGTGCCGGTGGCGAGATGTGCGGAGGCGGTGGCTGGGACCCCGGCGAGGCCACTGACGACACGCAGATGGCCGTCCTGGTCGCGGAGTCGCTGCTGGAGCGGGGCGGACTGGATCTGCCGGACATCTTCGCCCGCTTCCAGCGGTGGGCAGCATCAGACCCCAAGGACATCGGCCTGCAGACCGAAGACGTCCTGACCAACGGCATGCCCTGGGACCTCGCCGCCGCGATCCATTTCCAGGTCAACCAACGAGCAGCGGGAAACGGCTCCTTGATGCGGGCATCGACCTCCGCGGTCCACTTCGCGGCGGCCGGCCAAGAAGCCACCATGGACGGGGCTCGCCAGATCGCTGCCCTTACCCATGATGACCGCGCGGCCTGGGAAGGCACCGCGATCTTCCACGAACTCATCCGTGTCACGTTCGAGGACACCGACCCCCTCACCGCGCTCCCGGACATCCTGGCTCTTGTCCACCCCGACCATCGCGGCCGTTACGCCACCGTCCTCGCGCCCGACTGGCATCCCGATCAGGCGACCGAGTTCAACGGTGCCGTCTGGCCTTGCCTGGGCTCCGCCGTCTGGGCCCTGCGCACCACCACCGGCTTCGAAGACGCGATACGCGCGGCGATCGACCTCGGCGGTGACACGGACACCGTCGCCGCGGTGACCGGAGGCCTCGCGGGGGCGTACTACGGGCTGGATGCGATCCCCGACCACTGGACCCGGCCGCTCCATGTCCCGCTCCCAGGATTCGACGGGCGGGTGCTGCGCCTGGGAGATCTGCTCCACCTTGCACGCCGCCTCGGAGAGGGCTGTTGATGAGACAGGTGTGGCAGCCCGCATAAGCGGTGAACTCGTGGTCCGGGACGAAGGCCGGCCGGCCTTCGAACGGCTCCAGCGCCGGCTGCAGCGACGTGGTTCGAGCGCGGTGCGGGCGACAGACGAGTGGCCGGCACACTTCGTCGCCTTCGGCCTCCTGCGCCTGTCGGGCACGAGGACTCCGTCCACCGCCTCGACTGGTGGCAACCTTGAGCGAACCTCAGCGGGGCCTGGCGGATTGCCTTTTGTCTCGCTGAAGATCGAGTACTCGGTTCAGGGCCGCGGCGATGTACGCCGACAACACCAAGCCGGTGGTCACTGCTTCCGCTCTCCAGCCGTGAACAGGCCGGTCGCGGGGGCTACGCACTTGTCGACGACGGTCTTGTCGCCGGCTGCCGATCCCTCCAAGCAGAGCCGTCCACCCTTGTCACGCAGGTCGAGGAAGAACCGCGTGGTCGCACCGGACTGCTTGAGGTCGTGGATGCGCTCGTCGACATAGCCGAGGTCGTTCAGGATCGCCCTGACCTTGGTGGGGGTGGGTTCCACTAGATCCCACAGCGCCTGGGCGATGCGCTCTTCATGGAGGTTGCTCGCGCACCAGTCGCGAGCGTTCAACTCCACCTCCGGCCCAGCCGTGGGGGCGATGGGCTCGATCGCGTCGCTCGGCGGTGTCTCCAGCGAACCGGACGGCAGTGTCTCCGCCGGACCGGTCGGCGGCGCCTCTGGCGGAGCGCTCGGCGGACACGACTGCGCGATCTTGTCCAGCATCGCCGTGAAGGCCGCGTCGGGTTGGCCTCCGACGGCGTCTGCGGGCTTGGTCTGCTCTCTGCCGGCGTTCGTCTTCTCGGTGCCGCACGCGCCAAGTGTCAGCGCAGCAAGGGCGGTTATCGCGAGGGTGAGCAGCGGGCGGCGCGAGGCGTGGGCGAATGTGCTGGTCAAGGCAGGGACTCGTGTCATGCGCACAGTCTCCGATCATGCCTCCCCTGCACGTGAGTACGCATACTCATGTGGGTGGGGGTACTCGCTCAAACTTCCCTGCGTTGTCTGCGGGACAGGGCGAGCCCTTCGTATGAGGTTTGCTCCCGGAGAGTGGACACCGGGTTTCATGCGACGAGTGACAGCGGACGTGTCGTGATCAGTCGCTGTTCGAACTCGACTGGTATGAGGTGGCCGAGCGTGGAGTGGCGACGGCGCCGGTTGCAGTACGACAGCCGGCGGAACAGCTCGAGCCGGGTCTGCGCCTTCGAGGTCCAGCGGCGGCCATGGAGCAACCCGCGCTTGAGTCCCTGGAAGAACGACTCGGCGAGGGCACTGTCGTAGTTCGAGCCGACCCGGCCCATGCTGCGACGGATGCCGTGCCGGCGGCAGACCTCGACGAAGGCGGCAGTACTGCACCGGGCTCCCCTGCCGGTGTGGAAAACGACGCCGTGAACACGGCTGCCACTCCTGCTCGGCCTTGAGCAGCCGAGCGTTCTCCGCTCGCAGCCGGGCCGGTTCCTCCGCCGCACTGACGCTGCCGTTGCGGCCCTCGGATACGGCTTGGGTCTCGTTCTTACGAACCCCCGTCCGAAGCGACTCCGCGGTGATGCCGAGATCCGCGGCCACCGCCGCGTACGTCCGCTTCCCCGCCGCGGCGCGGTAGAGCGCGACAGCGTCCTTCCTGGACTCCTCCGGATACGGAGACTTGCGTCCCACCAGGACATTCCTCCCTGGACCATCAAGGTCCGTTGTCAGGGTGTCCACTCCAAAGGATCAGCCTCACTCGCTCTTGGCCTGAGGCTCGTCCGCAGCCATAGCCGCAGTCACAGCCACAGCCACTCGTATGTCCCGCTGGGAACAGGTCACCCGTATTTCATTTCCAAAGCGCGACGCCGTAGAACGGGCTTTGCACGGCGTAGTGCTCTTCAGGAAATAGGTGAGTCCGCAGGAGTGGAGAGCGATCCGCAGGGCACAGGGCCGCCCGAAGCGACCGCTGTGCCAGGAACCCCGTTACCCGGCACAGCACTTCCAGCCATCCGAACATTCCTACGGGTCAGAGTGTGTCGGGCTCCAAGGCCTGGGAACCCGACTCCGCGAGGAAACGTCATCGAATTCGGTGACACCTCGACAGATCCCGCAGTTCGGCTGCGGATTGCAACGGATTTCGATGAGGGAGTCTTTCTTATGAGTGACAGCATCTGGGGCTACCAGCCGACCACCGGCCACATCACGGGCACCGACCTGATCGGATACAAGGTCGAGGCCACCGACGGCAGTATCGGGAAGGTCGACAAGCACTCGGACGAGGTCGACTCCTCCTACCTCGTCGTCGACACCGGTGTATGGATCTTCGGCAAGCACGTCCTGCTTCCGGCCGGCACCGTGCAGTCGGTCGACCAGAAGGAGCAGAAGGTCTACGTCGCGCTCACCAAGGACCAGGTCAAGGACTCTCCCGAGTTCGTCCAGGACAAGCACCTCGGCGACGCGGACTATCACGAGCGGGTCGGCGGCTACTACACCGGCCTGCGCATCATCTGACCTCACGGCACCGGCACGAGGGGCGGGGGGGGGGACCAACTAAACAGGTTGGCCCCCCCCCCCCGCGGAGGGGTGGGGGGGGCCGGGGCGGCCCGCCCGGGC
>NZ_JBIAQM010000023.1:79760-129563 GCF_042888945.1 Streptomyces sp. NPDC002698
GGCGGATAAACCCCGGCCCTGCGAACCATCTCCCCTCCGGCCCCGGGCCCGTGGGGGGGGGGCCTAACACACTTCCACTGTTCGCCACCCGCCCCTCGTGCAGTCTGCGGACGGGCCGGCCTGCCCGGCCGGCGCTTGCTGGTCAGCCGGCTCCGGGCATCGGGGGCCGGGGCGGACGGAGGCGGGCAGCGAAGACGATGATGTCGTCGTCGGAGTCCTCTCCGAAGGTGTCCACCAGGTGGGCGCACAACGCCTCCGGCTCCCCGGGCCCTTCTGCCACGACAGTGCTCAGAAGGTCGAGGCGCTCGTTGATCTCGGTGTCGCGGGTCTCGATGAGCCCGTCGGTGATCATGACGAGCCGGCTGCCCGGTTCGACGCGATGGCTGACGGCCACGGGCTGCGGCAGGCCCAGGCCCAGGAGCGGGCCGTGTTCTCGCAGATAGCGGGGCGCCCCGCTGGGCTCCAGGAGCAGGGGCGGCAGGTGGCCGGCGTTCGCGACGTGCAGGCGTGCGTGGTCGGCGTCGAGCACGACGATGCACACGGTGGCGGTCCATCCGGGCTGGTGCAGGCCCAGTAGGTGGTCCAAGTGCTGGAGCAGGATGTGCGGGGGGAGGTTCTGCGCGGCGTAGGCGCGCAGGGCGTGACGGATCTCGCCCATGACCATGGCGGCCTGGAGGGAGTGGCCCACGACGTCCCCGACGGCGAGGAGCAGACCCTGCGGGGTGGTGACGGCCTCGTAGAAGTCTCCGCCGATCTCGGCCGTGGCGGCGGCGGGGAGATAGCGCACCGCGAGTTCCGCCCCGGGGCTCTGGGGCAGGCTTGCGGGCAGGAAGGTGCGTTGCAGGGCCAGGGCGAGTTCGTGCTCCTGTCCGAAGCGTTCCACGACGTCCTTGTGCTCGACGGTCAGCTCCGCGTAGAGGGCCATCACCCCGGCATTGGTCTCGGTCAGTTCCTCGTTGAGGCGTTCCAGTTCGTCGCGTTGGACGTGGGCTTCCTGGAGTGCGTTGATCAGGTCGCGGGACTGGGCCTGCAGGTCGTCGATCGCGCTGGCGGGGCCGTCCGACTCCAGGAGGGCAAGGACCTGTTCCACCTTCAGGTCCCGGGCGGCGAGCTCGGGGATGCGGCAGACGATCTCTATCCGCCCGCCGCCCGAGTGGTCCGGGTGGCCGAGGGCCGGCGCGTGGCGGGTCTGCGGGAGCAGCCTGGTGACGGCGGTCAGTGACTCGCTGCTGGGGGCTCGGTCGTCGCGCCACTGCAGGAGAGTGCGCAGCGCGGCCGGTTCCTGCTGCAGGCTGAACACGGCGGTCATCGCGGAAGGGCGCAGCAGGTCGCGTCCCAGCTCGCTCACCGCGGTGGCCAGGCGTACCTGGTCGCGGTCGTCCAGGCCGACGGCCGAAGCGATGGTCTTGGCGTGGCGGCGCAGGGTGAAAATGTCGTGTTCGGTGCTGAGCGGTGTCACCAGCAGGGCGCTGGCACCGGCGGTGTAGGGGTGGGTGCGCGGGGCGGGTGCGTTCACCGTGCCGCCTTGGCGATCACCGCGCTGGCGTCGTCACGGCGGGTCCCGGCCTGGCGCATCAGTGCGGCGGCGATCAATGAGGGCGGGTGATGGAGCAGGCCCGCCAGATCGCTCTGGGTCCAGCGTTCGCTGAGGCCGTCGGAGTGCATCACCAGGATCCCGTGTCGAGGCAAGTGGTGTTCGTAGGTGCGCAGTTGGTGCATCTGGTGGCCTGCGATACCCGGGTGGGAGAGCAGTGTGCTGCGGCTGGTGCTGGTGACCAGGGCGGCGGTGATGTTCCCGACGCCGCAGAACAGCAGGCGACCGTCCGGCTCCAGGCGCGCGATGGCCACCGCCGCGCCGCGTGTTCCGCGCAGAGCGCGGTGCACCTGCTCCATGGCCTCTTCCGGGGTGCGGGCGGTTCCTGTCTTGAAGGCGTGAAGGGCCGCCTGGGCGGCCACGGCGGCCATCGGACCGTGGCCCAGCCCGTCACAGGACATGACCAGTACGCCGGTGCCGGGTCCGGCGACGGCCGCGCGCACCGCGGCCGGACGGCCGGGGCGCCCGGGGCGTACGGAGAAGCCCCGGGCCGGGGCTGTCTGCGGTTGGGGTGAGGACGGGCGGGTGCCGGTCAGGGCGGACCAGCTGGTGGCGCCGGACGCGGGCGGGCGGGCCACGTTGTCGGCGTGCGAGACAGGTGGCTGCTCACCGGTGTCGATGCGGGCGGCCCAGGCGTCGCCGCAGACCTGCTCGCCGCCGATCGGCCGGGTGATCCCTCCCACGGCGGGTTCTCCGGCTGCCGTGGGGTGTGCGGGGCGCGGCCAGAAGCGGGCGAGTTGCACGGTGCCCAGGCCGGGCTGGGAGTGGATGTGGAAGGAGTCGGCCAGGCGTTGGACCGCGCCGAGGCCGATGCCGAGGGTGCCGGCGGTCGACATGCCGTCCCGCAGGGCCGCCGGGATGTCGGCGATTCCCGGGCCTCCGTCCACGGCCAGCACTTCCACCCCGGCGGTGGCTTCGTTGCGCACCACGCGCAGGAGCAGGGAGCCGTCGACGGCGTGCTTGGCGATGTTGCCCGCCAGTTCGGCCACCGCCAGCACGAGCTGGGAACTGCGCTGCTCCCCCAGGCCGATACGCCGGCCCAGGGCGGCGGCCGCGCCGCGGGCGGCCTCCGGCTGGTCGCGGAACCAGGCGACGTCCTCGCAGTCCATCAACCGCGCGAAGTCCACGGCCGTCACCGCGCCCACTTGGTGACGGTCACCGTGGTCCCCTGTCCGGCGACGGTCTCCAGGACGAAGTCGTCGACCAGTCGTTTGGAGCCGGACAGCCCCAGGCCCATGCCGGCGCCCGAGGTCCAGCCGTCGGTCAGGGCCAGCTCCACGTCGGGGATGCCGGGCCCCCGGTCGCGGAAGACCAGGCGCACGCCGCGTCGGCCGCGTTCCTCCACCAGGCCTGCCGTCATGGTTCCGCCGCCTCCGTGGATGAGGGTGTTACGGGCCAGCTCACTCGCGGCGGTGATCAGCTTCGTCTGCTCGACCAGGGAGAAGCGGCATTCCTGCGCCAGGGCGCGTACCCGCTGGCGCGCCTGCACCACGCCCGCGTTGGCGGTGATCTCCAGCGTCTCCGAGGCGCTGGAGGCGCCGTTCACAGGCCTGCCGAAGCATCCGGCACGACGCCGTCGGCACCGGGGCCGGCCGCGACGTCGGGATCGGACTCCCCGAGGGACTGGGCGCGGGCCTGTCGCAGCAGGCGCAGACCCTTGTCCAGGGTCAGTGCGGTCCGTACGCCGCCCAGGGACAGGCCGAGTTCGACGAGGGTGATGGCGACGGCCGGGCGCATACCCACCACGACGGTCTGTGCGTCCAGCAGCCGCGAGATGGAGGCGATGGTCGCCAGCATCCGGCCCACGAAGGAGTCGACGATGTCCACCGCGGTGATGTCGATGACCACCCCGTGGGCGCCCGTCTCGACGACCTTGGCCGCCAGGTCGTCCTGAAGGAGCATCACCGACTGGTCGTCCAGGTCCGTCTGGATCGACACCAGCAGTACCTGCCCGATCTGCAGGACCGGAACGCGCTCGGTCACCGAGCACCGGCCTGGGGTGCCGTGCGCGAGAGCGTGACACCGGAGCGGCGCAGCGCGTGCCGCAGGGCATCGGCCAGGGTGGCCTTGGTGACGATGTCACCGAAGTTGATCCCCAGCGCCACGATCGTCTGCGCGATCTGCGGACGGATGCCGGAGATCGTGCACTCGGCACCCATCAGCCGGGCCGCCACGACGGTCTTGAGCAGGTGCTGGGCGACCTCGGTGTCCACCGCCGGCACACCGGTGATGTCGATGATCGCCTGCTCGGCACCCGTGTCGATCAGGGCCTGGAGCATCTTCTCCATCACGACCATCGTGCGCGCCGAGTCCAGGGTTCCGACCAGCGGAACACCGATCACCCCGTCCCACAGCTTCACGACCGGCGTGGACAGCTCCAGCAGCTGCTCGGCCTGCGCCGATATCAGCTCCTCGCGCGTACGGGTGTAGACCTCGATCGTGAACAGGCCCAGGGTGTCCAGCAGCGCGGAGAACTTCAGGTACGCCTGCAGGTCACTGCCTTCGCCGGACAGGGCCGGCTCCAGGACCTCCTTGAGAGCGAACACGCTCACCGCGGTCTCGGTGGGCGTGAAGCCCTGGTGGGCACGGTTGCGCGACAGCTCGGTCAGGAGCGCGCGGACCTCGCCGAACGCCTCCCCTCGCCCGTCCAGACTGCCGTCGGCGAGCGCGGCCACCAGCGCTGTGTAGATCTCCTGCAGCTCGCGCTGGACCTCGGCGCGGCTCACCCGCCCGCCCAGGGAACCGGTGACCTTGTCCGCCCATTCGGCGCCGAGGTCTTCACCTCGAACCGTCAGCAAGCGGACCAAGCGATCCGAAACGCCTTCAGCAGCCACAGAGCACATCCTTCTTCGCAGGAGGCCGGGCGGCCTGTTCGGAACCTTAGGTCATCTGAGTGACCTGCAGACCATGTCTCAAAACTGTGATGCCCGACACCTCGAAACCCTGCGCGCGGACAAAGCGTTGTGGCGAACCCGCCGTCGACACGTCGGCGTGGCCTGCCATTTGCCAGGGTTGTGTTCGATCACGTTGGGGGTGCGGCCGGCACCGCCGTTTCCGACAGGCCTCGCGGTCGTCGACGAGCGTTCGAACAGGGCTCTGCGGGCCGCGTTCCCGCAGAGCCCTCGCGGAGGTCCTGCCCGAACCGCCTCGAGGAAGTGCCCGTGCAGCGATGCGCACAGGGCTGTCGGTCCAAAGGACCGTTCGAATCGCCGGGTACGCACTCTTCCCGGTCGGGTCCTCTCGGACAGGTCGCGAGGGCGTCCGGCCGGCTCGGCGAGTGTGGTCGGTACCGGTGGCCGCCGCTCGGACTCGCCCTCGCCGGGGCGGCGGACGCACCGCCCAATGCCGCGCCGGCCTTCTCCGGCATGGCGTAGGCATGCCGGGCAGTCCCATGGGGAGGTGTTCTGCCTTCCCCCGCCAGTTTCGTGTCATGCGCCGCTTCGGTCCGAAGCGGCATGGGAGGCCTATGAGTACGAGGCCGAAGGTCCGGCTTCGGCGTCCCGCGAGCTCGGTGCCGTTCTCCTCGGACCCTCCCGGAACGCCCGGGCGTAATGCCGTGCATGGACCCGATCGACGAGACGCACGTAAGTCGGCCGGGCCTGGTCGCCGTCGACGTCGCGGCCGCCGACGACGACACAGCGCCCACCTTCCGGCAACCGCTCGCCGCCGACCGGTGGGCAACGGTGACAGCGGAGTGGACGACGCGGGACGCCGGCCAACCCGGCGATCCGCCGCCGGAGGCCCGCAGGCTGTCAAAGGGACTGCCGTCGGCCCCCGGCAGGTACGTTTCGGGTGGCGGACGGTGCCGCTACACCGCGGAAGTCGCCGCAGACCGACTCACCTGGCTCGCCGTTCAGTCGGGTGTATCGGCCGAGTCGGCCGGTTCAGCGTCGTCGCCCAGGGCGGACCGCTCGATGCCGTGATTGGTCGCGGCTCAACCGGCCGGCGTCAGAGATCACCTGACGCCGCCGAGTCCCGTCTTGAGGCCGTTACGACTCAGCCGCCGCTCTTTCGACGGAACGACCGCTGACTCGCGGCCGGGCCGTGCGCGCCGTGGACCTTCGACGTGTTGGTGCTCGCAGTGAGGGCGGCGTCCGCCTGCATACCACGCTTGCGCGCCAGAGCCTCCCGGAACTTGCGCTTCAAGTCGTCCTGGGCGTCGTCGTCGGGCGAGAGGGAAGGGCTCTCGGCGTCTACCGGCTCTTCGGGCAATGGAGACTCTGCAGCCATGGTGACCTCCTGGTACCGGACAGTGGGAAGCACAGCTTGTCACGGCGGACACCGCACCCCGGTCGCCGGGGCGTCCGCGCCGCCCGTCGCGCCCTGTCTCTCACGGTGAACAGCCACAGCCGGAACGCCCCAGCCTGCTGGGAAACGCTGAGGAGGATCACTGTGCTTCAGGGAGCGAACGGCACGGCAGGGCTCGCTCCATGGCTCCGTTCTCCCCATCCGGCTCGACCTGAAACAGCCGGGCCTGCGGCGTGCGGGTCACCGTTTCCGCCAGGAGGCCGTCCGTGAAGAGGGCGCCGACACCGTCCTCCAGCGCCCACCCGGCGGGGAGGGCGCCGACGGCTACGGCTGCTTGGTAGGAGGAGCGGCGGCCCGGTTCGCTGTCGTAGTGCGGGCAGACCGAGCCGGACAGCAGACCCAGCCCGTCCGGCAGAAACGTCAGCGGTCCGAAGGAGTCGGTATGCGAACCTTCGGCCCAGCAGTTGGCGCCGGCGCTGATACCGCACAGCAACGTGCCGCGATCGTAGGCCTCGCACAGCAGCCGGTCCACGCCGTGCGCACGCCAGACCGCCAGCAGGTTCGCGGTGTTGCCGCCCCCTACGTACACGACGTCCTGAGAGAGCAGGAACCTGCGCAACGCGGCGTCATCGAGCTCTCTGCGGAACAGGGGCAAGACGCTGGGCTCACAGGCGCGCGATCGGAACGCGGAGAAGAAACGGTCGAGGTAGGCGGGGGCATCACCGCTGGCCGTGGGCACGAAGCACACCTTGGGCCGAGAAGCGCGTGCATGACCAAGCACCCAGTCGTCCAACAGGCCATCGTCGTCCATGGAGAAGCCACCCCCGAGGAGAGCCAGACGACGCACGGGAACGACAGCCACGGAAGTGCCTCCTCAGCACGCGGGCCCACCAGAGCGGGCCATGCCCGAACAATGCCGGACCATCGACTGCCTCCGCAATCGATGAGAACCCTGCACGCTGTCACGCGGAGTCAGGTCAGCCGGGCCACCAATACCGATGGCATCGCGTTTGGATTGTCGCGAGTTGCCTGGGCAGGGGCGCCGGAACGGCAAGTCCGCAGCCGTAGGTGGTCGGGCTCAGCCGCGCAGATGCGAACTCCACCGTACCCATGGCCAATCGGGAGGATGCAGAATAAAAATCACATACCTATCAAACTGCCCCACCTGCCGAAAATCCGGCAACTGCGACACCACCCTGCAGGGCGCGGCCATTCCAAAGAACCTGATGCAAAGACTTCATTGCAAGTACTCCTTTGCATCGCTATCTTTGTAGGCATGAACGAGCCCCATGAATCGCCCGTCCGCAATCTCGATGCCCGGTCCCTGCGTGGGCTCGCGCACCCACTGCGCATGCAGCTGCTGGACGCCCTGCGTTTCGGCGGCCCGGCCACCGCGTCTCGGCTCGCCGAAAAACTGGGCGAGTCAAGCGGTGCTACCAGCTACCACCTGAGGCAGCTCGCCATTCACGGCTTCATCGAGGACGCCCCCGAGCACGGCAAGGGCCGGGAGCGGTGGTGGAAGGCGGCCCACAAGGGCCTGCGCTTCGACGACGCACTGCTCACGGACGCCAGCCCGGACGTGCGCGGGGCCGCCGACATGTATCTCCACGAGGTCGCCACCACCCAGACCCGGGACCTGTCGACCTGGCTCGGCAACCGCCAGACATGGCCGGAGGAATGGAACCGCACCTGGGACATGAGCAGCGCGACACTGCGGCTGACGCCCGAACTGACCAAGGAACTCGTCGAGAAGATGCACGCGCTCGTCGACACCTACCGCGACCGGGCCGCCGACGAGGACGACGCCGACATCGCCCAGGTACGCATCCACACACACGCGTTTCCCCTCACCACTGAGTGAAAGGACACAGCCCGATGCACCCCGAGAACCACCTCGCCCTGCACCATGTCCGCGCCGCCGAACTCCGCGCCGAAGCCGACGCGTACCGTCTCGCCGCAGCGGCCCGGCGCCCCCGGAACTTCCGTACCCGTCTCGGCTGGGCCCTCATGGAAGCCGGCTTACGGCTGGCTGCCACCCCCAAGACGGCAGCCGCCATTCCTTAGCGCCGTTCGCGACCGCCGCCCTCCTGGGGAAACACGACCGCGAGGATGGGGAATCGACTGACGCCGAACCCACCTGAGTGGGGAAAATTGCGGGCTCTGGCGAAGATCCAGCGCTTACGCCGAAGGCGCCCGGATCGGCACCCCACAGACCATGCAGGTCGCCGACGGCCGACACCTGTGGCGGAACCTCGCCGAGGCCGTGGGAAAGACCGTCGGCTCACACCACACCTGCATCCGTTCCGCGTTCGCGACGAGTCCGGGCACCGAGCACCGGGCTGGACACGGCCCGCGTCAGGAGACCCGCCCTTCAACCCTCCGGACCGGACGAGTTACCGCCTCGGCCGCCCGCGGCGCCTGGTCGCCCGCACCAGGGGCCGCTACGCGGCGGTGCGGCGGCGGTCGGCCGAGGGCAAGCCCCTGACGGCGATCGGCCGGGAACTGCGGCTTGACCACTCCACCGTGCGTCGATTCGCCCGCGCCACCGGCATCGACGAGCTGCTGGTCAAGGCGGTCAACCGGCAGTCGATCCTCGACGAATACAAGCCCTACCTGCACCAACGGTGGAATGACGGCTGTCACGACATCCCCCGGCTCCACCGCGAAGTCCGAGAACTCGGCTTCCCCGGGGGTGTCCAGACCGTCCGCCGATATCTGCGCTGGTCGAAGGAGAGCGGGCTTCCTGAGTCGCCGCGGCCCGCACCGCGGCCCCGCCGGGTGGTCCGCTGGATCATGACCGGCCCGGACCGCCTGACCGCCGGCGATGCCCTGGAGCTCAAGGAGATCCGGGCCGTCCGTCCCCGCCTGGACGCCGCAGCCAGACACGTCCGTGACTTCGCGACCATGCTCCACGACCGACGCGGCGACCTGCTGCCCCACTGGACGGACCGCGCCCTCGCCGACGGCTTACCGGCTCTGTGCTCCCTGGTCACCGGGCTCCGCCGGGACCAGGCCGCCGGGACCGCCGGCCTGTCCAGCTCCTGGAGCTCGGGCCAGGTCGAGGGCCAGGTCACACGCATCAAGCTGATCAAGAGGCAGGGCTACGGGCGGGCCGGCCTCGACCTTCTCCGCAAACGGGTCCTTCTCGGTCTCCGACCGTCGTCGCAGCCTGTTCTCGTCTCCGCCCTCCCGTCTCAGGCCACGGAAGCCCGCTTTGGATCGACGGGGTCGATCGCATGCTCATCGAAACGGACTTCAAGTGCCTCGAGTCCCATCTCCCGACGGAAATCCTTCTCCGCTGCGGTGATCGGCAACAGCCACAGGATCCGGGCATGGGCTCCGCCTTCCCAGTCGCAGACCTCGAAGTCGGGTCCGAAGGGATACGGCAGGCTCACCAGGTAGTGGTCACAGTCGGAGTCATCGAGCCACGGTCGGCCGATGGGGACGGTGTGTCCGACGTCGAGTCGCTGGTGTACCGGTCCGCAGTGGTAGTACGCGTTGACAGTGACGCTCTCCAGGTTGATCCATTCGTCGCGCGGTGCCGCGAGAAAGAACTCCGTGCCATGGCCGTCGTGTTGAGTCGCCTCCCAACAGCCCGACGTCACATACAGCCACCAGTCGCCCGGATACGCGGGATGAATCCGGAACACCCGGAATCCGGGCACGCGATCCTCGATGGGCCCATCCACACCTGTGACCTCGTCTATGACGCGACCAGGCAGTGTCCGACGGAGGTGATCGAGAAGAGCAGCGCGTGCTGCGGTGTCCGGCATACGATCATGATGCCCGAGGCCGCCGCAGCCCATCAGCCGAGGTCAGTACCAGCCTGACCACAAGATCTCCGACAGAGCCGGACTGCGTGACCGTCGGCACCAGGCCGGAGTAGACCAATGCGGTGCTGGACGAGGGAGCCGAGAGGCACTCGGCCTCTCCTGCGGACAAGGCCATCAGGGAATCGCTGCCCCGCCACCAGGTATCCGTCATGCCCTTGACCTCTTCCACTGCCTCGAAGCCGTCAAGGGCGACGTCGTCGACCCTGTCGCCGGTAACCCTGGTGACCTGCTGTGCGGAGCTGGAGGTAGCACAAGACCTCCCCAGCGCTCCTGGTACCCCTTCACACGGTCGATCTCCACTGACGGGACCGAGCGCAAGCCACTGCTCCGCAAGCCGGCAGACCGGCAGCACGTCGATCCTGATGCCGTGCCCGGTGACGAACGACCGCGCCCGCCGCGTCAGCCCCTCGAGTACGGCATTGCCGAGATGTCGCTCCACGAGACAGACGCCGCTCGGCCCGCTCGGGCGAATGCCTGCCGCCCGCGGCCGGCGTGCTCCGTCGCCGCGAGCAACGGTCGAAAATCGGTGGCCACCGGTGCCGTCCGAGCCCACGCTGTACGCCATGGAAGAACCGCACCGCAGGATCCGCGCGCTCCACACGGCGTCCACGATCACCGTCTACCAGGCTTACTCACCTGAAATCGGACTGCCCGCCGTCCGCGACGGCCGCTTTCCTTCCGCGTGGCTGCGGCATCGTATGACGTGGATCAAACCCAGCTTCCTGTGGATGATGTACCGCTCCAACTGGGGTACGAACCCCGGGCAGGAGACCGTTCTTGCCGTCGAGATCGACCGCGACGGCTTCGACTGGGCGCTGCGGCACGCCTGCCTGTCGAGCTACGTTCGCGGGCTGCATCCCGATCGCGGTACCTGGCAGCGTGACCTCAAGCTCGCACCGTCCCGCGTCCAGTGGGATCCCGAACGCGACCTGAACCTGCGTCCCTTGCCGTACCGCTCGCTGCAACTGGGGCTCTCGGGCAAGGTGTCGTCGCGTTACGCGGACGAGTGGACCGTGTCCATCAGCGACGTGACCCCGCTCGCCCGCGAGATCCGCGCGCTCGTCAGCCGCGGCGATCCTGACTTGGCTGCCCGACTCCTCCCCCAGGAAAAGCCGTACGCCGCCGGTGACGAACCACTGGCCCATCTGCGCCCCTGACCGCCGGTCCGGACAGGGAGGCCTGCATCTCCCAGGGCCACACGGGAGCACATGATCGCCGGGACGGACGTCAATCCGGATGACCTCCCACCGCAGGGCCGCTGTCCGTCCCACCCGCAAGGCGGGCAACGCACCGGCAGCCGTCGCGGTCATGCCGCCATCAGCGTGGATGAGGTCTGCGAACGCTGCTTGATGATCCATGTCAAGGCGCGCCCACAGACCTCTTCGCCAGCCGAGGCCGGGCGCGTGCTTCTTGTGAGCAGTCGGACGCTGCTGGAGGTGTATTCCACTCCATGTGCGAGCGTCGCATTCGATACGTTCTGCCGATGCGAAGGTCAGCGGGGATCGAGGACTTGTCAGGGCTGGTGCGTGACGTGATGGGATCGGGCTGCCGTGTGATCGCGGTGGACCGGCTGCGCGGGGGCAGCAAGAAGGGTGTCTACCGGGTTCGAGTCGACGGAACCCCGATGGCGGGTGTGATCGTCTACAGCTGGGGAGAAGAGGAGAACTTCTGGTCCGACCGGAACGGAACCGACACCGGCGACCCGTTCGCACCCGCCTCAGGCCTGGCCCCGTTCCTCGCCGCCCAGCGGAGTCTGGACAGCCTGGGCATAAGGACTCCGAGGGTCTACCTGGCGGACGACAGCCGAGACCGGTACCCGGCGGACGTGGCCGTGGTCGAGGACATCTCCGCCGGTACTCTCGAAGCACTCTTCG
This sequence comes from Streptomyces sp. NPDC002698, assembly GCF_042888945.1. NCBI lineage: Bacteria > Bacillati > Actinomycetota > Actinomycetes > Kitasatosporales > Streptomycetaceae > Streptomyces > Streptomyces sp. NPDC002698. Next base: position 91,310 of record NZ_JBIAQM010000023.1, read on the forward strand.
AGAGCGATCCCGCGCGCGCGACCACGGCCCTGAGCGACCTGGCCGCGATGACGGACGTCATGCACCGGCACCTCGCTCCGAGCTACGGCCGGGTGGATCTGCTGGAACAGGGCAGCACCGCAAGCGGAGTCTCCTGCGAACAAGTGGTTCTCGGCCGTGCCCTGCACGATCTCGAAGAGACATCGGGCAGAGATCGCAGGATCGCCGCAGCGGCCGGCAAACTTCGTGAACATCTCCACGCCTTGGCCGCAGTGCTGACCCCCCGTGCCGCGTTCGGGCTGATCCACGGAGAACTGGGCCCCGACCACGTCCTGGTCGACGCCGACGGCCACCCGGTGCTGATCGACATCGAGGGCCTCATGCACTTCGACATCGAGTGGGAGCACGTCTTCCTCCGGCTCCGCTTCGGAAAGCGCTACCCAACCCTGTCCCGGCCGGGCCTCGATCCCCAGCGGCTGGACCTCTACACACTCGCGATGCATTTGTCGCTGGTCGCCGGCCCGTTGCGCCTTCTTGACGGCGACTTCCCCGACCGGGCCTTCATGTACGAGATCGCCGAGCACAACCTCAAGGAGGCCTTGGCGATCCTCACGCAGCAGACAGGAACATCCCTGCCTCCGGGAAAGGGGCTGTGAACGCTGCTTGATGATCCGCGTCAAGCCTCGTTCACAGACCTTTGCCCTGATACCTGTGTGATGCGAGGTGATGGGCATGGTTGCGTCCACAGGCCGGGCACGCGGATCCGTCGGCACCGTTGCACGGCCGGGCGGCGGAAGCCAGCGCTCCGCCTTCCGCCGGATGCCGGATCGCGCGAGACTGCACCATGGCATTCCCGGGACGGCCGTCGCCGCCTCCGCGGCGGGGGCCGGCCACTACCCTCGGCGGGCACGGCAGAGCGGTGAACGCGGTGGCGTTCAGTCCGGACGGACGGCTGCTGGCCTCCGGAAGCAGCGACAGGACCGTGGTCCTCTGGGATGTCACGGATGCGTCCCACCCGACCCGGGCCGCCGGCCTCACCAGCCATCACCGAGCGGTGAACGCGGTGGCGTTCAGCCCGGACGGGCGACTGCTGGCCTCCGGAAGCACCGACTGGAGCGTGATCCTCTGGGACGTCACGGACGACCTGGTGAACCCGGCCCGGTCGGCGGTCCTCGTCCATGAACGCCCCGGCTGGCTGTTTCGCGACGGCTGGCGGCAAGGCGGTGTCCACGCGGTGGGTTTCAGCCCGGACGGACGGTTCATCGCCTGCGTCAGCGACCGCACCGTGATCGTCTGGGATGTCTCCGACCCGGCACGGCCGAGCCGGTGCGCCCGTGTCACCCACCATCGGCGTGCCTGGCGGTCAGGTCCCGTCATATCGGTGATGTTCAGTCCGGACGGGCGGTTACTGGCCTCGGGTTCCGACGGCGACAAGAACACCGGGGTCCTGTGGGATGTCAGCGAGCCGACGTATCCGGTCCGAACCGCCGTCGTCCGACCGCAGGCCCGCGATTGGCCCAAGGCGTTGTCCGCGGGCGGGGCGCCGGCCGTCCATTCGGTGGTGTTCAGTCATGACGGGCGGCTGCTGGCCACCGGCAGCGGGGATCTGGGCGTCGTCTCCGGCACCTACAGGTCGTGGCGGCAAGGAGCCGTCACGGTGTGGGACGTCACCGACCCGGCACATCCCGTGAGGACGGGCACAGGCACCCTCCCCCTGGCCGGTCTTGGGGACACGGGGCAGATGTACGCGGTGGCGTTCAGCCCGGACGGCCGGTTGCTGGCCTCCGGATGCGAGAACGCGACCGTGACCCTGTGGGATGTCACCGACCCCACACACCTGACCCCGACCGCCCACCTCACCGGCCACCGCAAGGCCGTACGGGGTCTGGCGTTCAGCCCGGACGGCCGGATGCTCGCCGGCTGCGGCGTCGACACGACGGTGAGGCTGTGGGAAACGAGCTGACGGTGCGCGCCGTTTCCCGTGCTTCGAGGGCCAGGGCAGGACTTCTGGCCCGGCCTGCACTCTGTCAAGGTTTCCTGGCCGCGATCCACGCTCCGGCGGGCATCCGAGGAAGTCGGCCGGGCAAAGTGTCACGTGCGTGCCCCGGGTCGGCGAACGCGGCTTGACGACTCATGTCAACCCACGTCCACAGACTTTGCGCGGGCGCTGCCAGAGGGCAGCCGAGGCATGTCCCGGGCCGGGCGCAGCAGGGTCGGCCCCAGTCAGTCGGCCGCCGGGATCAGCCCGACCCGGTAGGCGAGGACGACCGCCTGCACCCGGTCGCGCAGGCCGAGTTTGGCCAGGATCCGCGAAACGTAGGTCTTGACCGTCTCGGGGGTGATGAACAGCGCCGCGGCGATCTCCGCGTTCGACAGCCCCTCGGCGATCTGCCGGAGCACGTCCAGCTCGCGGGGGGTCAGCGCGCGTACGAGGTCTTCCCTGGCCGGCCGGGAGGTGTCGGCCGGCCGCAGGTGTTCGGCGAAGTGACCTATGAGGCGGCGGGTGACGGCGGGCGCCAGCAGGGCCTCGCCCCGGGCGACCGTACGGATCCCGTTCACCAGCTCCGCGGGAGGCGCGTCCTTGAGGAGGAAGCCGCTGGCTCCGGCCCGCAACGCGTCGTAGACGTAGGCATCGACGTTGAACGTGGTGACGACCAGCACCTTCGGCGGTAACCCGGCATCGGGACCGGCCAGTTGCCGGGTCGCCTGGATGCCGTCGAGCAGGGGCATCCGGATGTCCATCACCACCACGTCGGGCCGCAGCCGACGTGCGGCTTCCACCGCCGCGTGCCCGTTCTCGGCCTCCCCGACGACCTCGATGTCGGGCTGCGCGGAGAAGATGGTGACGTAGCCGGTCCGCACCAGTGCCTGGTCGTCGCAGACGAGTACACGGATGGGTTGCGGCGCATGGCTCACGGGATCACTCCTGAACGGGCTTGGACGGAATCGTCGCGCGGACCTCGAACCCGCCCTCGGGCCGGGGTCCGGCCTCCAGTTCACCATCGAGCATCCCCACCCGTGCACGCAGCCCGGCCAGACCTCGTCCGCCCGCCGGACCGGGCTTCCGCATGACCGTTACGGCCGCCGGGGAGACGGCGGGTGCGTCGGTCGTCACCTCGATCTCGACGTGCTCCTCGCGGTGCCGGACCAGGACGTGTGTCAGCTGCCCGGACGCGTGCTTCATCGCGTTGGTGAGCGCCTCCTGCACCACACGGTACGCGGCCAGTTCAACGTCCACGGACCGCGCCCGCCGCTCGCCCTGCTCGTCGAACTCGACCGACTGACCCGACCTGCGGGCCTGTTCGACCAGGTCCACCACCCGTCCCAGGGTCGGGGCCCGGTCCGCACGCGCCGGGTCGGTGACCGCGGACTCACCGGTCGCCTCCAGCACGCCGAGCAGGTACCGCAGTTCCGTCAGAGCCCGACGGCCGGTGTCGCTGACGGCCGCCAGTCCCTCCCCTGCCCGTTCCGGCGCGGACGTGAGCAGGAACTGCGCCGCGTCGGACTGGACCACCATGGCCGTCACGTGGTGGGTGACCACGTCGTGCAGTTCGCGGGCGATCCGTGCCCGCTCGGCGGCCGTGGCCACCTCGGCGGCCAGCCGCCGCCGCTCCACCTCTTCCCCTCGTCGCATGCGCATGGCACTCCCCACCAGCCAGATCGCGGCCAGAGTCAGATAGAACGCGAGATAGTCCGGGATTTCCTGTGGTGAGCCGAGGTGGTGCAGGACGACGGCCAGTACGGCGTAGGCCGCACTCGCCGCGACGGTCACGGCGCGGCGGCGGCCGGCCTGATGGGCCCCGGCGGAGTACAGGGCGAGATACAGCCCCACACTCCCGAACGTCGTCGCGAAGCCCAGCGCCTGGTGCACGGCGAACGCTCCTGCGACGACGGCCAGACAGGCCGCGGGCCACCGACGGCGGGCTGCCAGCGGCAGGGTCTGGGCCAGGGTCAGCCCGATGCCCAGCGCGTTCGCCGGCCGCTCGGGCAGATCGCCGATCTGCCCTCCGATGTTCGACAGGGTCGGCACGAAGGCCAGCAGGGTGAGCACCAGGGCAAGGACGCCGTCCTTGACGGAGGCATCCCGCCCGCTCCACCAGTCACGTGGTGCCCGGAGCAGCGGGGGGCTCCAGAGCGCCTGACGGGACATCATTTCCGTTTCCTCCTGCCGGACTTGCTCAGTGCCGGGCCCGCCGTCGCGGCAGCAGACCGCCGCTCCGGCGGGCGAGGACGACCATCGGAACGGTGATCAGCACACTGATGACGACGGGCACGATCGACGCCTCCAAGCCGAAGCCGCCGCCGGTCAACAGGGCGGAACCATGGACGTCGACGGTGCTCAGACCCTCGGGGGTGTGCCCGGAGACCGGGATGCCGAGCAGCTGCTCAGCAGTGTTCCAGGCGAAGTGCAGACCCGCGACGAACCAGATGTTACGCCGCCACAGGAACGCGGCACCGAGCATGACGCCCGCTTCCAGAGCGATCGCCACCGCGCTCCATCCATTGGCTCCCGGAGCCCCCAGGTGGGCGACGCCGAAGAACAGCCCGGTGATCGCGACGGCGGCCCGGCTGCCCCACAACTGCTCCAGAGCCTGCAGGGCGAGGCCGCGGAACAGCAGCTCCTCGGTGACCGCGGCACCGATCTGCACCATGACCGCGGACCACACGACCGACACGAAGCCGTTGCCCGCCCAGGAGAACGAGTAGCCCCCGAGAGCCGTGATCAGGAGTGCGGACACGAGGATGAAGCCCAGACCGATCCCGCCGCCGAGCAACACCTCCCGGCCGGCCCCACGCCGGGCGATCTCCGGCGTGGAGCGTCGTGCGACGAAGCGCATGACCGCCCAGTACACGGCCACCGCGGCAGCCGCTCCCAGCGCCGGTACCGGACCGGGGCCCGTCGCGGTCAGGCTCGAGACGAGACCGACACCGACCATGCCCGTCAGCATCCAGCCGAGTGGAGATCGAACGATCCGGCCGAAACGGCCGCCCCGGCCGTCGCTCTCTTCGTCCGGGCCGGAGCCTGTGTCGTGCGGTGCGGCGGGCATCATGCCCATCGTGGCCTCCCCTTGTGATGGTGGTCGCGCCGGTGGCGACCTGACAACCACGCTAGGGACGCGCCGACGTCCGCGAGTCACCCCCGCATGGACAATCCCTGTAGCTCTCAAGGGGGATGCGCCGCCCCCACCCGCCCGTCCAGGACGGGCATCGAGTCGTGATCGATCCGGCGGACCGTTCCGCGCCATGACGCGGATCCGGTGGCGCATCCTGCATGACGCGGGTGCAACTGAAGGGCGATGCACAGGGTTTCATGGTGTCTGTCCGATTCCGACGGGGACACCGTGTCGGGTACACGCGGTGTTCGACCACGTCAGTACCAGCGGACTTGGCCGGCTGCCCCCTGACCCGTACGGGCGGCGTGGCGGAGAACGCGGAGCGGGCCGTCAAGAAGTTCGTCCGCGTCGTGGGCGGGGTCGTCACCCAAGCCGGTCATCCACGCGTGGATGCGCTCGATCGCGTCACGACGTGAGGTTCCGGTCAGGACGAGGGTCTCCTCGACCGCAGGCAGTTGAGCGCGGACTTGCCCGGCATCGAGAAGGAAGTCCCCGAACCGGCCCGGCAGCCGCAGCGTCGCATCGGGACCCAGTGCGTAAGCCAAGGCGGAGAACGGGTCGGCCTTGCGTGCCGTGGCCACGAACAAGCCCTCCCCGACATCGGGGGGAAACTGATCCATGACCGTGTCACGCAACTTCTCCGCGTGGTCGGAGTCGTCGCGGCAGGCGTCGAAGAACGTGCTCAGCCGGAGAGCGTCCTCGTCGGCGCTCCAATCGCCGGGAAAGTTCGTCGACGGAGTGAACATGGACGCCTGCGCCTTGCTTCGCCACCAAGCCAGCTCTCCGGGCACGTCACAGTGCACCGGTGCCGGCGCCGAGTCCTGAACCGAAGCGCTCCGCGAATTCCGTACCACCTGTTCAGGCACCGCACCGACGATCCACACACCTGTGACGCTCAACTCCGCCTCCTTCCACTCTTCCACCTGAACTCGGTCATGTCCCAGCCGTCATCATGACGGTCGTCCGTACTGCGGATCCACAGGCAGAGGTCGCTGCTCGTCGCTACGGCGGTCGTCCGGCCGGAGGGGGAGAAGCCGGCTGCACGGAATGTGGAGTAGTTCGAGTGGAAGATGTGCCACCACTCCTCTCCGCAGGGACCCGTGTGAGGGAGCCCACCGTCGCGGGACAGACGGAGTTGACACAGAACAGCGTTCAAGTACGTGTCCTGCGGTCTGTCAACGCGGCTTGGTGACTCACGTCAAGGCGCGTTCACAGACCTTTGCATCGACGCCGATACCCACCGGTCCAAAGGCTCTGCCGCTGTCAGCACAAGCACTCGTTCCGCATTGTGCGGTACGACCGCGGCTCGCGGGGGCAGAGCCTCCAGGGCCATGTGTACCGACCCTGGTCTCTCGACCACAACTGGGGCGTCGGTGACAGCGGTTGGCATGGTGCCTCTTCGCTGTCGCCGACCGTGGGAGAGCAGACCGTGCGGGATGCAGATCCACGTCGTCGGTCATGCGGGCCATCATGCCGCGTCGACGCTCAGGTCGTGTCGCGCTTCGCGGCCGACGGAGAGGATGGTTGCTCGTCGCGGCTCTCCGAGGTGAAGGCGTCGCGGCGAGCGAGGGTCACCGACAGGGGCAGACCCAGCCGCTCGGCCGCGCGTCGCCGGACACGCACCTGCGCTCGGGTCCGGGGCCGGAAGGAGGGGAGCCGCGAACAGCCGCAGCCAGGGCGGTGATCGTAGGTCAGTCCCTCCGCGAGCACTGTCGCAACGACGGACCATGCCTTCGTGTCGCGTCGCCGGGGCGCGGCGAAGTCGTAGCCGGCGAAGACGAGCTGTTCACGGCAGCCAGGACAGATGCGCTTCCGGATCGGCCACGCGCTGCCCTTGAAGGCGAGCCGACACGCGACACACACATAGTGCCGAAAGGCGCCGTTGAACGCGTGGTAGCACATGGTCCGACAGGATACGCATCGTCCGCGGGCGGGCCCAAGCGGATTCCTGGTGCCCGATCCGGCCAGTCAGCCGCCGGTCGATCGCTGTGGCGGACGAGGGATGTGGATGAGCGAACAGCGGGACAGCCCTTGGCTGCCGCGTCGTGGCCGGTGACCTCCTGGGCGAAGCAGCCGCAGGACTTCGGAGAGGTCCCAGCGCTGGGCGTAGCCCACGGCCGGGTTTGTCCACCCGTGACCCACCCCAAGCCAAACAGAGCAGCGACTCTGTATGGTGGGCTCTGCAAGCAGAGCAGCGATTCCTTTTGCTGGAGGGTGCAGTGCCGCGGCTTACCGACGCACGCAAGGAACTTCGGCGCGCCCAGATCACCGAGGCCGCCGTACGCTGCTTCAGCCGCAACGGCCTGGAGCGGACCTCGATCGCCGACATCACGGCCGAGTCCGGCCTCTCGAACGGCTCGATCTACGCCCACTACAGCAGCAAGGCCGACCTGGTCCAGGCCTCCGCCCACGCGGTGCTCACCAAGCGCGCCGAAGCCCTCGGCGACTACGCCGCGAGCGACACCCCGCCCGACCCCGACGAGTTGCTCGCCCGCCTGATCGCCGCGATCGACCCGGCCGAGGCCCGCGTCGGTGTGCAGACCTGGGCCGAGGCGACCACCAACCCGGCCATCCACGGCATCGTCGTCGACACGATCGACCGGTTGCGCGCCATGGTGCACGACTGCGTCATGGCCCACCTGGTCAAGGTCGAGCACCTCGACCCGGCCGAGGCCCAGGAGCGGGTCGTCCCGATCGTCGACCGGGTGATGGCGCTCTACCTGGCCGAACTGCTGCGCACCGCCTTGCGATCACCGACCGAGGAGACAGCGTCATGACCACCTCGACCGCTTCGTTAGCCGCCCGCACCGTTTTCCGGATCGGCTACGGAGCCTTGCAGCTCGAGCGTCTGCACGACCGCCGCGGCGAGGCCGTCGCGCTGCTGCGCCGCGCGGTCGAGCTGGGCGTCGACCACGTGGACACCGCCGAGTTCTACGGCTTCGGTTTCGCCAACGACGTGATCCGCGAGGCGCTGCGCCCCGAGGACGGCGTCCTGGTCGTCACGAAGGTCGGTGCCGATCCCGACCCGGGCGGGCCACTGCCGCTGCGTCTGGCGCAGCGGCCCGAACAACTGCGCGCCGGCGTCGAGGACAACCTGCGAAGCCTCGGCACCGACCAGCTCCCGGTGGTCAACCTGCGCCGCCTCGACTCCGGCCCCGGCCTGCGCCCTGACGGCGATCAAGTCGTCGACCTCGACGACCAGCTCGCGGTGATGACCGCCCTGCGCGACGAGGGCAAGATCGGCGCGATCGGCCTGAGCAGCGTCACCCTCGACGGCCTGCGCCGCGCCCTGCCCGCCGGCGTCGTCTGCGTCCAGAACGCCTACAGCCTCGTCTCCCGCGACGACGAGGACATGCTGCGGCTCTGCGCGGCCGAGGGCATCGCCTGGGTGCCGTTCTTCCCGCTCGGCGGGGCCTTCCCGGGCCTGCCCAAAACAGTCGACGAGCCGGCGGTGCACGCCGTGGCCGAGTCCCTGGGCGTCACACCCTCCCAGGTCGGCCTCGCCTGGCTGCTGCACCACGCCCCGAACGTGCTGCTCATCCCCGGCACCGCCAACCCCGCCCACCTCGAAGCCAACATCGAGGCCGGCAAGATCGCCCTCGACGCCGCCACCCTCGCCACCCTCGACGCCATCGAGTCCCGCTCCAGCGAAGTCCCCATCGGCTGACCGGAACCGACCGGGCCCAGCCCGCGGCCCGGGCGCCCTGCCACGGCGCACAGCCCATATCCGCCAAGGATCTAAGGACAGATCATGAAAGCCATCATCTACCGCGACAACGGCGGCCCCGAGGTTCTTCAGTTAGTCGACCGCGACCTGCCCGTGCCTGGCCCCGGCGAGGTCCGTGTCCGGGTCGCCGTGTCCGGAGTCAACCCGACCGACTGGCAAGCACGCTCAGGCGTCGCCCATGCCAAGCTGTTCGCCGAGGTCACCCCGCACCTGGACGGTGCCGGCGTGATCGACGCCGTGGGCGAGGGGGTCGAGCGGAGCCGGGCCGGCGAGCGGGTCTGGCTGTACATGGCTGCCGCCGGGCGGCCCACCGGCACCGCCGCCGAGTACACCGTCGTACCCGCCGAGCGGGCCGTGCCGCTGCCCGACGATGCCGGCTTCGACCTCGGTGCCTCACTCGGCGTCCCCGCGCTGACCGCTCATCGCGCGCTCACCGTCGCCGAGGACGGACCCGGCCGTCTCCGTCCCGGGGCGCTCGACGACCAGGTCGTGCTCGCCGCGGGCGGGGCCGGGGCGGTCGGGCACGCCGTGATCCAGCTCGCCCGCTGGGCCGGCGCCACCGTGATCAGCACGGTCAGCGGCCCGGAGAAGGCCCGGCTGGCCACCGCCGCCGGCGCCCATCACGTGATCAACTACCGCGAAGGCGACCCGGCCACCGAGATCCGCAAGATCGCCCCGGACGGCGTCGACATCATCGCCGAGGTGGCACTCGGCGCGAACCTCGCACTGGACCTGGCCGTGCTGCGGACGCGCGGCACGATCGCGACCTACGCCAACGACGGCGGCAAGCCGGTCGAACTGAACGTACTGCAGAACATGGTGCTCAACACGCGCCTTCAGTTCCTGGTGCTCTACACGGCCGGTCCGGAGGCACGCGCCGCGGCCGTCGAGGACGTCGCCGCCGCGGTCCGCGACGGCGCCCTGCCGGTCGGCGAAGAACACGGCCTGCCACTGCTACGCCTCCCGCTCCACCGCACCGCCGACGCACACCGGGCGGTGGAAAGCGGCGCGGTCGGCAAAGTCCTGGTGGACATCACGTCCTGACCCATAGCCGGCCGCCGTGCCGACACCTGCGCGTAGCCGCAATCCGCACGCCACAGCTCCCCCAGCCGCAGGCTCGCCGCGAAGATCCGACCCCGGACCGGCGCCGGGACCTGGGGATGCCGTCTTCAACCAGCGGCAGGTGCCGCTGCTGCCGGCGGATCTCGACCGGCTTCCTGCTGACCTGGGCGGCGACTGGGTCAGCAGGCCCGCGAGCTGTGCCAGGTCGTCGAGCGCGGGCTGCACCTGTACCTGTGGTTCATCGGCGACTGCCCGCGGTCGGCGAACTGGTGCGCTGTGGCAGCGAGTTCGACGGCATGGACCATCATCGCGCGGATGCGGGACGGCCCGGCGGAGCCGACCTCCGGGACGTGGAAGGCCAGTTCCGGCCCCTGGCGAACCGCCTGTTGAGGTCTGTGAACGCGCCATGACGATCCACGTCATTCGGTCCCGCTGCCAGGCGCTGGGAAAGCGGCCGTCCAGTGCTGCGGGCAGGCCGATCTCTGGTCCGTAACCTGGTGGACCGTCACGGGGGCGCCTGCCTGGATGGCCTGGTCCTCGGTGCACTCGGAGGTGCAGCCCAAGGCCTGGGCGACGACGGCGGGCGGCATTTTCCTGGACGCGGGCGCGGATTGCGGCTACTCCGGTGCCGAGTAGGCGGATGCCGTTGCCGGCCCGCTCGTTCATCAGACAGGTCGAGTGGATGCGCTGCCCTGGGCGGTTGCCGGGAAAGAGCCAGGGACTGCTCTGATTGGCCGTGATACTGCGTGGGCCACGGTTCGTGGCGTGCTCGTGAAGCACGTGCCCGAAGGGTTCCGGGACCGGAACCGGTCCGTGGGGGCCGAGGGTGCTGCGCGCTTCCTCGCCGCTGATGCCGAGGTCTTTCATAGTGAGGGCGGCTACGCGGGTCAGGGGTCAGGGGTTGGGCTAACAGGGAAGAGCACCAGGTAGTGGTCCCCGTGTTCGAGGACCTGGTGCTGGACCGGCAGGTCGCGCAGGGGCGTGACCGGACTGCGGGGACGGGTGGCCGGGTGCCGGCCGTCAGGCCTGGGCCGGGGCGCTCCCGCCGGGTGGGTCCTCGACGCGTGCGGCCCGGGCTCGCCGGAGCGCTCGGCTCAGCCCCGCCAGCGCGGTGGCGGTTCCGGCTCCGACGGGAACGAGCGGCCAGTACGCGATGGTGTTCCCGAAAGCCGCGCACCCCATGAGCACGAAGCTCGCCGCCATCCCGACGAGGAACCCGAACACCCAGGATGCGGCCCGCTCCTGACGCTCCAGCCGTACCCGGCCGGCCAGGTACGCGGCGGCGGCCAGGGCGAGGGCGATCAGATAACCCGTGATCAGCGGGTAGAGCATGAACAGTGCCATGTCCCACCCCCCGGGGTGCCAGCCGAGCCACACGTCACGCCCGTCGATCTCCACGACCCGCCCGTGCCACAGGCCCGCCCGGACCCGCCGCCCCTCCTGGAGGTCGTTCGCGGAATCGTCCGGGACGCCGTTCACCGTCTTCGTCTCGTCGCCGACGCGCAGTTCGATCGTGTACTCGGTGGTGACGTTCCAGTCGCCGCTGCCGCCGTCCTGGCCTCCGCCGTCTCTCCCACTCGTCGTGTGGGACGTCAGCTTCGTCACGGTGGCCCCGGCCGTGTGCAGCGTCCCGTTCGACTGTGCGTGCGCGACGCCCGTCTCCTCGTAGGTGCGCATGGCGAGCAGCAGGATGAGGGCGGCCATGACCAGGCGGAACACCCAGCGCAGTACATGGCCTCGCACTGTCCTGGGCCGCCTCGCGTCCGGTCTCGTCCGCGACGTCGTGTCCCCGGTCCGCTCCTGCGTCATCGGGCCCCCTCGCATTGCATTCCGGTCGTGAACAGACGAAAGCCGTCCCACCGGATCACACGCCGCACAGCCGACCACGGTTGCGGTCGGCCACCCGGCCGGGACGGCTGGGCAGGTTTGGCCGTCGGTCTGGTCAGCGCTCGCGCCGTCACGCCCCTGGGGGCGCGGATCAGTTGGGGCCCCAGACCCTGCTTCGAGCCTCTATGCATGTGCCGCCGGTCTTCGCGACGGCCTGGGGGCAGTGCACTGCAGGAGGAGTCGCCCGCTCCTGGCGTGAGGCCGGCTGCCGCCTCACCCGGACGACCGCCTCACCTCGCTGCTCGCCCAGGCCGGAGACACCATGGAGGCGAATGCGGCCCCAACCCTCGCCTGCGGGCGTCCCCTTTTCCCACTCATCGTGCTTCTACCGGCGTCCGCCCTCAACCCGATCACCAGGCACTCGATCTTGAGATGCGCGGCGTGGTTTCAGGGAGCGCCGCAGCTGGTGGCTCCGCCGGGGCAGGTGACGTTGTCGTTGGACACCGCGCCCGCGAGCATCAGCACCAGGACGATGAGAGCCAGGATGATCCCAGGTACGTTGTCCGCAGCCCAACTGCCGTGCTCGCGCGGAGGTTCAGGAGCTCTGGGCTGTGGGCTCGCAGTGTCGCGTTCGGGCTCGGCACCAGGCCCGTCGTGCCCCTCTGTCACCATCGCGTCACCCGTCGTCGTTGTCCCTTTCACGATGACACGGCATCGGACCTCACCCGTCAAGCCCCGTGCCGTGCGGACTCTCCGGGGAGGTGCGCATCGTTGGGATCCTGTCGGTGAATGGACAGGTACCCACTTGTCCGTGCTTCCGCCCGCCCGTCACCGCTCATCCCCCAGTGTGCAGCTGCACCGCCCGGGTTCCCGAGGAATGTTCGCAGATACCGAAAAATCAACACCTGGTCCCACGCGAAGATCCGCGCCCTCGCCGAACAGGCCGTCGCGTCCCTTCAAGGCCTGGCGGATCGTCCGCCATGGCTACCGCACCTTCTTCGAACAGTGCCCGCACCGCGTGGCCTGCACTCGCTGCGACTTCCGCAGGCCCGCTCGTGATCGTGTCGCAAGTTCTAGGGAATCGACATTCCGGGGCCGTTGTCGCCGCTCAGGTTCTCGCCGAACAGCGCCTTCGCCGCCGGTGCCCCGATGTCCATCGGGTTCCGCGCGGCCGACTTCGAGGCCGTCAGGCCGGAAACCGTGCCGCGCAGCAGCCATACCGCGCCGCCGTTCACGACGATCCCCAGGTTCTCTCCCGGCGCGCCCGCGACCAGGTCCGCCCTGCCGTCGCCGGTCACGTCGAGCAGTCGTGTCGAACCGCCGAACAGGTCGGCCGGCTCCGCGACACCCGGCACGCCCGCCGTGTCCTGGTGGAACGCCTGCGCGCCCGTGCCGGTGAGCCCGCTCCTGCCACCCTTGAGCAGCACCACGGCACCTGCCTTCTTCTTCGAGCCGATCGCCTCGCCGGGGACACCGACGGCCAGATCGGGGTATCCGTCGCCGTTCACGTCGCCCGCGCTCAGCCGCCCGCCGAACTGGTCGCTCTTCTCGTTCGCCCCGGGCACGCCCGCCGTGTTCTGCGTGATGGTCCGCGTGCGGGTCCGGCTGGGGCCGGACGGCGAGCCGTAGTAGATCTTGACGGTGCCCGGGTCTTCCTCGGTCTCGGTGTCGCCGTCGGGGAAGATCCGGGTGGCGAGGTCGGCGTAGCCGTCCTGGTCGAAGTCGGCGACGGCGGTGCTGGATGCGGAGGTCAGCCGCTGCGGGACGGTGGACAGGCCGTCCTTGGTACCGAGCCACAGCTTGCCGCCCTCGGCGTGGTTCTCGTATACGTAGAAGGTCGCGAGGTCCTCGATGCCGTCGCCGTTGAAGTCACCCGCGGCGGTGGAGTCGATGGTGTTGTCGGTGCTGTACACCTGCACCCGCTGCTCGCGGGCGGGAGAGCCGTCCCGGTCGATGGGGCCGTGGAGCACGTCGTGGTAGTCGTAGGAGTCTTCGCTGTTGCTCATGAACAGGTCCGTGTGCCCGTCGCCGTCGAAGTCGCCCGCGGTGATGTCTTCGCCGACCTGGGCGTTCGCCGGTGCGTCGATGCGGACGGCGCCCTGGCCGGAGATGCCGGTCCTGCGGCCCCACAGGACGATCACCGATCCGCCGATGTTGTTCTCCGGCCGGTATTCGCGGCTGACCACGGCCAGGTCGGTCAGGCCGTCGCCGTCCAGGTCGCGGGAGATCATCGCGTAGCCGAAGACCGCGTTGTCGCCGGAGGCGCCGGGCACGCCGGAGGTGTCCTGGGTGATGACCGTGGTGCGCTCGGGGGCGAGGCCGTGCGCCGAGCCGTAGCTGATCGCGATGTAGCCGGCCCATGCATGGCCACCGACCGTGGCGCCGGGGGCTGCGACGGCGATGTCCTGGTAGCCGTCGCCGTCGAAGTCCTCGCGCACGGTGGCGGCGCCGTCCCCCGCGGATGCGGTGCCCGCGACGACCGGCACGCCGAACGACCCGATCAGCACGGCGGCTACGGCGGTCGACAGAGCGGGTCGGCGGATGCCCACGGTTCCTCCTTGTGAGCGCGAGCGATGTCGAAAACGCGTGCGCACGGATGTGGTTCACCTGCCAGACACGCGGAAACGGCTGATGGTTGTGCGCTGAACGGCACTTGAACGAGCGGAAGTCGGAAACCCCCACGGGCGGGAGGCCGATCGTCGCCCACTCCCACCCATCGCGTCGGACATGCGGCATGTCGCTACCGGCGAACCGACTTGACGATCCTTTGACCTTGACCCCAGACTCCTCCTGCAACTCCCCACTATCGAAGGAACTTTCGAAATAATGAAGAGATTCGCGCGGCCTCGTACCGGCGCCGCAGCGGTTGTGTCCGTTCTCTCCCTCGCCCTGGTCACCGGCTGCTCCGACAGCGGCTCCGGGTCGGGTTCCGACGGCAAGGACGGCGGCAAGGACGCGCCCGCCGCCGCGAAGCCCCTCAGCGACAGCGAGTTGGGCAAACTGATCATCGCGGCGGCCGATGCCAAGGGCTTCAAGGTCACCCCGGTCAGCAAGGCGCAGGTGTTCGCCGCCTCCAAGAAGGACGTCAAGGTCGTCGCCGAGGAGTGCGCGCCTCTCGCGTACGTCCTCACCGGCTTCGCGCCGGGCGACTCGGCCTCCTTCGTGAGCCGTATGGCCCAGGAGGACCCGGCGGCCAAGGCGAGCGCGTCCCCCGCCAAGGACATGGAGGACATGACGCCGGAGGAGCTCGAGAAGGCGCTGGACTCCGTCACCGACGCGCTCGGTTCGACGATGACCATCGTCTCGCTCTCCTCGTACGAGGGGGACGGCGCGAAGGAGACCATGTCGTCGGTCTCCGAGGCGATCAAGGGCTGTGGCGGCGGGTTCACCGCCACGGCCGAGGACGGGCCGCAGAAGTTCTCGAAGGTCGTGGGGGAGAAGGCCTCCGGGAACGGTGACGAGTCGGTGGCGTTCTCGGCGGACGGTGACGCGGAGGGGTCCCCGCTGACCGTGCACGCCGAGGTCTCGCGTCACGGCAACACCGTCGCGACGTACTACTCGCTCAGCCTCGCGGCCCTGGCCGGCGACGGCAAGGCGGCCGCCTACAGCGTGCCGGCCGCCCTCATCAAGGCCCAGACGGCCAAGCTCGGCTGACCCGGAGCCCGGTGGGAGGGCGGGCACGGTCGACCGGACCGCCCCGCCTTTCCGCCGGGCCCCCGCGGTGGCCCTTGCGCCGCACCTCGCGCGGCCCGGGCGCATGGAGGCCGGTGGTTTCGTCGGCAGGGCAACTGCACGATCAGGTAAAGACGTTCAGGGACATCGCCACGGCGAGGACGGCTCCCGCCGCTCCGGTGACGTCGATCGGGTAGAGCCGGCCGACCTTGGATTCGACCCTGCCCTCGTCGCTGTCCGGGGGCGTGAAGGCGACCTCGGGCTCCCACTTCACTCGCTCAGGCTATTACGGCTCTCCCCCATGACACACAACCCCTCTGGACGCAGTGTCACCTGACATATGGCCAAAAAAATCATGGCCGGGTGCTACGTCTCCATGGACCGCCGGATACGAAACGACAACTCCCCCGCGAGCGGCCCGCTTTTTCGTCCCGTCGGGGGTACACGGGCGCCGAACCCCGGTGGAGAGCGGCGTCAGGAGTGCCATGCGTGTCAAGGTCGGATACTTCAGGACCAGATCCCTCAGAAGACGCCTGCGGCGCTGTGCCCGTGAGGTGTTCGGCTGGGAGCGCCTGCGTCCGTCCCAACTCGCCGCCATGACAGCCGTGATGAAGGGGCGCGACACCATCGTGGTGATGCCGACGGGTGCGGGGAAGTCCGCCGTGTATCAGGTGCCGGGCGTACTGCTGGACGGGCCGACCGTCGTGGTCTCGCCCCTGATAGCGCTCCAGCGGGACCAGGTCGCCCACCTCGCGCGTATCGAGGGTTCCGGCGCCTCGGCCGTCAACTCCGCGCAGCGCGCACGGGACAACGAAGCCGTGTGGGAGCGCGTACGCGAGGGCCGTCTGGACTTCCTGTTCGTCTCGCCCGAGCAGCTTGCCAAGGACGAGGTGGTGGAGCAGATCGCCGCGGCCGCTCCCGCGCTGATGGTGGTCGACGAGGCGCACTGCGTGTCTTCGTGGGGATATGACTTCCGGCCCGACTACCTGTCCCTGCGCCATGTGCGTGAACGCATCGGCCGTCCTGCGCTCCTGGCCCTCACCGCCAGCGCGGCGGCCCCCGTGCGGGCGGACATCGTGGAGCGGCTCGGTATGCGCGAGGCGCACGAGGTGGTCGCGGGGTTCGACCGCCGCAACATCACGCTGGAGGTCGTACGGCACCGGGAGAACGCGGCCAAGCGCCGGTGGGTGGTGGAACGGGCCGCGGCCGAGGCCAAACCGGGCATCGTCTACGCGGGAACGCGGCGCGAGGCCGAACAGTACGCGCGGGAACTGTCGGCGCTCGGATTCGACAGCGCCGCCTACCACGCGGGACTGTCGGCGGCGGAGCGCTCCCGGACGCACGACCGCTTCCGGGACGGCGGACTCGACGTGGTCGTCGCCACCTCCGCGTTCGGGATGGGCATCGACAAGCCGGACATCCGCTTCGTGCTGCACGCCTCGGTGCCGGGTTCCCTCGACACCTACTACCAGGAGATCGGCCGGGCGGGCCGCGACGGGCAACCGTCGACGGCGATCCTCGCGTACCGGCCCGAGGACCTCGGCGTGCAGAGGTTCCGGACGGGCGCTCCGCCCGACCCGGAGGTGCTGGGCGGCCTGTTCGACGCGGTGCGCGAGGCCCGGAAGCCGGTCACGGCGACCGGTCTGCGCGAGCGCACCGGGCTGTCCCAGACGCCGCTGACGTCGATGCTGCACCTGCTGGAGGAGGCCGGTGCCGTGATGACAGCCGGGAGCGGCGGTGTTAGGGCCGTACCCGGGGCACGGCGGGACACCTGCGTCCGCGAGGCGATGCGGATCGCTTCCGCCCGTGTCGACCTCGAGCGTTCCCGGGTGGAGATGATGCGGGCGTACGCGGAGACGAACGGCTGCCGCCGGCGCCACATGCTCGGGTACTTCGGTGAGAGCCTGGCGGAAGGCGACTGCGCGGGCTGCGACATGTGCACCCGGGCCCAGGAGTTGAAGCAGGCCCCCCTCCGGACAGGAGACATCCTCTCCGGTACGGGTCCCGACCCGCTGGAACCTGTGGCGGCCGACGGCGTCTACCCGCCCGGGACGCGGGTGGGGCACAGCACGTGGGGCGAGGGCGAGGTGATGAGCGAAGAGGGGAACAGGATCACGGTCCTGTTCGAGAGCGTGGGCTATCGCACGCTGTCCCTCCCCGCCGTCCGGGCGCGAGGTCTGCTGACGCCGGCGCCGTCCGCCACGACGAGGGGCTGAGGCCCCCTGTCCGAGCGGCTCGTGGGAAGGTTCGGCCACCGTGTCGCCGGTCTGGTCGGCGCGGCCTGCCTGGATGGCTGGATGGCTGGATGGGATCGGTTGCCGTGGTCGCTGTACTTCGCTGCCGTACCGCCGCCTCAGGAAGTCTCGTGAGTGCGGGGGCAGGCCCGCACGCTGCTACAAACCGCGCAGCGCCTCGTGCAGATCGCCGTAGGCTGCCCAGCAGATGATGCTGCCGTCGTCGTACAGGCTGCCCATGTACCAGTCGTCGTCATGGACAGGCTTGACAAGGCACAGGCTGTGGAATCCGAGAACGATCTCCGGGTGCAGCACCTCGTCGGGGGCTCCGGGGCGGGCTACCCACTTCACCGCCCGGTTCGGATCCAGGACGACAGCCTCACGGTCCCCGGATACGTCGCGGATCCGCTGAAGGGACCATCCCGGGGGTAGCTGTGCGTCTGCCATACACGGATGATCTCACCCGCCGGACATGGAGCGCCGATTCAGGAGCGAGGGTGGGCGGTTGCCGACGTGAGCTGCGGGGACGCGGCTTGGAGTAAGCCCCGTGAGTGCACCGTTGTCGCCACCGAGTCCCTGTGGGTCCCCGCCCGTTCTGGCACGGGAGTGGCACGGCTTTGCCTTGTCACAAGATCATCAAGGACCTTGGATGGGCTTCCCGGCACTGAGACAGTTCGGTCATGTACTCACGTCAGGTCTTGATCTGCATCGCGGTACTCGCCGCACTCAGTGCGTGCGGTAGCTCGACGCAAGAGCCTGTCACCCAGCATGCGCGCTCCTCCGGCCCTGCGGCCACGACAGCAGAAGCGACTCCCCGGATGGACCCCAGCACGATCCAGGTGAGGATCAAGCTGGTAGGGGGTCCCGCCAACGGCGAGGTCTTGTGGATTCCGCTCAGCCGCATCCGGGAGCCCATCACGCCCGAAGGAACCGGGGCGCGCTACATCATGACGACGGACGTGGTCGGGTCGGGTCCCGACGCTGCCCAGGCGTTTCGACTCGATGCTTCCGCGACCCCCGACGACTGAGATTGGTGGAGTCCCGATGGCCAAGTCAGGCCGGCGGGACGCAGTCGATCGGCTGAGGGCGATGCTCGCGTTGGGCCCAGGCTTTGAGTTCTGGCCTCATCCTTATCAGGTCGATCACGGGGGCCTGATCGCTTCGCCATTGCCTGGTGGTTGCCGAATAACCGGTCGTGAAGGTCCAGAGCCGACCGCCGCAGTTCGTGCATGTTGGTGTCAGCCGTTGATGTCAAACGCCGAAGCGGCCTCGACCAGCAGGCGACCTACTGCGGCTTACGTGCAAGCCCCCGCTGCCGCATCTGTCGATATATGTCGAAACACGAGACCAAGAGCACTACCCCGGCACCGAGAGCCCACAGAACGGTGCTTCCGCGGAGGTACAACCGCAGGCCCTGAACCAGCAGGTAAACCGATGTGATCAGACCTATGTAGGGCCATGCCTTGTCCAGCAAGCCGCCGGGTCCAAACGGACTCTTCACACGATCGCCCCCTCCGAAGACCGGCACTGTACCGCGTGGTCGGCAGCTTCTTAATGACCTGGTCAAGCACCCCGCTAGAACACAAGAGCCCTGGTTTGTAAGGGCGGGTGTGATCGGTGGCGCGGACACACAGGTCACTCCTGCCGTAGCGCCGATCCAGCTCAACGACGTATCTCGGCCGTGGCGAACCGCCGTTGACCGTGGTTGACCGCACTGTGCGGCATGACCGTGACACGCGCAGAGAGGCTACAGGCTCAGAAGAGGCTGGGCCGGTTCCAGTCGGCAGCAGTCGTCAGTGGCGTGCCGCACACCTTCATCGACGAGGACTGCGATTCCGTCGTGCTCAGCCCTACGGGGTTGGCATCCCGAAGAACAGGACGGTCACGAGCAGGTACACCGGAACGGCCAGGGCCACGGCCAACCCGGCAAGGCAGCCCCAGAGAGCAAGCCGATTACTGGTCCCGTCGTGGTCATCGTTCTTCGGCACGCCCGTATCCAACAGCGCGATACGCCCTGCTCGCTACCTCCAGAAGCACCCAGCCCAGGGCTCCCACCAGGAAGCAGACCAAAGCCACTCGTCGAGGACTGCGTCAGCGCGGTCAATGGGCGAGTCAGCACTTCAGCGATCTCGAAAACCCTCATGGCGCGAGTCATGGGTTCAAATCCCACACCCACCGCCAGCGGAAACGGTCCTTGGCCAGGCGACACGGTCAAGGGCCATCCTGCGCCCGATGCCCACCGATGACCGTCGTTCCCCGCGCTTCCCCGCACGATCGGGCACGCGGGGGACACGGATGGCTTCCGCACCTCAAGTCGTATCAATCCTTGACGACGCCCCCGAGGACAGCGATGAGGGAGCCTTCCCCGAAGCCCAGGGCAGCACCCAGGAAGCTCATGAGGGCGAGTGGCACGAGGATCGTCAACAGGATCAGCATGAGTCTCCGCGCGAGGCGGGCACCAGCCTCGTGGAGCCTGTTCCCCGCCGGGCCCTTGTCAGTCATGATCCCCTCCCCTGCCCGGACTGTACAACGCGAGCGGCGCGGTGATGCTGGCCAGGAACTGCTGCGCGGCGAGGATCGTGGTCCGCGATCTCTCGGTTCGTCGGGCGGTCTGTCCTCTGCCTCCACTCACCACGCGCCCCAGCTCCCATCCCGTCTGCCGTCGGCCACACACCGTGGAGCGGGCGTGGTTCAGGGCGTCAGGATGGAGCGCACCACCGTACGAACGACTGTGCGGATTGGTTGCGGCATCGCTCGGCGGTCTGACCCACCGAACGGTCAACACTTCGGCCAGTCCTCCGAGAAGGCGGCGCTGATCTGTCAACATTCTGATGCCGAGCGGCAACGGGACGCGGCGGCCGGGCTCGACGACATGGTGCGCGCCGAGCGGGCAAAGCACCGCACCGATGAAGCCGCTGAGGACGCGAACGGCCGCCGACCTCGCTTGGTCAACCAGCACGGATGGGGTGCGGGCTGTCCCGGGCTCTCCCGTCCGGGTGTCCTCAACTTCCAGCAGGGGCAATGACACCAGAGCGGCCGTGGGGACAATTCCCGCCCCCGGTCGCCTTGGGGATGCGCATCCGGCGTAGCAGAGCGCGGGTGAGGCGGGTGTCGAGTGTGGTGCGCCATGTGACATCGGGATATTGAGAATGCAGATGCGACAGTGCCCTGGTGTCCAGCCCGCAGTCGCGGAACGGTTCGTCCAGGACGACGTCGGTGATCACGCCCTCGGCGCATTGGTCGCACGCTCGATAGGTCACCCGCCCGATCACCCTGCGGATGTGTACCAGCAGGAGACACCTCTCATCCGCGCCCTCCGGGGAGGAAGACAGCAGTAGCTCGACACCGCGGTAAGCCAGCAGCCTGCGATGCCACCGGCCACGACGCCGTCCGGCGCGCCGGTGCCTTCCCTCGGCCGGCCGTGGCGAGGGGCGCGCCCAAAACGCGGTTCGAACAAGGACGGTACTCCTGGCATACATCTGATTTGCCTGCATAGCCATCGCGGGTGCCCCCTCATCACGGACACATGCCACGCCGTTGTCGGCGCACCGAGGACGGAGCTCTCGAACTCGTCGAGGACTTCAACGCCCTCGCCCCCCTCATCGCCGAGCTCGACGACCGCGAACGGCGCATCATCCACATGCGCTTCGTCGACGAACTCACCCAAGCCCAGATCCGCGAACACCTCGGCGTCTCCCAGATGCACGTCTCCCGCCTCCTCAACCGCACCCTCACCAAACTCCGCACAGGCATGCTCACCATCAGCCGACCACGACTGCCCGCAGTAATCCGGCGGCGTTCCCACCCGGGCCGGGTGGGCTGGGGCTGACGCGCAGCAGGACGAGGGCTGTGTCATCTCCGGCGTAGCCGCCGGCATGTGTGGTGGCTACCTGCTGGAGGCGGGCGAGAGTGGTGCCAGCGTCGGCGTCATGGGTGCCGGACAGGGCTCGGGTCAGACAGTCCTCGCCGAAGAGGGGGCCCCGGTCGCCGGTGCGGGCTTCGGTGATGCCGTCGGTGTAGAGCAGGACGGCATCACCTGGATGCGGTCCGAACCGCACGCCGCCCGCTTGAGGTGACGCGGTGCTGGGCTTGGGTGACCTCGAGTACGTGGTGCGCACCTGTGGAGTGCGTCCGGTCAACCACAGGCAGGGGCCTGGAGAGGGTGCTTTGCTGGTCGTCCTTGGCCTGAGCCTTCTTATCCGCTCAACCGGTCAACCGGTCAACCGGTCCAGGCTCCGCGGAAGCGGAGAGGACACGTCGCCCGCCACCCGACAGCGAGACGCAGCCCCGTCCGGCTGGAAGTCGGACACCCGGCATGCGCGACACGGACGGCCTCGCAACGTGCTCAGGAGCCGACCAGTACTTCGCTGACGGCGCGAAGGAAGTCGTCGAGATCCTTCGGCGTCCGGGATGTGACCAGGGTGTAGCCGTTTGCGCTGTCGCTGACTACAGGTTCGTCGATCCAGTCTTTGGCGCCTGCGTTGCGGATATCGGTGCGCACGGAAGGATAGGAGGTCAGGGTCTTGCCTCGCAGGACGTCGGCTTCCACCAGGGCCCAGGGTCCGTGGCAGATCGCGGCGATCGGGCGACCCGACGTCGCGAATGCCCGGATCGTTTCGAGGGCCTTGGGCTGCAGGCGGAGTTGGTCGGCGTTGATCGTGCCGCCGGGGATCAGCAGCAGTTGGTACGCGCCCGGGTCCAGTGCCTCGAGCGTGGTGGTGGGCTCCACCGTCTCGCCGGGGTCCCGGTCGCCTACCAGCGTCTGGACGGACTCGGGAGTCACGGCGGCGACGGTGACGTCCGCGCCGTCATCCCGTAGCCGGCGGACCGGCACCAGCAACTCGTCCTGCTCGACCCCGTAGTTGGTGACGAGCATCAGGACCCGGTGCCCGTTGAACGGCTTGTCGGACATGGTGATGTGCCTTTCTCGTCCCGGGTGTGGAATGGTGCAGCGATCGCGCACCGGGGCCCGCTCATGTGATCCGGGCGCCGGCCGTTCACGCCGACTCGGCTGTCGATGTCACTGGTTCATGGCCTACTGGGCGGCTTCCGTCTCGGTGGTGGCATCGGCTGTGGTGAGCGCGCCGCCCGCGGTCTCCAGATACGCCCGGACGAACCACTGGAACTGCTCCAGGCCGCGCAGCTGCTCGATCAGCAGGTCCTCGGTGGCCGGGTCGATCTCCCCCACTGTCTTGACTGCGGCGCGCAGGTCCTCGATCAGTCCGGTGTACACGAGGTCGAAGGCGCCGAGGTGGGCGATGGCTTCGGCGCGGCCGACGCTGTAGTCCTTCCAGGTGCGCTCTTCGACCAGCACGCCCGGGGTGCCGTGAGCGATGCCTCCCAGGGCGGCGAGGCGCTCGGCGATGTCGTCCGCCATGGCGCGAACGCGGTCGAGCTGCGGGTCGAGCATCTCGTGCACGGCGATGAAGTGCCGGCCCACCACGTTCCAGTGGACGTGCTTGAGTGTGAGGTGGAGATCGTTGAGGCCATGCAGACGCTGCTGGAGCACCTCGATGAGCGAGCCGGCGTCCTGCACGGTGAGGCCCGCGACGGTGTATCGGAGGGTGGCCTCGGCAGGCATAGCCATGTCTCCTGTTCTCGTCCGGTCTCGTCTGGATCCGGTCTCGTCTGGTTTGCCCCCTCCCGGTACCCGTGATCGAAGGACACAACCACTGTGGCCTCCTCCGGACCGGACAGCCCTCCCGCCTCGCCGGACTGCGCGCGTCTTTGGGTGCCTGGTGTCAGGTCGGCTTCACCGGGCCCGGTGGTTCAGGGCCGCGGTGACGGTGTAGCGGCCGGTGACGTCTTCCCAGTCGACCGGGCAGTCCCAGGATCTGCCCGGTGATTGCCGGCTCAAGCGCGGCGTAGTCGTGGGGCGTGTCGGGAAGCGCGTCGGTGCCGGCGCATTTCGTCCGGTTTTCCAGGGTGCTCAGTCGGTCGCTGGACCGGCCGCCTGGACAGTGCGGCGCTGGGCCAGGATCGCTTCCTCCAGCGCGATGCGGATACCAAGGTTGAGCTCGCCGCAGGACACCCAGGCGGTGAGGAGTCCGGCGATGCGGAGCAGCGTGACGTTGGTGCGCTGGGAGACTTCCGTCAGCACGGTCCGCGCCTGGTCGGCGGGTAGGCGTCCGAGTGCCATCACAATGCCCACTGCCTGATCTCTCACCGTGTTCGCACCGGGGTTCTGCGGCATGCTCGGTCGCTCTCGCGGCGTCCCCACCTCATCTGCGGTGGCAGCGGTGCGCGGGATGGCCGTGGTGGTCGACTGCTCGGAGTCCGGGCCACCCTCTGGGTCGTGGCCGGAGGCCAACAGCTCCCGCATCCGACTCGCCTCCTCGTTGATCTGGGCCGATCGCCGGGCTCCTGCCGCGCGCGGAACGGATCGCCCGGGCATGGCAAGAACGGGTTGCCAGGGTTCGCCATGTGAGGATCTGCCTGGCCGGAGGAAATCGCGGCAGGCGGGGTGGTCCCCTGCTCGGCGTGCGCCTCCGGTCCGAAGCACTGATTCGCGTATGCCCCGCCGTCACACGTCAGCAAACATCGCCCGCCAAAGGGCCCACAGCGTCTCGGGGTTCCACTGACGGGCTCGGGATCTAAAGGGCCAAGCTCGTCAACACGAACTGACAGGGAAGTTGCCCGTGCTTCGTCAGGGGCGGCAATCGGCCGGTCCGGGCTCCTGCGACTTCCAGCGGCAGGCCCGGCGCGAAGGAAGGTTGGCTGGTGAGCCGCCTGCTCGCAAGCCCGGACCGGCCAAGCTCCTCTCCGTGCGGATTCATGACCGGCAGAGAGCACCGCTCCAGCGGCATGAGGCCGTGGGAGGGTGTCGCGGCCTGAACCGCCGATGTGCGTGAGGAACTGCCGATAGGCGTTGCCGTTGCATCGCGCCGCGGTCTTGGTCGTCGATGGGACCGGTGATACGAAGACCCAAGCCTGCCTCATCCGACAGCAGGCCACGCAGTAGGGGTGGGCAGCACCCGATAGCACCCGCTCTCGCCCCATCAGCGTTGCTCCGCAGCGTCAGCAGCGGCCAGGACGCCCAGGGTCGCCAGGACAACCACGACGACCAGGAGCACAAGGGCCACGGAGGCGGGCGTCGGGTAGTGCCACAGGATGAGGACCAGGGCACCGGCCGCGATGACGACGACCGTGGTCAGGGTCCTGTGCATACGCAGCCACTGTCCGACGGCACCTGGCTTCAGTCCCGTCCGGACGAGGGCGTGTCCGGCAGTCCGGGTGCTTCGGGCGGCTGCTGTGCGCACGGCGACGGCACCGCGGCCCGGTCCGTACAGATACCCGCCGATCACGGTGAGCAGTGCGGTGAGGAGCACGGTGAGAATGGTTTGCCGGAGGAACCTCACCAGGGTGTCGTAGAGGGCCGCTGCCGCGTCCTGCGACTGGGCTGCCGGAGGCACCGCGTCCAGACAGACCTGGCGGATCACGGCGAGTGCGATGAGCAGCACGCACATCATGGCGCCGATACCGATGCCTGTGGCCATCAGCGCAACCCGGTGTGAGGGGGCCGCCCAGATGCCCAGCCCGGCGAGCACAACCACCGCCCAGGGCAACCACGGGGCGACGACGCTGAGCCAGCGGGCAGCATCACGGGCCTCACTCAGATGGTCGTTGTGCACCAGTACGATCGACTTGTCCGCCCCGGGAATGTCTTCCGCCCCGACAAAGGTCACGCCGATCAGCTGTTTCTGAAGTTCCTCGACGACAGCGCCGACGTTCAGCGTGATGGTGTCGCCCTTGGCCTCGAGTGCTCCGCCTGCCTCCCCGGTGAGAACGTTCGTCGCGGCGGTGTGCGCGTCGCGGTGGATGCTGTCCCACGCCTTGGCAAAAGCATCGCTCGTCACCACTCTGGCGACCGTGTAGCGCACGCCGGCCCTCAGCCCGCCCTTGAGCTCTTCATCCAGCGACCTGGCCGCGTCGACAAGGAAACGGGGTGCATCCTGGTCGGCCAGAGTGTCGGCGAGCGTTTCGGTGATCTTGCGAACGTCGATCTTGTGGACCAGACCGTCAGTGGCACGCTCGATGATCAGGTCCTGGACAGCGGGGTCTCTGGCGAGGGGTGAGACCGTCTGCTCATACCGATCTATGTCGGTGACCTCGGAATTCACCCAGGTGGCGACGACGCTGATGGGCGCCATCAAAACAGCCAGGAGGAGGAGCAGGGACGCTCCGCAAAGGCGCAGGCGACGGCTTCGTATCCCGAGAGGGTGCTGCAGCCGTTCGTCCTCCGCTCGTTCGACATGGCCCGAAGGGCGGTGCATCTTGTGCCTGCCATGCTCTGGCGGGCCGGGGGCGGCAGACGAGTCCACGGCGAACTCCCTCCGCGCACGGTCCTCGGCGCACCACGGCGGTATGCGCCCTGAGGGGCGGATACCGCAGGACCGACCAGCCCTGTACCTCCATCGTCGTTCATCGACAACAAGAACGCAGCTTGCCCAGGAGCTCCGCGTGCGTTCGCCCCCGGTCATGGCCTGGCCGCCGAACGCTGCCCCCTCTGTTTCGCGAAGATCGGGGCGGGCGCGGTCCAGAGCCGGCCCGCGCAATCGCCTGCCGGTGATCCCGTCACCTGCCGCGGCGTCTGCTGCCGACAGGCAGGAACGGTCACCACCGTTCACGCTCCGCTCCCTCAGATCACCCGTCCCAGGACGGGCGGAACGCCCCGGGCGGACGGTGGTCGCAAGGTCACAGGAACATCCGAAGGCGGCCGTACACGGCCCGAAGGCACTGGCTTGGTCGCCCCCGGCTGAAAAGCCCGGACCGGGGCACTCGGTCCGGGCGGCACCAATGGGCGCCGCTCCCCCGAGGGAAAGGGAAACCCGTGTACATAGGCCTGGGTACCGTTGTTCTCATCATCGTCATCATCGCTGTCGTCATGTTGCTGCGCCGCCGCTGACCCACGCGCGGTACCTGTACGCGATCTCTGGCGAAACGACATCCGCCGCCGGCAGACAGGGCCCTCTGCCGACAGCCTGACAGGACCTGGAAACGTCAGTGGCGGTCGACACGCTGAGTGCCTGGGTGCGGGCCCCACTACAGCCGACTTCGCCCTGGCGGCGCTGCTGGTGGCCGTCACCCGCGTCCGCGGCGCGGCTGCGGCATCCACCGACGGCAGGGCAGCGGTGCGCACAGAGCGGTTGACAACCTCAGCGGGGGCACTCGCTCACCACCAAGAGGCTGCCAGAACGCGGAGGAACACCATGAGCGCTCCCCTACGAAGCTCCAGCGAGGGTCCAGGGCGGCAGAAAATCCTCGGCATCTATCTCAATGATCATCTGGCGGGTGCGACAGCCGGTGCCGGGCTGGTGCACCGCATGGTGCAGGAGCACGGCGATTCGCCCTACGGCCAGGAACTGCGGGCTCTGGAGACGGACATCTTGCAGGACCGGCGGGCCCTGGTGCGGCTGATGACAGACCTGCGTGTTTCCGCGAGACGCTACAAGGTCTACGGAGCATGGCTGGGCGAGAAGCTCGGCCGGGTGAAGCCCAACGGCCGTCTGCTGCGCCGCTCCGGTCTCGCACTGCTGATCGAACTCGAAGCCATGCGCATGGGCGTGACCGGCAAGGCGCTGCTGTGGCGCTCCCTGCTCGCCGCCTTCCCGGACGACCCGCGCCTCGACTCCGGCCGACTGGAAGAACTGCTGCGGGGGGCGGAACGGCAACTCGAGGCAGTGGATTCCCTGCACGCCAAGGCCGCCTCCGCACGGCTCACTCCCGGCAGGCTCACCGTCATCGGCACGGGAAGCCGTTAGGAAAGGCGCACCCCGGCGGGATCAGGACCAGCAGGCGGGTTTTCCCCGGGGTACTGTGCCATGCGCCGTCGGCGGTGGCCACGTTCGCCCCGCTCACCGCCATGGTGGCACTGCAGACAACCTTGTACCGCTCGGTGCGCGACTGCGTCCAATTCTGCTCGCAATGTCGGTCGGAACGACCCTCCACACGTCTCCTGGACGAGCTCCGCTCGGACCGTCCGGCCCTGAGCCCGCCCTGACGTCTCCCCGGTTCAACCGGGTCTCTGCACCCAGGCTCCCGCGCCGGCCAGACAACGCCTGCTCAGCGGCTTGTCACACCCGGGCCCCTTCCCGAGCGTGGCGATTTGACCAATTCTGCAACGTTTGCGTATCCGTGCGGTGAAGGCTGGAGAACGGGGTACACGGCCACCATGATCGCTTCTCCAGTCCTCGCGGCCGACGGCTCGTCGTCGCTCTTCTTGATCGTCGCCGGCGTAGTGGTGGCCGCCCTTCTGATCGGCGCGTTCTGGTACGGCAGCCGACGCACAGCACACCGAAAGAATCCCGGCGCCAGGCCGGCAGCGCCAAATCCACAGACGGCACCCCGTCAGGATTCCTGGCAGACACCTGACGCCGACACCGACGACCAACCCCGGCATTGACCCGACCGCCACCGTCAGGCCCGGCACTCGGTCAGCACGGCCCTGCGCTGACTGCGGCAGTTGATTCCACCGCGCGGCAGGGCTCGTACAGGTCCTGGCCGAAGCTGTACTCGCGTCCGCTGCGTAAGCCCTTTCCCTCTCGGAGACTCAATCACCTCGGTCGGCTCCATCTCCAGCCCCACCCGGCGCAGGAACTCCATCAGGTCCCGCACCGAGTACGCCAGCCCGAGGATCTCCCCATCGCCGCAGTGAGCACGGTGGCGGCCGGACCGACCGGTGACCGGCAGTCAGCCGGCCGAGGTCTCGGCCACGTGTGACTGACCCTGCGCAGGCCCGGGCATTCAGGCACCCGGAAGAAAGAGGCAGAACGGATGGCCGTGCGGGTCCCGGAGAACCCGCACGTCCTTCTGCGGCTGGTATTCCTGCAGCGTCGCACCCAGAGCGCAAGCCCGTTCGGTCTCCGCCTCCAGGTGGTCGACTTGCAGGTCCAAGTGCGCCTGCATCTGCTGCGTGCCCGGGCGCTGCGGCCATGTTGGAGGGGTGTGATCGGTCTCCAGCTGGAAGCTGAGACCGGGGCGTTCCTGATGTGGGGCCTTCAAGCGGACCCATTCCGGCTTGCGCTCGACTTCCTGCCAGCCGAGCAGGGCCCGGTAGAAGTCGGCCAGCGCGGGAGGATCGGGAGTTCCGAGAACGAAGGCGCCGAGGGTTGTCGTCATGCCTGCAGTCTTGCCCCTGACACTCGCCTCACGCATCTGCGTGCCCGCCATCCCATGACCGGCATGACGCCGGGCGGTCGTCCTTCATCGGCCACTGGGCACCGCACAAAGTCCCCGCGCGATATGGAGCACGGTGGGCCGGCAACGTCCGCGCCACGGCTCCGGGCATCACCTCACCGAAACAGGCGCAAGGCCCTGTTCCCTATCCCGGCCCGCGCACCCCGGCGCTGTCCGCTCCCTGGAAAAGGGCGGCTCCCCCAGCACACGTGGCCGAACCGGGGGAACCTGCAGCCGGCCAGTCCCTTGAAGGTGAAGGCCACCTGACCGGCCTGCGCCCTGAGTGCCCGGTCTTCACAAGCGAAAACAGCAGGGCCTGAAAAATCCTGGCCTATCAGCGATACGCAACCGGGTGTGCACCCGACGCCCGGGGATACCTGCCCGCTCATGAAACTGATGGCGGATGTCCGCAAAGCAGATCGGCGGCTGACACAGCGGGCGTCCGGCCGTATCCCGCCCGGCATCGGTCGGCTGCTGTCCACGGTGGAGGAGACAGCGGAGAGCAGCAAGCTGTGGTGCGGTGCAGCGGCCGTCATGGCGGCGTTCGGTGGGCGGCGCGGGAGCAGATCAGCCGTGCTGGGGCTGCGGCGCTCGCTGTCGCGCAGTTGGCCTCCAACGGGTGGGTGAGCAGTTGGTCGACCGGCCCCGCCCGCCCGAGGAATGGATCGATCGCAACGAGGTTGAGGACCGGCCTGACTCCTCCTCATTTCCCTTCGGGCCACACCGCGGCCGCGGTCGTCTTCGCCGCCGTCGTCGCTCCCGTCTGGCCGCTGGCCGCTGCCGCCTGCGCGGTGCCGACCGTCGAGCGCGTGCCGTCGAGCGCGTGCAGTCGGGAGTCCACTACCTCACCGATGTCGTCGCCGGCGCCTTGATCGGGGCTGGGCGGCGCCTGGCTCACCCGGCATGTCCCGCATCTGCTGCGGCACTTGCCGCAGGGGCCACACAACGTCCCGCGGCGCATCCACTGCTCACCGCTGAGTGTTCCCTCCTGAATTGCACGGTTCGGGGTACTCGGCTTCTCACCGAAGGCCGGGCCGGCCGCCGTGGCACGGCCCGAAAGGCAGGAACGGCACAGAACAGGAGGGGATCGCGTGTCGAGTACACAACCGCAGGGCCCGCTTGCGCACGACGTTGGGCACGAGCCGGTGGGCGAGCTGGTCCAGCAGGCCTCTCAGCAGCTGACTGAGCTGGTCCGCGGCGAGATGAAGCTCGCGCAGGCCGAGATGAAGGAGAAGGGCAAGCGCTACGGCAAGAGCGGCGGCCTGCTCGGCGGGGCTTCGCTGGCCGGTTTCCTGATGCTTCAAGCGCTGGTGGCGAGCGCGATCGCGGCCGTGACACTGCTGCTGCCGGTGTGGGCGGCTGCCCTCATCGTCACCGCCGCCCTCGGCGCGATCGCCGCGGTCCTGGCTCTCAGCGGCAAGAAGCAGGTTGGCAAGGCATCCCCGCCGACACCCCAGA
This sequence comes from Streptomyces sp. NPDC002698, assembly GCF_042888945.1. Lineage (NCBI taxonomy): Bacteria > Bacillati > Actinomycetota > Actinomycetes > Kitasatosporales > Streptomycetaceae > Streptomyces > Streptomyces sp. NPDC002698. The sequence continues at coordinate 121,558 of NZ_JBIAQM010000023.1, forward strand.
GCACGATCGAAAACGTCAAGGCCGACGTGGCTGAGATCAAGAGGAGCGCACACCGATGACCCACACGCCCCCCGACCAGCACAGCACCCCTACTCCCGCCGAGCTCCGCGAGCAGATCGAGCACACCCGCCACGAACTCGGGGAGACGGTCCAGGCCCTCGCGGACAAGACCGACGTCAAGGCCCGCGCCCAGCGAAAGGCCGGCCAGCTGAAGGAGCAGGCAGCCGTCAAGGCCGGTGAGCTGAAGGCGCAGGCGGCGAAGGCCAACTCCCATGTCCAGGACAAGCTCCCCGACCCGGTCAAGGAGAAGGCCGTCCAGGTTGCCGGACAAGCCCGCGCCGCGGCGGCCCAGGTGGGACAGATGTGGGAAGAGAAGGCGCCCGAGCCTCTGCGACAGCAGGCGGCACGATCCGTGCGGCTGGCGCGGGAGCACCGCACCGTGCTGCTGCTCGCCGCGGCGGGCGTCACCTTCCTGTGGCTGGCCGGCCGCCCCAGGAAGGGCTGAACGAGAGAGCTGCTGAACGCGGCACGGGCCCGATTCCTCAGGGGATCGGGCCCTTGGCCGCTTCGGGTTCGGTCGCCCAGGTCAGCCGGTCCTCGTCGCCGTTGTCGTAGTCGTAGTCGGCTCCGATGCGTTCCTTGCGCACCGTGCCGACGAGGGCTTCTCACCCGTAGCGCGCCGGGATCTACCCAGTGTCGGTGATTCGTATCGCTTTGGGTGGATACCCGGGTTCCGATGCCTGGCATCCATCCGCGCAGGCAGGGGTCTCCTCCTGCGAGCGCTCGCGACCGCCGGTCCGGACGGCCGGCACAGCTCCACGGGTGCCGTGGCAGCGAGCGAGGACGCGAGGTGCTGTCATGTCAAAGTCGAATCCAGATCCGCAGAAGTCCAAAGGTGAGCGTGAGATGCGCTGGGGGCCGTCCGTGAACGACGAGCAACAGCAGCCGAACCCCAGCCCGCACCGCTCCTTCCATCCCGACAAGTACGCTCCGACGGCCGACGAGCCCCGCCGCACGCCGTCGAAGGGAGAGAAGGAGGAAGCGGGCGCCGGCACCAGCTCGGAGAGCCTGACCACGAGTGCCGAGGATCAGAAGGGGAAGTCCCGAGGCATGCACGACACGGGCCCCCACGGAAAGTCACGCCGCCCCAGCGGCGAAAAGCACGCCTCCGCCTATACAGGGGTCGATCCCGAGGATTCATCGACCGGAGACGGAAGCCGCTGAGGCACGCCCCCGTTCAGTCGACGCCGCACCCTGAGCCCACAGCGTCGGCTGGCACATGGGCAACATCTCGACCGCGCCACCACCGTCCCGCCAGCCGGCTGAGGCAAGACCGGGAACGCCTTTTCGCCGCAGCGGCGGTGAGTTCAAGCGGCGCTCCACTGGTGTGCGCGGCCGCCACGCCGATCGATCCCATGGTCGTCGACGACGAGCGGGAACGGGATCCGGATCTGCTCCGTCGGCGCGGGCAGAGCGTTGACGTGCGGTGACCACCGCCCGCCGGGAGACGTCCACGGCCGTGGGCGTGGGCGTGTCACAACCCTACTGGGCACCGCAGCCCCCTGATCTTGTGTCCGCAGCGCGGAGTCGAATGGTCACGCCGGCCTCCACAAGGGGCCTGACCCGGTCGTGAGGACCGGCCGTGCAATGCGGAGACCGGGATGATCACGTCGCTGTGTACCCGTTCCCCGGCTTTCCTCGCCCAGTTGTCCAGGTGACCCGCCGCCGGCCCCGTGTGCCAGGCCATCGCCGGTTCTGGCAGCGACGCCCACGTCGTGTACGGCAGGGGCGGTTGCGGGAAGACGACGATCGTCTACTGAGTGTTCACCGAGGCAGTACGGGAGTTCGGCCGGGGTCAACGCCTGCGGGCGGCCGCCGACCTTCCAGCCCGCCCGGCCTCCCTCGCAGTCCCCGTAAGCCAAGTCCGCGAAGACGCGCTTCAGCGTACGGGCCAGTAGACGGCGAACTCCTCGCGGGGCCTTGGAAGAGCAGGCCGAGCCGCTCCTGCGCTCTGTGCCGCGGATCCGGCCTCGAACCGGACGTGCGGCGGCCGCCCGACCGCCAACTCCTGGCGCTCACCGTTGGCTTACGGGTTCACGGAACCTCGTCTCCAAGGTTTCGCGAACCCGCCCGCCGGGTTTGAAATCGCCGACACGGAACACACGGTTCTCCTGACAGAGACTTTATTTCACCAGCTAGGAGACACATCATGGGCATCATCGCCTGGATACTCATCGGTCTGCTCGCCGGCATCATCGCCAAGGCGCTCATGCCCGGCAAGGACCCGGGCGGCATCATCATCACGATGCTCATCGGCATCGCGGGAGGTCTCCTCGGCGGCTGGCTCGGCAAGGTCATCTTCGGCGTCGACTCCATCGACGGTTTCTTCGACCTCTCCACCTGGATCGCCGCCGTCGTCGGCTCCCTCATCCTCTTGGCCCTGTACCGGGTCATCACCGGAAACCGCCGCCACGCCTGACCTCACCTCCGCCCCCGGCGAAACGGCTCCGCCCTCCCCTTCACGGGAGGACGGAGCCGCCCTTTTTTGGCGAGCTGCGGCTGACTCTCGACGCCGGATCGGTGCTCGAGGCGGACACCCTGCTCGTGGCGGTGGGCCGTCGGCCCAACAGTGACGGGCTGGGTCCGGAGCAGGCTGGTATCGCCTGCGACGACGCCGGTCTGATCGGAGTCGACGCGCAGATGCGTACCAGTGCCGCCGGCGTTCGGGCACTCGGCGACATCACTCCCGGGCCCCGCTGAAGCATGTGGCCAATCGCGAGGCCGAGGTGGTGGCCCACAACCTGCTGCACCCCGGCCTGCCGCGGTCCATGTCCTACGACGCAGTCTCCGCCGCCGTGTTCACCGACCCGCAGATCTCGCAGGTCGGCCTCACCGAACAGGAGGCCCGCCGGTAGGGCCTTCACTACGTCACCGGAGTCCACCGGTATGAGGACGTGGCGTACGGCTGGGCCCTTGAGGACAGACAGGGCTTCTGCAAAGTGCTGGTGGAGCGTGGTTCGGGACCTCTGATCGGGGCGCACCTGCTGGGAGCGCAGGCCCCTGGCTCGGTGCAGCCCCTCGTCGTCGCCATGACCTTCGGACTGACGGCACAGGAGCTTGCTGACCGCCGGTCTTCAAATGCTTCTCCCCCGCCGGGTGCTGGGGCTTGGGGATGGGGAAGGCATGAGTCTCCTTAGGGGTCCTAACAGAAGCCGTTGATCATGTGACCTTCGGCTGGGATGGTCGTTGGTCCGAGCGTGGGAACACGTCAGTCGCGGCCGTGGATCGTGTCGGATGAACTGTGGTTGCTGATCGAGCCGTTGCTGCCCGAGCCAGCGCCGAAGCTGGTCGAGGGCAGACCTCGGGTGCCGGACCGGCAGGCCTTGTGCGGGATCCTGTTCGTGCTGCATACCGGCATCCAATGGGAGTACTTGCCCCAGGAGCTGGGCTTCGGCTCGGGCATGACCTGCTGGCGGCGCCTGGCCGCGTGGAACGAAGCCGACATGTGGGATCAACTGCATCTGGTGCTGCTGAGGAAGTTGCGGGCCGCGAAGCAGCTGGACTGGTCGCGGGCGGTGATCGACTCCTCCCACGTGCGAGCGGCCCGGCGGGGCCCAAAAGCGGACCCAGCCCGGTCGACCGCGCGCGGCCGGGCAGCAAGCACCACGTCGTCACCGACGCCCGGGGCATCCCGCTCGCGGTGTCGCTGACCGGCGGAAACCGCAACGACGTCACGCAGTTGCTGCCGCTGCTGGACAAGATTCCGGCGGTAGCAGGCGTCGTCGGCCAGCCCAGACGCAGACCCGATGCCCTGCTCGCCGACCGCGCCTACGACCACGACAAGTACCGCCGCCTGCTCTGGGACCGCGGCATCCGCCCGGTCATCGCCGAACGAGGCGTGGAACACGGCTCCGGCCTGGGCGTTTTCCGCTGGGTGGTAGAGCGCACGATCGCCTGGCTGCACGGCTTCCGACGACTGCGGATCCGTTCGGAGCGACGCGACGACATCCACGAGGCCTTCCTCGGCCTCGCCACCTGCCTGATCACCCACCGGCACGTCCAACGCCTTTGTTAGGACCCCTTACTCGGCCGGCGCACGCGAGGACGTCTTACCGGCCGCGTGCTGGGGCCGGCTTTGCGCCGGCCGGTCAGCGGCCGAGGGGGCCTTGGCCAGTTCCTTCTTGTTCATGGACGAACGGCCGTCGATGTTGCGCTTCTTCGCCTCCGCGTACAGATGGCCCCTCGTCGGCCCCCGGGAACCACTGTGGGAACGCTCACCGCCGCGCTGGGAGGCGGACTTCGGGTCCTTCGTGGAGGTCTTGCTCGCCAGCTTCGACTCTCCCGAGCGGGCACGCTCCTTGTTCACCGTGCGCGCCGCGATCTCCTTCGCCCACCCTTCGGAGGTGCCGCGCTTCTCGGCGCTTTCCTCGATGTGCTCGTACTGACGCTCACGCTTCACGTCGGAACCCCGCGGCATGACGCTCTCATTGACGGCCTCAGCGTCTGTGCCCCCGGCCGGCGTGTTGATGCCGCCTCCGACGCAGCCGCGGCTTTCGAGCGGGCTGTCCGCGGAGGCGACCGGGCGGCGATGCGCGCAGCTCTGGTGCCGCAGACGCGCAGCGAGGTCGAGGACCTGGAGAAGAAGCAATGCGGCCAGGCCATCGACGAGGAGGACCTGGGTGTTGTTCTCCGTCCAGCGCCTTGGGGGGTTATGCCTTGACCGGGCCGCTTCCCGGCTCCTTCACGATGCGATCGCCGACCCCGATCGACTTCCACAGCCCACGGTCGATGCGCACCTTCATGAACGGGCCGTCCACACGCCTCACCGTGACGAAGTGGTACGTGTTCGCGCCGTCGAGCATGCCTCGCGACGACAGTCCTCCACTGCAGACCTAGGCGGACCGGTGGGCCGTCGATCTCACCGCGGCCCGCCGGTTCCACACCCGTGAAGGCCGTCTCCACGGTACGAATCGCCTCGCCGGCATCGGCTCGGTGCGCGTCCTCGGGCCGCCTGGACCACAGCGCCGTCACCTGGCTGCTGGAACGCTACGGATCTCCGCCCGCCTCCGATCCACCACGCGCGCGAAGGTGAAGCCGCGAAGTGGCGTACGTCGAGTTTGAGACCAGGGAATGTGTCAACGCGATCTGTATGGCCCATTCGACACGAGAGACAGAACGCACATACGCGGCGCCGCCGGGAAACGACGTCTCATGGCTGCCCGAGCTGACGGGAGTGGACCGGGTCGCCTCGCTCGCAGAGCATGCGACGCAGGAACTGGATGCCGTCTACTACGACACCGAGGACCTGCGACTGGCACACACCAGGGCGTCCCTGCGGCGCCGAAAGGGCGGCACCGACGCCGGCTGGCACCTGAAGCTGCCCCTAAAGGGAGACACCCGGGAGGAGATCCGACTCCCCCTGTCATCAGAAGAGGTCCCGGAGGACCTGCGGGACCTGGCTCTCTCCCGCACCCGCGGCGCAGAGCTGCGGCCTGTCATGCGGATCCGCTCCACCCGATCCCTGCGCCATCTTCTCGGCGCCGGGGGTGACGCCCTGGCCGAGCTGAGTACGGATGCGGTGCGGGCCGACTCGCTGCTGGACGACGACGCGCACACGAAGTGGACGGAGATGGAGGTCGAACTCGCCGATGACGGTGATCCCGCGCTCCTGGACGCCATCGAAAAGGTACTCCGGAAGAACGGTGTCGACCGCGCACAGGGCCCCTCGAAAGTCGTCCGTGCCCTGTCCGGGACGACGCCCCTCCTCGGAGGCACGGAGGATGCGCGCGCCGGGGCCGCCCCGGGGTCGGCCGGCGATCACGTACTCACGTACGTTCGCCGGTTGGTGGATGCCCTCACGGACCTCGACCCCGCCGTGCGTCGTGACCTGCCCGACGCCGTGCACCGGATGCGCACCACGGCCCGCCGTCTGCGCAGTTGCCTGCGCTCCTACCGATCCGTCCTCGACCGTGAGGTCACCGACCCCGTTCGGCGGGATCTGAAATGGCTCGGCGCCGAACTCGGTGTGGAGCGCGACCATGAGGTGCTGCGGGAGCGGCTGACCTCCGGCGTGCGGGAACTTCCCGGTGAACTGGTCCTGGGCCCGGTTGACGCACGGCTGCAGGCCTGGGACGCGGCACGGCAGGCCGAGGGCCGTCGACGCACCCTGGACGCGCTCGCCACGCCGCGCTACCTGAACCTGCTTGAGCAGTTGAACAGGCTGGCCGAGGCGCCGCCGCTGCGCGCGAAGGCGGCTGGAAAACCGGAGAAGGTCCTGGTCAAGGCGCTCGGGAAGGAGTACGGGCGACTTGGTCAGCGAATGGACCGTGCGCTCGGCACGCCGTCCGGACCGGAACGCGATGCCCTGATCCACCACGCCCGCAAGGCCGCCAAGAGGCTTCGCTATGCCGCGGAGTCGGCCCGCCCCGCCCTGGGCAAGCCTGTTCGACGCCTCGGCAAGCGCGTCAAGGCCGTACAGCAGGTGAGCGGCGCCCAGCACGACAGCGTCGTGGCCCGTGACACCTTGCGCGGTCTTGCGATCGCCGCACACGCTGCGGGGGAACCCGGCTTCACCTGGGGCCTGCTGCACGGTCAGGAGAGAACCGCGGCGGGGGTCCGGGAACGACAGCTCCCCGAGGCGTGGGCTCGTGCCCGCGCGGTAGCCCGGCGCAAGGGGCTCCGCTTCTGATCGCGCAGGTAACCGTCTGTGCGCGTTGTGCGGTACCGGGGTCGTTCGGTACCGGGGCGGTGCGATTCTTCGGACCGCTCGTCCCTGATCGAGCAGGCAACAGCCACCTTGAACGGGCAACAGTCACCGCCGCTTTTGCGCTCACCGATGCGCAGCGAGAGCCGGCCACCCGCCCGTCATGCCCGGTCCACGTACGGATGGACCTCCGGCCAGATGGCCTGTACGCCGCGGAGGAAGATGTCGGTCCCCGTCGGTCCGATGCCCGGAAAGCGCTGCAGGGCTTTGGCGAGGCCGGATTCCTCGCGCAGCCGCCGCAGATCACCGTCGTACTGGTCGAGCAGCAGGTCCGCTCCCTCACCGAGCATGGTGGAGGTGCCCTCGTCACAGCGCCGGTATCCGCCTTTGCCGAGCGCGTCGACACGTTCCTGCCAGGTCGCCCGCGCCATCGACCGGCTGTCGCGCGTCCCGGCTTCGAACAGTGCTCCGGCTGTCGTGACCGCGATGTCCGTCTTGATACGGACACTGAGCAGGTTCGCCCGTACGAGCATCCGGTGGAGCGGGGCCGGGGTGTCACGCAACCGGCCTCCGGCCTGCGCCGCGTATGTCCTTTCCTACCGCTCGAGCAGGGCGCTCACCACTTCGTGTCGCTGTCTGTTCGATGCGGCCTTCGCGTGCTCGGGTGCGGGCCTTCGGGGAGGTCGCGGGATCCGGGCTCACAGTCGCGGAAACGCCGCTCGCGGCTGAAGCCCCGCTCGCGCCGCGCACGGCATCGGCCGGCGCCGGGGCCGACCTCTCCGGCGGGGCGGGACGGCGGCCCTTCGGATTCCCTATCGCTTGTGGCCGTTTCCGTGTCCGTTCGGGTGCAGGACCACCTTGATCCAGCCCTCGTCACGGGCGTCGAAGTGCTCGTAGGCGGCGGGGGCCTCGTCCAGGCCGAGTTCGTGGGAGACGACGAAGCTCGGCGTCGCCTTCCCGCCGGCGATCAGATCCCGCAGCGCCCGGTTGTACTTCTTCACCGGAGCCTGCCCTGTGCCCATGTGCTGCCCCTTGAACCACATCATGCCGAAGTCGATCGGGATCTTGCCCTGGGCCTCCAGCTCGCCCTGGGCCTCCGCGCCGCCGGGGTCCTGGGGCAGGAACACGCCCACCACGCCGATGTGGCCGGTGAACCTGACCGCGTCGATCAGTTCGTTGAGCGTGAGACTGGCGTCCTCGTGCCCCTGGGGGTCGTGTGCCTGGTAGCCGACGCACTCACAGCCGTTGTCGGCACCCAGACCGAGGGTGGCTTCCTTGACGACCTCCGCCGGATTCTGATCGG
>NZ_JBIAQM010000024.1:0-123497 GCF_042888945.1 Streptomyces sp. NPDC002698
CTTTGTACTCACCCTCTCGGGCTTTCCTCCGGGCGCTTCCCTTCGGTCTTGCGTTTCCGACTCTATCAGACCGTTTCCGTATCCGATTTCCTCGGCGCTTTCCAGGTTTCCGCTCTCGCGTTTCCCTTTCCGGCGGCTCCGACTCTATCAGAACCTTTCGGGCCCGATTTCCTCGGTGCTTTCAAGGTAATCCGCTCTCGCGTTTCCCTTTTCGGCGACTCCGACTTTATCAGAATCCGTGGGCCGGATTGACCGGCAACCATTTCTGAATCGTCAGGAGGGGCTTCTTCTGAATCGACGTGTCGATTGCTTTGAGAAGCGAGCAGACTCTAACTGCTGCCACCGGATGTGTCCAGTTCTAGGCAACTGTTCAAATCTACCTCCCCGCTCAACCCGTGTCAACGAGTTTTCTGGGGTAACGAGAAGGCTAGCAGGTCAGCCGGGGCACGCGCACATCAGGCGGCCGTGGGCAGAGTGGCGCTGCGCTCGGACGCCGTGACGTCTCCGGTCTCGCCGGAGCGTGCCGCGCGACCTCCGAGGACATAGACGTACGCAAGAAAGGCCAGTTCAGCAGCGATCCCGATGCCGATACGGGCCCAGGTCGGAAGGCCCGACGGCGTGACGAAGCCTTCGATGGCACCCGAGACGAACAGGATCAGCGCCAGTCCGATCGCCATGCCCAGCGCGGCGCGTCCCTCTTCCGCGAGAGCCGTACGACGGGATCGCGGGCCCGGGTCGATCACGGTCCAGCCCAGTTTCAGTCCCGTCCCCGCGGCGACGAAGACGGCGGTCAGTTCCAGCAGACCGTGCGGGAGGACGAGGCCGAGGAAGGTGTCGAGGCGGCCGGCCGACGACATCAGGCCGATGCCGATACCCAGGTTGAGCATGTTCTCGAAGAGGACCCAGAGGACCGGAAGGCCCAGGAAGACGCCCAGCACCAGGCACACGGCGGCGGCCTGGGCGTTGTTCGTCCACACCTGGGCGGCGAAGGAGGCGGCGGGATGACTGGAGTAGTACGTCTCGTACTCACCGCCGGGGCGGGTGAGGGAACGCAGTTCGTCAGGGGCGGCGATGGCGGCCTGGACCTCGGGGTGGGTGCCGATCCACCACCCGAGGAGGGCGGCTATCGCCGTGGACAGGAGCGCCGTGGGCACCCACCAGTGGCGGGAGCGGTAGACGGCCGCGGGGAAACCGTGGGTCAGGAAGCGGGTGACGTCGCGCCACGAGGCTCGGCGGGTGCCTGTCACCGCGCTGCGCGCGCGTGCCACGAGTTGGCTGAGCCGCCCGGTCAGCTGGGGGTCGGGCGCACTGGACTGGATCAGCGAGAGATGGGTGGCGGTTCGCTGGTACAGGGTGACGAGCTCGTCGGCCTCGGCCCCGGTCAGTCGGCGCTGGCGGCGCAGCAGGGCGTCGAGTCTGTCCCACTCGGCTCGGTGGGCGGAGACGAAGACGTCGAGGTCCATCGGTTTGCCTGCTCCTCGCTGCGCATCGGGGGCTCATCGTGGATGTCAGCTTGTCCTACTGGGGCGCGATGCGCCCTCAGCTTGGCAGACTGGCGGTTGTCGGGGCAGGTCAGGGGAAGGGCGGCGCGCGTGAGTGAGCTGGTGACGGGCGAGGCAGTGGCATTGGAGCTGCGGCCCGCGAAACTGCCGAGCCGGGCGCTTGCCGTGGTGCTCGACCTGGCCTTGGCGGTGGCGGTCTACATCGTCGTGACCATCGCTCTGGTCGCCGCGACCGCCACGCTGGACGACGCGGCGCAGATCGCCGTCTCGATCGCGAGTTTCCTGCTGGTGCTGGTGGGCGGTCCGATCGCCGTGGAGACGCTCAGTCACGGCCGCTCCCTGGGAAAGCTGGCGTGCGGGCTGCGGGTGGTGCGGGACGACGGCGGGCCGATCCGGTTCCGGCACGCTCTGGTGCGCGGTGCCGTGGGGGTGGTCGAGATCCTGATGACGTTCGGGATCGTCGCGTGCATCGCTTCGCTCGTGTCGGAGCGCGGGCGGCGGCTCGGTGACGTGTTCGCGGGGACCCTCGTCGTGCGGGAGCGGATTCCGGTGGGACGGATGCCGTACGTTCCCGCGCCGCCGCCCTGGCTGGCGGGACGGTTCGCGGAGCTCGATCTGTCCGCCGTACCGGACGGGCTGTGGCTGGCCATCCGCCAGTACCTGACGCGGATGCGGCAACTGGATCCGCAGATCGGCGGGGCGATGGCGGAACGGCTCGCCGTGGATCTCGCCGCTCGTACCGGGGCTCCGGCGCCGCAGGGAGTACCGGCGGGCGCGTATCTGGCGGCTGTCGTGCACGAGCGGCAGACCCGCGAGGCCCGTCGGACGTTCGGTGCCGTGCCGGGCCGATTCGCGTCCCCCGCACCCGGTGGCCATCACTTCCCGCAGCCGGGGCAACCGGGTGGGCCTGTCGGCCACCCCGTGCAGCCCGGCGCGCCCGCCGGCCGTCCCCCTCGGCCAGGCGTTCCTGTCAGCCACCCGTTCCATCCGGGACCCGGCGCTCACTTCACCCGGCCGGCCCCCGCCGGGTACGGGGCCGCGCCTCAGCAGCCGGCCCCGCCTCCGGCCGGTTCGGCCGACCCGGTCTCCCCGGCGAACCCGGTCGCTCCGGTCGAGCACGCCGGCCCGGACGAGCGTCCGTCGACCGGCTTCGCGCCGCCCGCGTAGCCGCCCTCGCCACCGGATCGGCGGTGGCTCAGAACGGCCCGGCACCGCCGTCAGGTGAACACCGACGGCGGTGACTCGAGGTGTTCCAGTTCGATGCCGGGAGCCGCGAGCACCACGTCGCCGGCGATGTGCACGGCGTGCTGTTCCCCCGTGTCCAGCGCTGTGACCTGGTATTCGTCCACGGTCAGCGGGCCGTTGTCGGTGGCGTGTGTTTCGCTTGCGATCAAGGCCCAGGACTGGTCGAGGGTGCGCGGGGCGAGGACCGGGTCGGTGAAGGCGACGAGGCGGACACGGGTCGCCGAGGGGGCGGCGGAAGGGGTGAGGCGAAGGAGGCGGGCGGTGGCGACGAGGAAGGCGGGAGAGGTGCCGGTGAAGGCGTGGGCGGACACGTTGCCTTCGGTGGCCTCGGTCCCGGTGGGATCGGTGCGGACCCAGGTCACGCCGTCGAGGGCGGCGCCCCGCACCTGCCAGCCCGCCGCGTGCAGTTCGAGGCGGATGGGGCGGCCGAGATCGTCGAGGGCGAGGTCGACGGAGCCGGTGACCGTCGTCGTCGCGGGCGCGGGGAGGCCGTCGGACGCCGTGCCGGAGGGGGCCGTGAGTTGGGAGACATAGCGCCAGCCCGAAGGGCCGGGCGCGCAGTGGAAGTGTTCGTCGGCGAGGGGGGTGTGATCGTGCGGATCATGGAGCGAATAGCGGCCGCGGGGCATGGGCGTTCAGGTCCTCATCGGGGACAGGCCCCCGCCGGGACGGCGAGGGCCTGCTGACATCCGGACGCCGAGCGGTGGTACCGCTGCTCGGCGGGCGTGCTCAGTAGCGGTAGTGGTCCGACTTGTACGGGCCGTCGACCTCGACACCGATGTACGAGGCCTGCTCGGGGCGGAGCGTCGTGAGCTTCACGCCGAGCGCGTCGAGGTGGAGACGGGCGACCTTCTCGTCCAGGTGCTTGGGCAGCACGTAGACGTCGGTCGGGTACTCCTCGGGCTTCGTGAACAGCTCGATCTGGGCCAGGGTCTGGTCCGCGAACGAGTTGGACATCACGAAGGACGGGTGGCCGGTCGCGTTGCCCAGGTTCAGCAGGCGGCCCTCGGACAGCACGATGATGACCTTGCCGTCGGGGAACTTCCAGGTGTGGACCTGGGGCTTGACCTCGTCCTTGACGATGCCGGGGATCTTGGCGAGGCCGGCCATGTCGATCTCGTTGTCGAAGTGACCGATGTTGCCGACGATCGCCTGGTGCTTCATCTTGGCCATGTCCGCGGCCATGATGATGTCCTTGTTGCCCGTCGTGGTGACGAAGATGTCGGCCTTGTCGACGACCTCGTCGAGGGTCGTGACCTGGTAGCCGTCCATCGCCGCCTGCAGGGCGCAGATCGGGTCGATCTCGGTGATGATCACGCGGGCGCCCTGGCCGCGCAGGGACTCCGCGCAGCCCTTGCCCACGTCGCCGTAGCCGCAGACGACGGCGGTCTTGCCGCCGATCAGGGTGTCGGTGGCGCGGTTGATGCCGTCGATCAGCGAGTGGCGGCAGCCGTACTTGTTGTCGAACTTCGACTTGGTGACGGCGTCGTTCACGTTGATCGCCGGGAACAGCAGGGTGCCGTCGCGGTACATCTCGTACAGGCGGTGGACGCCGGTCGTGGTCTCCTCGGTCACGCCGCGGATCTCCGAGGCGAGCTGGGTCCACTTCTGCGAGCCGTCCGTGATGGTGCGGTGCAGGAGTTCGAGGACGACGCGGTGCTCGTCGGACTCGGCGGTGTCGACCGAGGGGACCTTGCCGTCCTTCTCGTACTGGACGCCGTTGTGGACGAGGAGGGTGGCGTCACCACCGTCGTCCAGGATCATGTTCGGGCCGCCGGTGGGGGTGTTCGGCCAGGTCAGCGCCTGCTCCGTGCACCACCAGTACTCCTCCAGGGTCTCGCCCTTCCAGGCGAAGACCGGGACGCCCTGCGGGTTCTCGGGCGTGCCGTCCGGGCCGACCGCGATGGCGGCGGCCGCGTGGTCCTGGGTGGAGAAGATGTTGCAGGAGGCCCAGCGGACCTCGGCGCCCAGGGCGACCAGGGTCTCGATGAGGACGGCGGTCTGCACCGTCATGTGCAGGGAGCCGGTGACGCGGGCGCCCGCGAGGGGCTGCGCCTCGGCGTACTCCCGGCGGATCGACATCAGGCCGGGCATCTCGTGCTCGGCGAGGGTGATCTCCTTGCGGCCGAAGGCGGCCAGGGAGAGGTCGGCGACCTTGAAGTCCTGTCGGTTGTCGACAGTCGTCATACGAGCTGCTCCTCGGAATCGGGGCGAGGTGGATAGGGCTGTCCTGCGCGGCGGCGGCACGTACGCGTGCCCGACCGGGGCACGGACGTGCACCGGCAGGGCACAGGTGTGCCCTGTGCGCGCAGCGCATCCGTCGGAGGCCCTCTCTCCCTCGGCCGGTCCGCGGTGGGACCGCCCGACCGCCATCAGCAGCGACGTCTGGCTCAGCACCCAAGCTACACCGGTGAGGCTGTCCCTCCCCAGTCCGCCTTTGGACAAAGCGGCCCCCGCAGGCCCGGGCCGAGGGACTCGGCCGAGGTCCTGGGCGGCGGAGACGGACGCTGGAGGCGGGAACGCCGCCGGGGCCCGTCCGAGTTGTCGGACGGGCCCCGGCGGCGTACGAGCGGGTGGGGTCAGTGGCCGGCCGGCGTCGGCCCGCCGGGGGTCGCGGAGGGGTCCGGGCCCTTGGCCGCCTCGGCGTCGCTGTAGATGTCCGGCTCCAGGTAGATCACCCGGGCGATCGGGACGGCGGCGCGGATGCGGGACTCGGCGGCGTCGATGGCGGTGGCGACCTGGGCGGCCGTGTCGTCGTGCTTGACGGCGATCTTCGCGGCGACCAGGAGTTCCTCCGGGCCGAGGTGGAGCGTGCGCATGTGGATGATGCCGGTGACGGTGGCGCCGTCGACCGTCGCCGCCTCGATCTTCGCGGTGTCCTCCGGACCCGCCGACTCGCCCAGCAGGAGCGACTTGGTCTCGGCGGCGAGCACCAGGGCGATCAGGATGAGCAGGACACCGATGCAGACCGTGCCGATGCCGTCCCAGACACCGTCGCCCGTGAGCAGGGCGAGACCGACGCCGCCGAGGGCGAGGACCAGACCGATGAGCGCGCCGAAGTCCTCCAGGAGGACGACGGGCAGTTCGGGGGCCTTGGCGCGGCGGATGAACTGGGACCAGGAGTGGGAGCCGCGCAGCTCGTTGGACTCCTTGATGGCCGTACGGAAGGAGAAGCTCTCGGCGATGATCGCGAACACCAGGACGCCGACCGGCCAGTACCAGTGCTCGATCTCGTGCGGGTGCTTGATCTTCTCGTAGCCCTCGTAGACGGCGAACATGCCGCCGACCGAGAACAGGACGATCGAGACGAGGAAGGCGTAGATGTAGCGCTCGCGGCCGTAGCCGAACGGGTGCTGCGGGGTCGCCTCGCGCTGGGCCTTCTTGCCGCCGATCAGGAGCAGTGCCTGGTTGCCGGAGTCGGCGAGCGAGTGAACGCCCTCGGCGAGCATCGAGGAGGAGCCGCTGAACGCGAACGCCACGAACTTCGATACCGCGATCGCGAGGTTGGCGCCGAGTGCCGCCACGATCGCTTTGGTGCCGCCTGAAGCGCTCATCTGCTCCTGCTGTCCCTTCGTACGCCGTCCGGACCCGCTCGTACCCTCGTACCCCGCCCGGTCCGGACTTTGCCCGCCCTTTGCGGTAGGCCATTCTTGCAGCCCGGTTCGCCGGTGACGCGCCTCAGGTAGGTCCCGCCATCCCGTCAGGCGACAACTGTCGCACGGAAGATCGTGCCGGACCCGGACACTTCGGCCTTTTCGCCGGCCGGTACGAAGACCGAGGTTCCGGGGGTCAGGTCGATGCCGTCGGCGCGCACGGAACCCGAGGTGCAGAGCAGGATCTGCGGGGTCTCGCGGGTGAGGTCGCGCGGGTCGGCGCCCTCGGCGACGACGTACCGGGAGAGGCGGAACTCGTCGATGGGGGTCGCGTAGACCTCCTCGCCGTCGGGGGACGCCTCCGGGCGCAGGACGCCGGGGTCGGCCGCCTCGAAGCGGACCACACGCAGGAGTTCGGGGACGTCGACGTGCTTGGGGGTCAGACCGCAGCGCAGGACGTTGTCGCTGTTGGCCATGATCTCGACGCCGAGGCCGTTCAGGTAGGCGTGCGGGATGCCGGCGCCGAGGTAGAGGGCCTCGCCGGGCTGGAGCCGGACGTGGTTGAGGAGCATCGCGGCGATGACTCCGGGGTCGCCCGGGTAGTGGTGGGCGAGGCCCGCGTACGGGGCGTAGTCGCCGCCGAGGCGGGCGCAGGCGGCGGTGGTCTCGGCGACCGTACGGGCCATGTCGTCCGGGTCGGCGCTCAGCACCGCCGTGAGGACCTCGCGCAGCGCCGCCTCCTCCGGGTGGGCGCGCAGCAGGTCGACGTACGGCTTGAGGGAGTCGACGTCGAGGGCGGCGAGGAGCGCGGCGGCCTCCTCGGGGGCGCGGAAGCCGCACAGGCCGTCGAACTCGGTGAGGGCGCAGATGAGTTCGGGCTTGTGGTTGGCGTCCTTGTAGTTGCGGTGCGGGGCGTCGATCGGAACGCCCCGGCGCTCCTCGTCCTCGTAGCCCTCCCGGGCCTGTTCGAGGTCGGGGTGCACCTGGAGGGAGAGGGGGGCGCCGGCGGCGAGGAGCTTCAGCAGGAACGGGAGCCGGGGGCCGAACCTGGCGACGGCGGCGCGGCCGAGTTCCTTCGCCGGGTCCTCGGCGACGACCTCGTTGAGCGGACCGCGCCCGGTGCGCGAGGGTGCGCCCGGGTGGGCGCCCATCCACATCTCCGCCTGCGGTTCGCCGGTCGGCTCCAGGCCGAGCAGCCGGGGGATGGCGGTGGTGGAACCCCAGGCGTAGGGGCGGACGGTGTTGTCGAGGCGGTCCATCGGTGTCTTCTTCTCCATACGTGCGCTGCGCGGCCCGCTGGACGCGGGCGCCGGTCGGGAAGCGTGGTGTCAGGGGCGCCGGACGCGGGACCGGACACCCTCTACGGGCGCCGGGCGCGAGGTCACGCCCAAGATCAGGCCCCCGAAGCGAGCGCCAGGTAAACGGCGGCGAAATCCGTGATGGCGATCAGCTCGGCGAGGGTTTCCAGTTCGCCGCCCTCCTCGGGTTCGAGTTCGCTGATCGCGGTGTCGTGGCTGAGGGCGAGTTCGCGGGCGGCGGGGGCGGCGCTGATCCCGCCGATGGGACGGTCTCGGAGCAGCACCACGCGCGCGTGCAGTGCCTGTGCCTCCTCGACGCGGTCCCGGAAGAAGTCGTCGGGGTCCGCGCCGGCGGCGAGGGCGCCCGCGAGCAGCACGCTGTGCGAGGCGAGCGCCTCGGGCAGTTCGGCGGTGAGCGCGGGGCGGCCGGCGAGTTCGGCGAGCGCGGCGGTGAAGCGACGGCCGGCCGGGCCCGCCGAGGTGCCCTCCGTCCAGATCACCGGGAGCGCCTCGGCCAGTTCGGCGGCGAGCGTCTTGGCGGGGTTGCTGTAGGCCGCGATGGCCGGGCCGCAGCGCTCGGCGACGCGGTCGAGGCGGTCGGCGACCTTCTGCAGCGCCTGGGGCGGGGCCGAGACCAGGCCGGTGCGGTCGAGGAGGACGAGCAGCGGGGTGAGCAGCGCCCAGAGCACGCCGGGGGCCGAGGCCGCCTGGGTCCCGTCCTGCTCGTACGGGGCCGTCGCCATCGGTACGAAGAGGCCGTGGGCGCCTTCCACCCACTCGGAGAGGGGTGAGCCGGCGGGGGCGACGGCCGCGACGGTGCTGCCGCGCCGGTAGGCCTGCTCGATGAGCAGTTCCAGGCCGGGTTCGCTGCCGTCGGGAGTGGCGATCAGCAGGAGGTCGACGGGGCCCGCCCAGCCGGGCAGGTCCCAGCGCAGGGCGCCTCCGGCGGGGGCGACGCCCGTGGGGGTGAGCCGGGTGAGGGGGCAGCTCGCTCCGGCGAGGGTGCCGAGCAGTTCGGCGACGCCGGTGGCGGCCATGCCGGGGCCCGCGATGAGGACGGCGCGCGGGCGGCCGTCGGGCTTCAGCTCGGAGATGCCCGCCTCGTTGGCGTGCCGGACCGCGGTGCGTACCCGGGCGCCGGCCTCGGCGGCACCGCGGAGCAGGGCCCGCCGGTCCGCCCGGGTGAGCGCGTCGGGATCGTCGAGGAGCGATTCGTCGAGCATGGGGTCGGTAGCCTCCGATCGCCGGGGCGCTTGCGCGTGAGCCGCCGGGGTCGCTTGCACGGGGTCGCTCGCGGGAGGTGCCGAGCGGTGCTGGGTCGGACCGGGTGCCGGCCTGGTGTGCGCCGGTCGCCGATCGGGACGGCCGCGTCGCCGTCGTCCGTGCGGGCGGCTGTGCCGTCGCTCGTCCTCGGGTGCCGTGGCTCGTCGTCGTGCCTGCCGCGCCGTCTCCCCGCCCGCGGGCGGGGACGGCGCCGCTGTCGCCTCGCGTACGGCGGTCGCGGGGCCGCTGTGCGCGAGGCGGATGCGTCGGTTACGCGGGGCGCCGGGCCTCGTCGACCAGGAGTACGGGGATGCCGTCGCGGACCGGGTAGGCGAGGCCGCAGTCCGCTCCCGTGCAGATCAGCTCGGTCTCCTGCTCCTTGAGCGGGGCATGGCAGGCCGGGCAGGCGAGGATCTCCAGGAGGCCGGCTTCGAGCGGCATGGGGTGTCCTTCCGAAACGGTGGATGCGGCCTGGTCAGGGTACCGCTGCGGGAAGCCTGTCGCCGGGGCGCGCCACCGGTTCGCCCGGCGCGCGGAACGGGTACGCGGGTCGCCGCGGCCCGCGTCCGCTTCCTGTCCGCGCCCGCACCGGCCCAGCGCCGGCCGGCGACGGGGGCCGCCCGACCGGCACCGTGACCGGACACCCCGGCCCGGCCTCGGGCGGACCGGGTCGGGCGGAGCCTGCTGGGCACGGCGGACCGGCCGGGGCAGTCGCGGCGGCCGGTCGGGACCACCGCGCGCTCCCGGTGGCGGGAGCGGGGGTCAGGCTCTGATGATCTTCAGTACCTCGTCCCGGACCCTTGCCATCGTCGCCTCGTCGCGGGCCTCGGCGTTGAGGCGGAGAAGGGGCTCGGTGTTGGAGGGGCGGACGTTGAACCACGTGTCCCCGAGGGTGACCGTCAGGCCGTCGAGCTCGTCGAGGACGACGCCCTCGCGGCCCTCGTAGGCGGCCCTGACGGCGGCCAGGCGGGCCGCCTGGTCGTCCACGGTGGAGTTGATCTCGCCGGAGCCCACGTAGCGGTCGTACTCCGCGACGAGCCCGGAGAGCGGGCCGTCCTGCCCGCCGAGGGCGGCGAGGACGTGGAGGGCGGCCAGCATGCCGGTGTCGGCGTTCCAGAAGTCGCGGAAGTAGTAGTGCGCGGAGTGCTCGCCGCCGAAGATCGCGCCGGAGGTGGCCATCTCGGCCTTGATGAAGGAGTGGCCGACGCGGGTGCGGACCGGGGTGCCGCCGTGCTCGCGGACGACCTCCGGGACCGACCAGGAGGTGATGAGGTTGTGGATGACCGTGCCGCCGCCGTTCCGGTCCAGTTCGCGGGCGGCGACCAGCGCGGTGATGGCGGACGGGGAGACCGGCTCGCCCCGCTCGTCCACGACGAAGCAGCGGTCGGCGTCGCCGTCGAAGGCGAGCCCGAGGTCGGCGCCCTCCTCGCGGACGCGCTTCTGGAGGTCCACGATGTTCGCCGGGTCGAGGGGGTTGGCCTCGTGGTTCGGGAAGGTGCCGTCCAGCTCGAAGTACATCGGGACGAGCTCCAGCGGCAGACCGGAGAACACGGTGGGCACGGTGTGCCCGCCCATGCCGTTGCCCGCGTCGACGACGACCTTCAGGGGGCGGATCGAGGTCAGGTCGACGAGCGAGCGGAGGTAGGCCGCGTAATCCTCCAACGTGTCACGCCGCGTGATCGTTCCGGGCGTGGCGTCCGAGGCCGGGGCGGCGCCGGAGTCGAGCCAGGTCTCGGCGAGCCGGCGGATCTCGGAGAGGCCGGTGTCCTGGCCGACGGGGGCCGCGCCCGCCCGGCACATCTTGATGCCGTTGTACTGCGCCGGGTTGTGCGAGGCGGTGAACATGGCGCCCGGCAGGCCGAGCGCGCCCGACGCGTAGTAGAGCTGGTCGGTGGAGCACAGGCCGATCTCGGTCACGTCGACCCCGCGCGCCGCGGCGCCGCGCGCGAAGGCGCGGGAGAGGCCGGGCGACGACGGCCGCATGTCGTGCCCGATCACGATGGCGTCGGCTCCGGTCACTTGGACGAAGGCGGCACCGAACAGCTCGGCGAGCGGCTCGTCCCACTGGTCCGGGACCACCCCGCGTACGTCGTACGCCTTCACGAGCTGCGACAGATCAGCAGTCACGGCCAACCCTCCAGGAGTCCACTTCGGTCACCCCAAACTACCCGTCCGGGTCGACGGCGGGCGGTGGCCGGCCGGAGCGGGGCACGTCCGTGCTCAGGGCAGCATCCAGGAGAGGACCGGCGAGCTCTGTCCCACCACGATCAGGCACATGATGAGCAGCAGTCCGAGGCTCCAGGGCAGCACCTTGCGCAGCAGGTCGCCCTCGCGGCCGTCGAGCCCGACGGCCGCGCAGGCGATCGTCAGGTTCTGCGGCGAGATCATCTTGCCGAGGACACCGCCCGAACTGTTGGCGGCGGCGAGGAGTTCGGGCGACAGCCCCGACTCCCGGGCCGCGCTCACCTGGAGAGCGCCGAAGAGGGCGTTCGACGAGGTGTCGGAGCCGGAGACCGCCACACCGAACCACCCCAGAACGGGTGACAGGAAGGCGAGTCCGGATCCGGCCGCCGCCACGAAGTGGCCGATCGTGGCGGCCTGTCCGGAGAGGTTCATGACGTAGGCGAGGGCCAGCACGGACGTCACGGTCAGGATCGAGAACCTCAACTCGTGCACGGTCGCGAGCCATTCCCGGACCGCCACGCGCGCGTGCACCCCGAGTACGACGGCCGTGCACAGCCCCGCGAGCAGCACGAGGGTGCCGCCGGTCGACACGATCGGCCAGGTGAAGACGTTCCCGCCCACCGGCAGGCCGTTCGGGCCGACGACATCGAGGAAGGGCCAGTCGTACGTCCGGGTCGCCCGCGCCGGCCAGTCCTTCACGGCCGGGATCTGCGCGATCGAGAAGACCGTGACGATCAGGGCGTACGGGGCGTAGGCGCGCACGACTTCGCGGCGCGGGTCCCTCTCGTCGAGTTCCTCGCTGCGCGCACCGGTCAGGACCGACGCCCGTACGGCCTCGGCCGCGGGCACGCGCGCGTGCGGTACGGCTATCAGGGCGGCGGCTCCGGCCAAGGAGGCGCCGATGTCGGCGAGTTGCGCGGAGACGTAGTTCGAGGCGGCGAACTGGACGGCGGCGAAGGCGACTCCGCAGGCGAGGGCCGGTATCCAGGTCTCGCGCAGTCCGCGCCGGCCGTCGACGAGCCCGACCAGGACGAGGGGCACGACCAGCGCGAGCAGCGGGGTCTGCCGGCCCACCAGCGAGGCGACGGAGTCCAGGGGCAGGCCGGTGACTTGGGCGAGGGTCACGACCGGGGTGGCCATCGCGCCGAAGGCGACCGGCGCGGTGTTGGCGACGAGGGCGACGACCGCCGCGCGCACCGGGTCGAAGCCGAGGGCGACCAGCATCACGGAGCAGATCGCGACGGGTGCGCCGAAACCGGCGAGGGCCTCCAGCAGCGCGCCGAAGCAGAAGGCGACCACGAGTGCCTGGACGCGCGGATCGTCGGACAGCCGCCCGAACGAGCGGCGCAGGACGTCGAAGTGCCGGGTGCGGACGGTCATCCGGTACACCCACAGGGCGTTGACGACGATCCACAGGATGGGGAACAGGCCGAACGCGGCGCCCTGGGCGGCGCTGGAGAGCGTCTGGTCCACGGGCATGCCGTAGGGCGAGGCAGGCGACCGGCGAGGCCGCCAGAAGGCCCGCCAGGCCCGCCAGGTGGGCTTTGAGCCGGACGCCGCCGAGCAGGATCAGGACGACGAGGAGGGGCAGGGTCGCCACGAGGGCGGACAGGCCGAGCGAGTCGGCGACGGGTCGCAGTTCCTGGACGCACACGGACGCCTCCCCGGATTCCGCGATGCGGAAAGCGATTTCACACGGATACCAGAATCGTCATGTCCGCGACAATTTCACGTCAATGGGTGTGCGCCGCCCAAGGGAATCGGCGTCCGGAAGCGGCGTCCGGGAAGCGGTGTCCGGGAAGGGTGCGGCGGAGAGGCGGGCCGCGGGGTACGGCGGGAGAGCGCGGCGCGGAGAACCGCGCGCGTCCGCGAGGGCGACGCCCGGTTCTCGGGCGAGCGCTCAGTTCTCGGGCGAGCGCAGGATCCGCAGGTGGCCGCGGCGCGCGACCTCCATCGGGTCCACGGAGCGGGCGCTGCCGCCCTCCGCCGCACGCTTCTGCGGACGGGCCGCCTCGCGCACCGCGTTCGCCAGCGCCTCCAGATCGTCGCCGCTGGGGCGCGCGGGACCGGAGGAGTCGGCGAGGCGGACGACCTCCCAGCCGCGCGGCGCGGTGAGGCGCTCGGAGTGCTCGGCGCACAGGTCGTAGCAGTGGGGTTCGGCGTAGGTGGCGAGCGGGCCGAGAACCGCGGTCGAGTCGGCGTAGACGTACGTCAGCGTCGCGACGGCGGGACGGCCGCAAGCGGTGCGCGAACAGCGACGTACAAGGCTCACGACGTTGGACGGTACCGCACTCTTGAGCGGGCCGCGACGACTCTCCCCCAGGTCATCCCCCCGTGTCGTCCTGTGAGACGCCCCACACCGCTTCCGGAGCATCAGACCCTGACCTGGGGCGACATCGGGTGTCGAGATACCGAACAGACCTGAATCCGGTCACTACTTGGTGCGAATCATGCCAATTGCCATGCCAGAGACGGTCTTGGAGAGATGCGGAATCGAGCCGAATCCTGACGGGAACGGTCATCGGGCGTCATTCGAAGACGGGCCGGGCCGGGGGCCACCGGCCGCCGGGCCGCCGCCGGGCCGCCGGCGACCGCCGCGTGGGACCGGGCGGCCGGGCCGGGCGGGGACTACTCTTCGTCAGTGATGGACAACCCCGTACCCCCCCGTGCCGCAGCAGCCGGTCCCCGTCGTCGTGACCGCCACGGCAGGGGCATGCGCGGCCCCGTGGCGCCGCCCCAGGTACCGCTCTCGGCGAGCCGTGCCGAGGTCTTCGCGGACCTCGTGCAGGACTCCGTGGAACGGCTGGAGCGACGCTGGCCACAGCTGGCCGACATCGACTTCATGGTCCTCGAGGTCCCCCGCCTGGAGCGCTCGGGCGAGAACTGGAGCGACGAGGCGGTGCCGCTGGGCGGCACGATCGCGGCGCGCGAGGGACATCCCGCGCGCGTGGTCGTCTACCGCCGTCCGATCGAGATCCGCACCAAGGGGCGCGACGAGCGCGCCGCCCTGGTGCACGAGGTTGTCGTGGAGCAGGTCGCGGAACTGCTGGGCCTGACGCCGGAGACGGTCGACCCGCGGTACGGCGAGGACTGAGAACCGCCCGGGGAACGTTCGCTCCGGCCCGGGCGGATCACCGGTCCCCGGTCACTGCTTGAGCAGCACCGAGAGGTCCTGTTCGGCGTCCGGCACCGAGACCGTCCCGCGGTCGTCCGGGAGACCCTGGATGGTGAACGCGGGAACGCCGTCCTGGTTCGCCGAGAGCATCCGGGAGGCGTAGACGGGGCCTCCGGAGACCGGCTCGACGGTCAGGGCGTACGTGCCCTTGAGACCGCTCGGGACGGGGACCTCGACGTTCTGGGTGGTCCCGCCCTTGATGGTGAACGTCTTCGACACGGCCGTGCCGGCCCCGCTGCCCGCGGACGCGGTGACCTTGATCCTGGCCCCCTCACCCGGGGCGGTCACGGCGAGCGTGGACCCCTTGGCGGTGTTGTCGGCGACCGTCGCGCGGGCGCCCACCGGAGCGGTGGCAGGAATGAACGCGGTCTCCTGATCGGCGCCCTTGCCCCGCACCACCAGCAGGGCGGCGACGACCGGCACGGACGATCCGGTGGGGGTGAGCACCAGGGAGCCCGCCTCGCCGCGGGTGACGTCCCCGAGGTCGGCGGCGGCGGTCATACCGGCCTTCACGTGCAGCGTCTCGTTGCCCGCCGGGGTGATCGTCCCGGAGGGCGAGGCGAGGCGGACCTTCAGGTCGGCGTCCGTGTCACCGGGCGCGAAGGCGACCAGGCGCACGGAGGTGGCGTCCTTGGGGATGCCCGGCATGACGAGACTGCCCGCGGGGTCGGCGGAGGACGCCAGCCAGTCGCCGCCGGTCTTGGCGTCGAGCGCCTGCACGGCGGCTCCGACCCGGCCGCTGCGGACCTTCACGTGCACGGTGAGGTCGGCCTGCGGATCACCGGTCAGGGTGTTCAGCAGGATCGGTTCGCTGGCGTGCGCCTGGACCGTGATCCCGTCGGCCACCGTGGACTTGAGCGTGCCGTCCTTGCCGTACAGATCGATGTCGACGACCGCCGCGGCGTCGTCCGGGTTCGTCAGATGTACGTAATCGGTGCGCTGCGCGGCGGTGCTGGCGCCCGGGAACCAGAACTCGGTGTCGGGCGCGGTGCAGTTGGTGCCGAGCAGACCTCGCCCGGCGCCCGCGGCGACCTCGGTGGTCTCCTGGACCGTCCAGCCGGG
This sequence comes from Streptomyces sp. NPDC002698, assembly GCF_042888945.1. NCBI lineage: Bacteria > Bacillati > Actinomycetota > Actinomycetes > Kitasatosporales > Streptomycetaceae > Streptomyces > Streptomyces sp. NPDC002698. Next base: position 15,323 of record NZ_JBIAQM010000024.1, read on the forward strand.
CGCGAACTTGCCCGACGCGAGACCGACGAGGGCGGGCGCGTCGGCACCCGAGGTGTCGCCGGCGGCCGGCTTGCCGGGCTCCTTGGGCTGGACGACGGGCTTGGCGGCCTTGGCACCGCTCTTCTTGCCGTCGGAGGAGTCGTCCCCGTCGGCCCCGTCGGCCGACTTCTCGGTGGCGGCCTGGAGTTGAGCCTTGCCGCTGCCGCTCGCGCCCTCCACGACGGGCGTGAAGGACGTGTACGTGGTGTCCGCGATGTCGGAGGCGCTCGGCTGCGGGCAGAGCAGGCTGGTGCGCTCCACGGGCAGCCGCGCGGCCGTGGCGGACGCGCTGCCGTCGGAGGTGCCGGCCGGCTTGAGGGTCGCGAACCCGGTGACGGCGGCGAGCGCGGTCGCCGCGGCGATCAGGGACAGGGTGGTGCGGTTCACTGATGGCTCCCGTCGGGGCGCTCACTGTCGTTGCCGTGCGGGGGCCGCGTCGGGTCGTACGCGGGGTCGTAGCCCTGCTCGCCCGTCTCGTAGCCCTGGCCCCGCGAATCGAAGGGCCTGCCGTCGGCGTCGTAGCCCTGGCCGTAGTTCTGGTCGTACGCCGCCGTGCCGCCGTAGGCGTACGGGTCGTACTGGCCGCCCTGGTAGGGATCCGGCTGGTACGGCTGCTGGTAGGTACCCGCCGGGTACCCCTGCTGCCCCTGTTGTCCCTGCTGTCCCTCGTACTGCTCGCCGCCGTAGGTGTCGTACTCGGCGTTCGCGTAACTCGGGCTGTCCCATTCGCCGTACGCCTGCTGATGCGGGACGACGGCCGGGATCTCCTCGTCCTCGTCCTCGTCGGCGTCCGCGGGGAACCCTCCGTCGAACTCCGGGTCCGCGTCCGGCCGTCCGGACTCCGCCTCGGCCTCGGCCTGGGCGCGCAGACGCCGGGCGCGGCGGCCGTCGCCCGTCATGTCCTCGGCGGTTACGGGCTGCTGCTCCTCGGGGAGGTCGTCGTCGATGTCCCGGCGCCGCCCGGGGAGGGCGAGCACCACGAGGACCAGGGCGAGGGTGCCCTGGGCCCACAGCCAGGCCGTGTGGCTCAGCGGTGCGTCGAACGTGACGTCCAGCCTGCCCCCGTCGGCGGGCAGCCGGAAGCCCTGGGCCCAGCCGTCGACCGTGGTGCGGGTCAGCGGCTTGCCGTCCAGGGTCGCCGTCCAGCCGGCGTCGGCGCTGTCGGCCAGCCGCAGGAGGCGGCCCTCGTCACCGGCGGGGACCGTGGTGTGCACCTCGACCGGACCGGCGGCGATGGACTCCGGGGCGCCCGACGCGGGGACGATCGCGGCGCGTGAGACCTGCTGGTCGACGCGCCACAGGGCGCTGCCGTCCTGCTGGCTCAGCCGGGACAGGCCCGTGGTGGCGTCCAGGACACGGCTCACCTCGCGCGGCGCGCCCTTGCGGACCAGGACGTAGCGCACGGCGAAGCCGCCGAGCTGGTCGGCCTGGTCGGCGCCGGAGCCCGCCACGAGGTTGGCGACGACCTTGTCGAGCTTCTTGTTCTCGCCGCCGGCCGAGGCGAGTTCGGCGTCGCCGAGACGGGCGCCGGAGCCGCGGACGAGGACGTAGCCGACCCTGGCGGCCGAACTGCTGTCGAGGACGAGGGTGCGGGCCTGGTCGCGCGTACCGCTCTCCTCGGCGACGAACGCGGGCACCTGCACCGGGTCGCGGCGCTCGACGGGTCCGTCGGCACCGCGGATGATCCATCCGGCCGCGACGAGCAGGGGCCCCGCGGCGCACGCGAAGGCGATGAGCGCGGCCACCGGCTGGCGCCAGCCGAAGCTCTGCTCGGCGACCCGCGCGCGTGCCCCGTCGGAGCCGACGGCTGCGGCGGCGAGCAGCGCGAGACCGTACACGAGGGTCGCGGGTCCCGCCCAGGTGGAGCGGTTGGACAGGGCCGCGAAGACGAGTGCCACGACGGCGACGACCCAGGCGGTCCTGATCCCCGCCTGGCGCTCGGAGCGCAGCAGTGCGGCCAGGGCGGCCAGCACGATGCCGAAGAGCATCAGTCCGCTGACGGTGCCCGGCCCGCCGGGGCCGGCGCTGAGCAGGTCGAGCGCGGAGGCCGTGCTCGCGCCGTAGTCCAGGCCGGCCTGCCGGAAGAAGCCGAACGGCAGCAGGGTCAGCGACCAGGGGGCGAGGACCAGCAGCGGGGTGCCGAGCTGGGCCAGGAACCGCAGCCCGTAGGCGGGGATCTCCCTGCGTCGCACCACGAGGAGCGCGACGCCGAGGACCAGCGCGATGGGCCACACGATCGGGGTGAACGCCGTCGTGAAGGTCAGCAGCAGGGCGTACGCCCAGGTCGCGCGCCAGCTGCCGCGCGCGCGGGAGCCGTTCGCGAGACCGCTCGCCGCGACGCCCGCGCGCGCGATGAGCGGCAGCAGGATCGCGAGGACGGCGGTGCCGATACGGCCGCCCGCCAGCGCGCCGGTGGCGGCGGGCAGGAAGGCGTAGGCGACGGACGCCCAGGCCCGCAGGAGCCGGGACTCGACGAGGGGCCGTGAGGCGAAGTACGCGGCGAAGCCGGCCAGCGGCACGGATCCCACGAGGAGCACGGTGACCGCGAGTCCGGTGGAGCCGAGGAGCACGGAGGCGAGCAGGGCGACGAGCGCGAGGTAGGGCGGAGCGGACCGGGTGGAGCCCGCGCCGACCGGATGCCAGCCGTCGAGGTAGCGCGCCCACAGTTCGGAGGCGTCGGCGGGGGCGGGCAGCAGCGCACCGCCCGCGAGGGCCCCGCCGCCGAGCAGTTGGCGGCACGCGAGGAGCGAGACGAACAGGAGCACCAGGAAGAGCATCGGGCCGGGGTTGCGCGCGATGCGCTTGATCCGGGCGAACTGCTCGATCTCCAGGAAGTCTCCGTCGTCGCCGCCCGGTCCGGACTCGACGGCGCCTCCGTGGCGTCCGGCGCCCGTGGTGACGTCGGCGTCGGAGCGGCTCGTCAGGTTGCCGGCGGCCTGTTCGAGGGTGGCCCTGACGGTGGCGCCCGGAGGCGGGAACAGGGGGCGCAGCTCGCCCTTGTCGACCTGCGGGCGGCCGCGCCTGCGCCGTCCGGCGATGATCCGCTCGGGGCGCAGCAGGGTGCCCAGGAGGCCGCGGATCTCGTCGACGGCCTGCCCGGGGACCTTGCCCACGAGGTAGGCGAGCGTGCGCAGCAGGGTGCCGAGGACGAGGCGGATCAGGATCCAGGGGAGCTGCGCGGTGCGGGCGTTGACGAGGAGGGTGTAGACGGCGCCCGCTTTGTCGACCTTGTGCGGGGAGGCGGCGGTGCGGCCCACGCAGTCGACGGCGCGGCGCTCGCGGGAGGCCGCCTCGGCGTGCCGTACGACGGCTTCCGGGGCGACGAGGACCCGGTGGCCGGCGGCCTGGGCGCGCCAGCACAGGTCGACGTCGTCGCGCATGAGGGGCAGCCGGCGGTCGAAGCCGCCGAGCTCCTCGTAGACGTCGCGCCGGATCAGCATGCCCGCGGTGGACACGGACAGCGCGGGGTGGACGTGGTCGTGCTGTCCCTGGTCCTGCTCGCGTCGGTCCAGACCGGTCCAGCGGCGGCCGGAGTTGGCGATGGTGACGCCGACCTCGAGGAGCGCCTTGCGGTCGTACCAGCCGCGGAGCTTGGGGCCGACGACGGCCACGTCCTGGCCGAGCTCCCGCTCGTTCTCCACGACGCGCAGCAGTTGGGCCAGCGCGTCGGGCTCGGGGGCGCTGTCGTCGTGCAGCAGCCAGAGCCACTGCTCGGGCTCGCCGTGCGGGAGGTCGGGCATGTCGTAGGCGTCGTCGCGCCAGCTGCGGGTGACGGGGTCCCAGCCGCTCGGACGCTTGAGGTAGGGCAGGTCGTCCGGGGTCAGTTCGGGGGCGGTGCGGGACACCTCCTCGACGGCCTGGCCGAAGCCGGTGCGCCGCGCCAGGTGCAGCACGCGGTCGGCGCCGAGCGCCTCGGTGAGCAGCTGGGCGGATTCGTCCGCGCTGCCGGTGTCGGCCGCCACCGCGTTCTGCACGGGGCGGTCCTGGCCGAGCAGCCCGGCGAGCGCCTGTGGCAGCCAGCGGGCGCCGTCGTGGGAGACGAGCACCGCGGTCACCACGTGGCGCGGAAACTCAGGAGCGGCAGCGGCGTCGTTACTGGCTGCCGAAAGGCTGTGCACGGACATCGAGGTACGGGCCCCGGTTCGATGGACTGCGGTGGACGTCTGTGTCCGGCGGGGACAGCGGGACGTCTCGGACGAGGGCCCACACTAACGGCTGGGAAAGACGGCGGCCCGCCGCCTGTGGATAACCCACACGCGACGGACCGTTCCTTACGTAAGAGTGTGTGCCGTTTGGTCGGTGGCACCCGCGGGTGCCACCGGTGTTCCGCGTCCGCTTCTCCGTGCGACGGTTTTCAGACGGCGGCCTTCTTCAGGCGGCGTCGTTCCCGCTCGGACAGACCGCCCCAGATGCCGAACCGTTCGTCGTTGGCGAGCGCGTATTCGAGGCACTCGGAGCGGACTTCGCAGGCGAGGCAGACCTTCTTGGCCTCGCGGGTGGAGCCGCCCTTCTCGGGGAAGAAGGACTCGGGGTCGGTCTGGGCGCACAGCGCGCGCTCCTGCCAGCCGAGTTCCTCGTCCGCGTCGTCGACCAGCAGTTGCTGCACCAGCTCGGTCATGTGCGCCCCTCGTCTGTCTTTCGCGTCCCCGTGATGCTGCCGTTACCGATCCCGGCTGAACGACACGAGTGAAATTACAAGTGTGCCGATCCGGGCCAGTCAAGCCGAGATCTGCTATTGGGCCCCTTATTCACTCTGCGGAACCAAGGGTATGCGGAAAGTGTTCAAATCGGCATAAACCCTGACAGCCCAAGAGGTCCAGGTCAGACGCCCGTCTCCTCACAGAGGGGGACGTCCAGATGTTCGATCTCGTTCCGACGCAGACCCCGAAGCGAATCTGATCACATTTAGATCACGGGTCCGCGGCAAGGTTTGTTCACCCGGTTGTGCGCCATGTGTCCGGGGAGTCGCCTGAACAAACCTTTCGCCTGCCAGATGAACCGGATGAGGTGAAACATCTCCCACATACCGGACATGCAGTTGACAGTCGAGGTGTGAACCGGTGTCCTTGTGGGCATGCTCGCGCACTTGGCAACCACCTCGACCCGCACCGCCGGGTCCCTCGGTGCTGCCCACGCGCGCTGTAGCTGTTGTTGCTGTTCCAGCTGTTGAGCCCTACCGCGCTCCGGCTGCCTCGCCGCCACTGAGGCGCATCCCGCCCCCACCGGGGCCACTGCCCGCACCAGGGCTCCTCCCCGCTCCCCACCCGGGCGGAATCCCCGCCCGCGACCCGGGCGGAAACGGCCAGCGACACCCCAGCACTCTCCCGCCGAGGAACCACCGCATCCATGAACAGCGACAACGACCTCCAGATCGCCGGCGACATCCTCGAAGTCCCGCACCTGCTCCAGCCGCCGCGCGAACACCCCTCCACCGTGGCCGAGTTCGCCGGCCTGGCGCGCTCCATCGCCGCCGACCGGTCCCAGTGGGAACACCTCGTCCGCTACGACGCCTCCTCGCGCTGGTACCACCGGCTGCGCACGGGGCCCGGCTACGAGGTGTGGCTCCTGTCCTGGGTGCCCGGACAGGGCAGCGGGCTGCACGACCACGGCGGATCCTCCGGCGTACTGACCGTCCTGGACGGCGCGCTGACCGAGCACACCGAGCGGGGCACGCGCGCCCTGGGATCCGGCGCGCAGCGCGTGTTCGCGCCCGGCTATGTCCACGAGGTCGTCAACGACGCGCTCGAACCGGCCGTCAGCCTGCACATCTACTACCCGGGCCTCACCGAGATGCCGATGCACGCGGCGCGTTGCGCTGTCGCCGAAACCGTGTGACGCGATCGCGCCGGAGAGCGGCCCGCCGTCACCGGGGTCTAGCAACCGGCTGACACGTTGTCGTACCCGCCTGCGAGACTGAACCCCATGCGCATTGTGGTTCTGGCAGGCGGTATCGGTGGTGCACGGTTCCTGCGTGGTCTCCAGCGGGCCGTGCCGGACGCCGACATCACGGTCATCGGCAACACCGGCGACGACATCCACCTCTTCGGGCTGAAGGTCTGCCCGGACCTCGACACGGTGATGTACACGCTCGGCGGCGGCATCAACGAGGAGCAGGGCTGGGGGCGGGCCGACGAGACCTTCCACCTGAAGGAGGAGCTCGCGGCGTACGGGCTGGGACCCGAGTGGTTCGGGCTCGGCGACCGGGACTTCGCGACGCACATCGTGCGGACGCAGATGCTGGGCGCGGGCTATCCGCTCAGCGCCGTCACGGAAGCCCTGTGCGACCGGTGGAAGCCGGGCGTGCGTCTCATCCCCATGTCCGACGACCGGGTCGAGACCCATGTCGCCGTCACGCTGCCGGAGGGTGACCCGGCCGGGGCCGCGGGCGAGCGCAAGGTGATCCATTTCCAGGAGTACTGGGTGCGGCTGCGGGCCTCCGTGCCGGCCGAGGCGATCGTGCCGGTCGGCGCCGAGCAGGCGAAGCCCGCTCCCGGGGTGCTGGAGGCCATCGCCGGGGCGGACGTCATCCTCTTCCCTCCGTCCAACCCCGTGGTCTCCGTGGGCACCATCCTCGCCGTGCCCGGCATCCGCGAGGCCATCGCCGAGGCGGGCGTCCCGGTCGTCGGCCTCTCCCCCATCGTCGGTGACGCGCCCGTGCGGGGCATGGCCGACAAGGTGCTGGCCGCGGTGGGCGTCGAGTCCACCGCCGCCGCGGTCGCCGAGCACTACGGCTCGGGCCTGCTGGACGGCTGGCTCGTCGACACGGTCGACGCCTCCGTCGTGGAGCGCGTCGAGGCGGCCGGCATCCGCTGCCGGGCCGTACCGCTGATGATGTCCGACCTCGACGCGACGGCGCGCATGGCGCGGGAGGCGCTGGCACTGGCGGAGGAGGTACGGACGCCGTGAGCACCATGGACGCGGCCTTTCGCGGCGAGGCGGGACGCGCGGGAGGACAGACCGGCGGGGAACCCCGGGAGCGGCCCGCCGGCGCGGGCTACCGGGTCTGGGCACTGGACGGGCTTCCCGAAGTGCGTCAGGGGGACGACCTGGCGAAGCTCATCGCGACGGCCGGGCCCGGACTCGTGGACGGGGACGTGCTGCTCGTCACCTCCAAGATCGTCTCGAAGGCCGAGGGCCGGATGGTCGAGGCCACCGACCGGGAGGCCGCCATCGACGCCGAGACCGTCCGGGTCGTGGCACGGCGCGGCGCGCTGCGGATCGTCGAGAACCGGCAGGGTCTCGTGATGGCCGCCGCCGGGGTCGACGCCTCCAACACCCCCGCCGGGACAGTGCTGTTGCTGCCCGAGAACCCCGACGCCTCCGCGCGGGCGATCCGTGCGGGACTGCGGGACGCCCTCGGCGTGGACGTCGGTGTCGTGATCACGGACACCTTCGGCCGGCCCTGGCGCACCGGGCTCACCGATGTCGCCATCGGGGCCGCGGGCGTGCGGGTGCTGGACGACCTGCGCGGCCGCACCGACGCGCACGGCAACCCGCTGAGCGCGACCGTCGTGGCCACGGCCGACGAACTCGCCGCCGCCGGCGACCTGGTCAAGGGCAAGGCTTCCGGGCTGCCCGTCGCCGTCGTGCGCGGTCTGGCGCATCTGGTGACCGACGAGGAGGACACGGGCGCGCGGGCGATGGTGCGCGACGCGCGGGACGACATGTTCCGGCTGGGCACCTCGGAGGCCGTACGGGAGGCCGTGACCCAGCGGCGTACGGTGCGGGCCTTCACCGACGAGCCCGTCGACCCGGGCGCCGTGCGCCGTGCGGTCGCGGCGGCGGTGACCGCTCCCGCGCCGCACCACACCACGCCCTGGCGGTTCGTGCTCCTGGAGTCCGCCGGGTCGCGGACGCGGCTGCTCGACGCCATGCGGGACGCGTGGATCGCGGATCTGCGCGCCGACGGGAAGAGCGAGGAGTCCATCGCCAGACGGGTCCGCAGGGGCGACGTGCTGCGCAAGGCGCCGTACCTCGTGGTGCCGTGCCTGGTCATGGACGGCTCGCACACCTACGGCGACGGACGGCGGGACGGCGCCGAGCGCGAGATGTTCGTGGTCGCCACCGGGGCGGGCGTGCAGAACTTCCTGGTCGCGCTGGCCGGGGAGCGGCTGGGCTCCGCGTGGGTGTCGTCGACGATGTTCTGCCGTGACGTCGTCCGTGAGGTGCTGGAACTGCCGGAGAACTGGGACCCGATGGGGGCCGTGGCCGTCGGGCACGCGGCGGAGGAGCCGAGAGCCCGGCCGGAGCGGGACGGCGCCGCGTTCATCGAGCTGCGCTGATTCTGGCGGGGGCGCCTTGACCAGGGGGTGCCTTGGCCGGGCGGGGCACCTCTGCCGGGGGTGCCTTGAGCGGGCGGGGCGCCTCTACCGGGGGTGCCTTGAGCGGGGGATGGTGGCCCTCCGGCCCTGTAAGTGGCCCTCCGGCCCTGCGTGGGGGCCCGGCCGGGTCCCTCGTGAGCGGCGGTTCCGTTCCGGCGTGGGTGCCCGGCCGGGTCGTCGTGAGTGCCGGTGCGATTCCCTCGTGGGTGGCGGGCCGGGTCCCTCCTGGGTATCGGTCCGGGTCCCCCGTGGGTGCCGGGCCGGGTCCCTAGTGGGTGGCGGTTGCGTTCCGGCGTGGGTGCCGGGCCGGGTTCGTCGTGGGTGGTGGGCTGGGTGCCTCGTGGGTGGCGGGTCGGCTCGTCGTGGGTGCTGGTCTGGCGTGGGTTCTGGTTCGGGGGGTTCGTCCTCTGTGTCCGGACACCGTGTCGTGGGGGGAGCGCCTACTCTCGTAGGGCAGCCCGAGAATCTCTAGGACCTCATCCGTGTCTGGACGTTTCGCTCCCCGGCCGACGCGTACGACCGTGCGCGGCGGGCATGTCGTGGTGCCCGGTGGGACTCCTGGCGACGCGCCGGGCGGAGTGCCCCGCCAGGCGGCCGGGCCCGGACACGTCCGCACCTGGACAGCCGCCTGGCCGCTGGACCTCGGGCTCGTGCTCGGGCCGCTGCGGCGCGGACCGGGTGATCCGACGTTCCGTACGACGCCCGACGGCTCCGTGTGGCGGACCAGCCGTACGCCCGCCGGGCCGGGGACACTGCGGGTCGCTCTGCGCGGCGGGGTCGTCCGGGGCGAGGCCTGGGGCCCTGGAGCCGAATGGCTGCTCGACCGGCTCCCCGACCTGCTCGGCGCCGCCGACGATCCCGAGGCCTTCGAGCCGCGGCACCGGCTGGTCGCGCTCGCCCGGCACCGGCGGCCCGGTCTGAGGCTGGTGCGGACCGGGCTCGTCATGGAGTCGCTGATCCCGTCCGTCCTGGAGCAGAAGGTCACCACCGACGAGGCGTACCGGGCGTGGCGGCTGCTCGTGCGGAAGTTCGGGGAACCCGCGCCGGGGCCCGCTCCCGAGCGGATGTACGTCATGCCGGCGCCGCGGACCTGGGCGCTGATCCCGTCCTGGGAGTGGCACCGGGCCGGGGTCGACGACAAGCGGGCCGCCACGATCCTGCGGGCCGTACGGGTCGCGGCGCGGCTGGAGGAGGCCGTCGGGTTCGATCCCGTGCAGGCGCGGCGGCGGCTGGAGCTGGTGCCCGGTGTCGGGCCGTGGACGTCGGCGGAGGTCGTGCAGCGCAGTCATGGGTCGGCGGATTCCGTGACCGTGGGGGATCTGCATCTGCCGGGGATCATCGGGTACGCGCTGGCCGGGGACCGGGACGCGGACGACTCCGTCATGCTGGAGCTGCTGGAGCCCTATGCCGGGCAGCGGCATCGGGCCGCTCGGCTGATTCTGCTGGCCGGGCGTACTCCGCCTCGGCGCGCGCCGAAGATGCCTCGCATGGACATCGGGCTGCTCTAGGCGGGCCTGGCGGGTCTGGCGTCCGCCGTCTCCAGCCGCCCCGCTTGCGTCGCCCCCGGCGGTCATGCCTGAGCACAAGCGGGATTTCGCCCCCTCCGCCCCTGCCCTTCCCGTACCTGGGGCTCCGCCCCAGACCCCGCTCCTCAAACGCCGGAGGGGCTGAAATCTGCCCCGCGGCCGAAAGGACGCCGCGGGACTGAAATCTGCCCGTGCAGGCGAAAGGGCGCCGGAGGGCTGGAACCTGCCCGTGTGGGCGAGGAGATCCCGAGGGACTGGCATCCGCCCGTGTGGGCGAGAGGATGCCGGAGGGGCTGGGGTCCAGGGCTGGGGGCTGCCCCTCCGGCGAGGTGGTGGTTCTACTGGTCCGAGGAGAAGCGGAGCGTTGCTGCCGGGATCCGGGCGTCGCACCAGACGCGGACTCCCTCGCGGAGTTCGTTGTCGGGGCCGACGACCGCGCCGTCGCCGATGACCGTGCCGGTCAGGACGGTGCGTTCGCCGATGCGGGCGCCGGCGCCGACGAAGGAGTCGGTGACGACGGCACCGGGCTCGACGACCGCGCCGGCCAGGACCGTGCTGCCGGTGATCCGGGCGCCCTCGCCGATGCGGGTACCCTCGCCGACCACCGTGCCGCCGGTGAGCTTGGCGTCGGGGGCCACCGTGGCCGTGGGCAGGACCAGACGGTCGCCGCAGCGGCCGGGTACCGCCGGGGACGGAGCGCGCCCGAGCACCAGGTCGGCGGAGCCGCGGACGAAGGCCTGCGGGGTGCCCAGATCCAGCCAGTAGGTGGAGTCCACCATGCCCTGGAGGTGGGCGCCGGTGGCCAGGAGCTCCGGGAAGGTCTCGCGCTCGACCGAGACCGGGCGGCCCGCGGGGATCGTGTCGATGACCGAGCGGCGGAAGACGTACGCGCCCGCGTTGATCTGGTCGGTGACGATCTCCTCGGGGGTCTGCGGCTTCTCCAGGAAGGCCGTGACGCGCCCGGTGGCGTCGGTGGGGACCAGGCCGAACGCGCGCGGGTCCTCCACGCGGGTGAGGTGCAGGGAGACCTCCGCGCCCGTCGTCTCGTGGGCCGCCACCAGCGCCGGGATGTCCAGGCCGGTGAGGATGTCGCCGTTGAAGATCAGGACCGGGTCGTCGGGGCCCGAGTGCAGCCGGGAGGCAACGTTGCGGATGGCGCCGCCGGTGCCCAGTGGTTCCTCCTCGGTGACGTACTCGATGTGGAGGCCCAGCGAGGAACCGTCACCGAAGTACGGCTCGAAGACCTCGGCGAGGTAGGAGGTCGCCAGCACGATGTGCTCGACGCCCGCCGCGCGCGCCCGCGCGAGCTGGTGCGTGAGGAAGGGGACCCCGGCCGCCGGGACCATCGGCTTGGGTGTGCGCACGGTGAGCGGGCGCAGCCGGGTGCCTCTGCCGCCGACCAGGAGGATCGCTTCTGTCACCTGTCGTCTCTGCTTCCTGCCGGGACCGGCCGAACTGTCTTTCGGCCGGCCAGTGTATGCAGACCGTTCGATGGCGCCCTCGATGGCCGTGCGGTGTCCTTCGACGGGCCTCTGCCGTGACGTCGGGTGATCCCTGGCCGGCGCGGCCCGGCCGGTCCGTCGCCGACCGGGCCGTTCCTGGCTGCCGTACGGCGTTTCTAACGGCCCTGGTAGCGGGCCGCGGTCGTCCTGGCGGAGCCGAGCTTGCCGTAGAGAAGCCGTCCGGGGCACTCCGTGGCGAACCCGTCCCGATGGCCGGAGATCACGTTCAGTCGTACGTTCTTTCCTTTTCGGTAGAGATTGCCACCGGCCGACTTCAGGTATGTCTTGCCACGCGGATTGGCTCCGTACAGACCGAGTTTCCATGCCGTCAGCCGGGAGACGGCCTTGAGCGCGGAGTCGGTCGGCTTCGTGGCGCCGAACGTGCCGATCACGGCGATCCCCATGCTGTTCGTGTTGAACCCGCGGGTGTGGGCGCCCATGACCGCCTTCGCGGCGCCTCCCGCGCGGCCCTCGTAGATGTTGCCGCACTTGTCGACGAGGAAGTTGTAGCCGATGTCGCGCCAGCCGCTGCTCACCACGTGGTAGCGGTAGATACTGCGGATGATCGAAGGCACCTGCGAACAGCTGTACTTGTTGCCCGACGCCGTGTGGTGCACGAAGGCCGCCTTGACCGTCTTCGTGTAGAGGAAGCCGCGCTCGCGCAGATTCTCGTTCGCGCCCCAGCCGTGCCGCGTGATGATGCGGGGGCGCGGGCCGATGTACGGCGTCGCGCGCCGCTGGTCCGTGCCGTCGGAGAAGTACGTGCGCGCGGTCTCCTCGCGGGAGAGCGCGGGGATCACGGTGGCCTTCGCGCCGCCGCCGCCCGTCACGCCCGGGTGCGCGCTCCTGGCGCGCAGGCCCGAGGGCGCGCCCCCGGCCCGTCCGGCCGTCCGGGCGTCCCGGCTCGGGGGATCTCCGCCGGGATCGACCAGTTCGAGGCGCAGGCCGCCGGGCAGCGACGCGGCAGCCGGGGCGGCCTCGCGTCCGTACTCGGGGCCGCCTCCGGCGTCGTCCTCCGGCTCCGAAGCCTCTCCGGCGTCCCACGCCGCCCGTTCCGCCTCGACGCGGACCTCGACGCCGTCCGAGTTCCCGACCCACAGGGGAGCGGTGGAGCCGTGCACCCGGCTCGACGCGCTCTCGGCGGTGTCCGGGTCGGCGGCGTGCTCGTCGTTGTGGGCCTCGACGTCCTGCCAGTCCGACCAGTCACCGGTGCCGACGGCCCGGGTACGGACCTGGACACGGCCGTTCAGCTCACTGCCCGGGTCGTCCCAGACGACACCGACCAGGGAGAAGGGCCTTACGTTCCGGCGCGTCAGGCCCTGGGTCGGTGCGGCAGGGCCGAGAGACCGTTTACGGCTGAGAGGGACGAGGGGCAGGGACTGGGTGCTGCCGGGGGCGGCGGCCTCCGATGTCAGCGTCGACGGCCCGGCCTCGGCCGGGGTGGCGGGCAGGGTCAGCGGAAGGGCGAGAGCGGCCGCGCAGGTGACGCCGACCGAGGAAGCAAGGAATCCACGCATGCTCCTGATCCTGGACATAGTCATACATATCTGTCCATCGCGGAATTGACGGACCGTCGGACGCGCTCCGCCGAACCGGTGGTGCGCGCCGCCCGTGCCGCGCGGCGTCCCCGCGTACGCTTGCTCGCGTGAAAGCCACCGACCGCACCCCTGCCGACCTGCTGCGATCCGCGCTCTCCGAGGACCCCGCACGTCCTTTGGTGACCTTCTACGACGACGCGACGGGCGAACGGGTCGAATTGTCCGTGGCCACCTTCGCCAATTGGGTGGCCAAGACCGCCAACCTGCTCCAGGGCGAGATGTCCGCCGAGCCCGGTGAGCGGGTCGCGCTGCTGCTGCCCGCGCACTGGCAGACGGCGGTGTGGCTGCTCGCCTGTTCCTCGGTGGGCGTCGTCGCGGATCTCGGCGGTGACCCGGCGGCCGCCGACCACGTCGTGGCGGGCCCCGGCCGGTTCGACGCCGGGCTCGCCTGTTCCGGTGAGCGCGTCGCCCTCTCGCTCGCGCCGCTCGGCCGCCGCTTCCCGACGCCGCCCGCGGGATACGCCGACTACGCCGTCGAGGTGCCGAGCCAGGGCGACCGCTTCGCGCCGTACGCGCCCGTCGACCCGGAGGAGCGGGCCCTGATCGTCGCCGGGGCCGCGTACACGGGCGCCGAGGTCGTGGAGCAGGCCCGCGCCGACGCCCCGGGCCTGGATCTGACGGGCCCCGGTTCACGCATCCTGTCGGCGCTCTCGTACGACACCTGGGAGGGCGTGACCGCGGGCCTGTACGCGCCGCTGGCGACCGGCGGGTCCGTGGTGCTGTGCCGCAATCTCGGCGGGCTGGACGACGACGCGCTCGCCCGGCGGATCGAGAGCGAGCGGGTGACCGCGACGGCCCGGTAGGACGGGCCGGGAAGACGGGCCGGGAAGACGGGCCCTCAAGGGGTGCCCGCCTCCCGGTGTGGCCCTCTAGGGGCATCGTCCGCGCCGGGGGCGTCGCCCGTTCGGCCCATCATCGGCCCCCCTCACCCGCCGCGCCGGGACATGGTCGTAGGAACAGCAGGACCCGTTCGTACGCCATGAGGGGTGGTGGTCCCGACGTGACCGACACCGCGGGCACTCCCTCCGGAAATCCCGAGGAGCGGGAGCGGGGAGCGTCGCCCACCGGGGCGGGACGCCGGCGGCGGCGCTGGCTGCGCTGGACGGCGACCGGGGTGAGCGTGGTGGTCCTGGGCGCCGTGGCGGTCGGCTGGGCCGCGTACGAGAAGCTGAACGGGAACATCAGGGCCGACAACGACACGGCGGCCGAGCTCGCCCGGTACGAGAGGGAACGGCCCACCGCGCTCGTGCGCGACGCGCAGAACATCCTGCTGATCGGGTCCGACTCGCGCTCGGGGGCCGGCAACAAGAAGTACGGCCGCGACTCGGGGACGGAACGGTCCGACACCACGATCCTGCTGCACCTCGCGGCGAACCGGCGCAGCGCGACCGCCATGTCGCTGCCCCGCGACCTGATGGTGGACGTGCCGGGCTGCCGGCGCCCCGACGGGACCCGCACCGACCCCATGTTCGCGATGTTCAACTACGCCTTCGAGGTGGGCGGCTCGGCCTGCACGATCCGGACCGTCGAGAAGCTCACGAACATCCGCGTCGACCACCACATGGTGGTGGACTTCCACGGCTTCAAGGACATGGTCGACGCGGTGGACGGCGTCCAGGTGTGCCTGCGGAAGCCGATCCACGACAAGGCGGCGAAGCTGAACCTGCCCGCGGGCAAGGTCGTCCTCGACGGCGAGCAGGCGCTCGGCTACGTACGCGCCCGCAAGAGCATCGGCAACGGCAGCGACACCGACCGGATGGACCGCCAGCAGAAGTTCCTCGGCGCGCTGATCAGCAAGGTGCGCAGCGACGACGTCCTGCTCAACCCGGCGAAGCTGTATCCGGTGCTGGACGCGGCCACCTCGTCGCTGACCACCGACCCGGGGCTGGCGAGCCTGCGCGGCCTGTACGACCTCGTCCGCGGCCTGCGCGACATCCCCACGGACAGCATCCAGTTCCTGACCGTGCCCCGGACGTCCTACGTCCTCAACGCCAACCGTGATCAGCTCATGGAGCCCGCGGCGGCCCGGCTCTTCAAGCGGCTGCGCGCGGACAAGCCCGTCGTGGTCGTGAAGGAACCGCCGGCGCGACCCGCCCAGGGCCAGGCGCCGCATTCCGTAAGCCTGTACGGAAACTCCTCGCGCGATTACGAAGAGGAGTCGAACGGCGACGGAATGTCGACGGCAATAGGGGGTGCCCGCCTCTCCGGCACACCCGATCCGGCCCCGACTTTCCGAGGCAACACGGCGGCGCAGGACGCCTGCGGGTAAAGCGCACACCAAGGCGGGGAACAGCTGAGCTAAGAAGTCTCTGAAAATAGGGCGGATTGCCCGGTTGTAGGAACGTTGAATTTGTCACGGCCGTCGCTGGACGCTGAACTGGGCGGATAGTGTGAGCGATCCGGTGCACCCGGCCACGAGGTCCGTCCTGGGGGTCGCGCACTGCTTGACCGAGACCCGAGCGCCTTTTGAGGGGGAAAAGGGCGCCGCGTGGCCCCGACGGAGGATTCAGACAACCGTGGACGCGCAAGGCCGTGGGCGGGCGGACGACATCGACCCCGCAGACCAGTGGGTGCTCAACCCGAACACCGGTGAATACGAACTGCGACTGCCCCCTTCCGGAGCGCAATCGGGCGTGCCGCGACCGCGGAGGGGCTCTCCCTCCGCGGCCACGCGCACCCGAAGCGCGCCGGGACGGGACCGCGCGGCACCGGGCCGGGACCGTGACGCACCGGGACGGGACCGTGAGGAACCCGGCCCCGACGTACCGGGGCCGCGCCGTCGGCGCGCCGAGCCGCCGGAGCCCCTGCCGGGGCGCAGGCGCGGCCGCAACAGGCCGCCCAAGAAATCGAAGGCGAAGAAGATAGTGCTCTGGACCGGCGGCACCATGGCGCTGGTCCTGGTGGCCGTCTCGGGCGCCGCGTACGCCTACCTCAAGCACCTCGAGGGCAATGTCCAGACCGAGGACGTCGGCGGTTCCGCCAAGGACGGCTTCAGCAAGGACGAGGCCTTCAACATCCTCATCATCGGCACCGACAAGCGCACCGGTTCCGGCAACGAGGGATACGGCGACAAGAACAGCGTCGGGCACGCGGACACGAACATCCTGCTGCACGTCGCCAAGGACCGGACGAACGCGACCGCGATGAGCATCCCGCGCGACCTGATCGTCGACATCCCCGAGTGCAGGTCGAAGCAGGAGGACGGCACCGAGAAGGTCATCCAGCCTTCGGAGGACGTCCGCTTCAACACCAGCCTCGGCCAGGAGGGCCGGAACCCCGGCTGCACGATGGACACGGTCAAGGCGGTCACCGGCATCACGGTCGACCACTTCATGATGGCCGACTTCAACGCCGTCAAGACGCTGACCACCGCGGTCGGCGGTGTCGAGGTCTGTCTCGCCAAGGACGTCGACGACGACGACTCGCACCTCAAGCTCTCCGCCGGCAAGCACACCATCGAGGGCGAGCAGGCCCTCGCCTTCGTGCGCACCCGGCACAGCTTCGGCAACCAGGGCGACCTCGACCGCATCAAGGTGCAGCAGCAGTTCATCGGCTCCCTGATGCGCAAGATGAGCTCCGGCGACACCCTCACCAGCCCCACCAAGCTGGTCAAGCTGGCCGAGGCCGCCACCAAGGCGCTCACCGTCGACACCGGCATCGGCAGCGTCAACACGCTCAAGGACATGGCCCTGGAGCTGAAGAAGGTGCCGCCGAAGAACATCACCTTCACCACGGTCCCGGTGATAGACAACCCGGCCGAGAAGGTGCACGCCACGGTCGTGGTCAACCCGAACACGGCCCAGTCGGTCTTCGACGCGATCAAGAACGACGTCTCCTTCAGCGCCGTGAAGCAGAAGGAGAAGAAGGAGAAGGCCGCGGTGGCCGCCCGCCTCAAGGGCTCCCGTTCCGCCGCCTCCGAGATCCGCGTCGACATCTACAACGGCGGCGCCAAGTCCGGCTCCGCACAGGAAACTCTTAACTGGCTGCAGAATGATGAGGGCGTGCTCAAGTCCAGCCAGCTGGGCAACGCCGACACACCGCTGAGCAGGACGACCCTCGAGTACTCTCCCGACCAGGCCGACCAGGCACGCAAGCTGGCGGATCTCATGGGACTGTCCGGTTCGGCGATGAAGCCCGGCAAGAGCGAGAAGAACTCACAGGGGCTGCCCGCGATCGTGCTGACCCTGGGCAAGGACTTCAAGGGCGCCGGTGTGCCTTTGACCGCTGCGACGAAGGCGCCGGACGTGGAGAAGTCCACGGCGGACAAAACGGTGTGCGCGAAGTGACCTAACGGGTCCGTCAGGCGTCCTACAGGACGCGAGCGGTGTCAGGCCGGGCGTGGAAGCGTCCGGCCCGACGCTCGACGGACCCGTTTGTCAGGCGCAGGGTGGGGAGAGGCTGGGAGATGGCGCGAAGCAGTGTGCGCGGGGAGGGAGCACGACCACGTGTCCCGCAGGCCGGCGAACTGGGCTGGGACGACAGCATGTACGAGGAGGGCGGCGAGTCCGTCCGGACGGCGGACGGCGGCAGCACCCGGACCGACGACGACGGCACCGGGCCGCAGGGGCAGGGTCCGTACGGCGGGGACGACGACGGACGGCACGGGACCACGGGCCGCCCCCGGCGCAGACGCCGAATACTGCGCTGGTCGGCGATGGTGCTGTCGGTCCTGATACTCGGCACCGCCGGTGCCGGCTATCTCTACTACCGGCACCTGAACAGCAACCTCAAGCAGGAAGACCTGAACATCGGCGACGCGAAGGACCGCGCCGCGAAGACGAAACCGAACGCGGCGGGCCAGACCCCGCTGAACATTCTCCTGATCGGTTCGGACGCCCGGAACTCCACCGAGAACCAGAAGCTCGGCGGCGCGAAGGACACCTTCGGCACACCGGCCCGCGCGGACGTCCAGATGCTGCTGCACCTGTCCGCGGACCGCACCAACATGTCGGTCGTGAGCATGCCGCGCGACACGCTGCTCCAGATACCCAACTGCACAGACCCGGAAACCGGGAAGACCTACGCCGCGAGCTCGTCGCTGACGATGACGAACGACTCGCTGGGCCGCGGCGGCCCCGGCTGCACGGTCGCGACCTGGGAGAAGCTGACCGACATCCACATCGACCACTTCATCATGGTCGACTTCGCGGGTGTGGTGTCGATGGCCGACGCGATCGGCGGCGTCCCCGTCTGCGTGGACGCCAACATCTACTCGCACACCTCCACCGGTCACGGCTCCGGACTCAAGCTCGAGAAGGGCACGACGTCCATCAAGGGCGAGCAGGCCCTGCAGTGGCTGCGCACGCGGTACGGCTTCGAGGACGGCAGCGACATCGGCCGGACCAAGGCCCAGCACCAGTACATGAACTCGATGGTGCGCCAGCTCCGTGAGAACGCCACGCTGAGCAACCCGGGCAAGCTGCGCGGCCTCGCGGAGACGGCCACCAGCGCGCTGACCGTCGACCAGGGCCTGGGCTCGGTCACCAAGCTCTACGACCTCAGCAAAGAGCTGAAGAAGGTCCCGACCAAGCGCATCACCATGACCACGATGCCGTGGGTGTACTCCAGCGACGGCAACCGGGTGCTGCCCAAGCCGACGGACGCGGACAAGGTCTGGCGGCTGCTGCGCGAGGACATCGGGCTGGACGGCAAGGGCAAGAAGAAGACCGCGGAGAAGACCTCCTCGGATCCGGCCGCGGCGGACGACAAGATCGCCGTGCAGGTGCAGAACGGCACCCGCACCAGCACGCTGGCCCCGGTGTCCGGACGCGCGAGCGCGGTGAGCGAGCTGCTCGTCGGCGAGGGATTCACGCAGGCGAAGGCCGACCCGTCGACGGTGACCACCGAGGCGACCACGGTCATCCGCTACCCGAGCGCCGATCTGGAGGGTGACGCCCTGCGGCTCGCCAAGGCCCTCGGGATGTCGACCCACGCGGTGGAGAAGTCGGCGGACGTCTCCGGGGTCACGCTCGTCGTCGGCGCCGACTGGCGGGACGGCACGGCGTACGAGGCACCCGAGGACGACGACTCGGCGCCCGAGTCCGCGAAGCTCGACAAGGGCTCGGACACCAGCGCCTGCATGCACGTCAACCCGGACTACACCTGGTCGTAGAACCGGCCGACGGTGAACGGCAGTCGGGCCCCTCTCGAAGTCGAGAGGGGCCCGATTCATGTCCGGTGGGACGGCGGCGCGGGGATCAGGGTCTCCTTGCCGGCCCGGGCGTGCGTATCGGCCCGGGCGTCGGAAAGGCCCCTCCGCGACGCCTTCTCAGCGGGTCGCGCCGACGACCGCCGGCCGACGGGACGCGATGACCTTCTTCGCCAGGGACCTGGGGCTCGTCAGGAAGCCCCAGCCCCACGACATGTGCATCGTCGCGAGGGCCACGGGGATCTGGAGCCGGGCCTTCGCCGGCAGACCCTTGCCCGCGGGCAGCGAGCCGAGCCCGATGGCCGCGAGATAGCCGGCCGGGACGATCAGGCCCCAGGGCGTCAGCACCGCGCCGACGACCACGCCCGCCGCGATCGCGCAGACGGCGGTCGGCGGGGCGAGGTAGCGCAGGTTGATGGAGCCCTCGTGGTAGCGGGCGACGACGTGCCGCCAGCGGCCGTAGTCCTTGTACTGCTTGGCCAGCGCCTTGACGGACGGCCTCGGCCGGTACGACACCCTCAGCTCGGGCGAGAACCAGATGAGCCCGCCGGCCTCACGGATCCGGAAGTTCAGCTCCCAGTCCTGGGCGCGGATGAACTCCTCGTTGTAACCGCCCTGCCGCTCCAGCGCCTCGCGCCGGAACACCCCGAGGTACACGGTCTCGGCCGGGGCCGCCTCGCCTCCCGTGTGGAAGGCCGCGTTGCCCACGCCGATCTTCGACGTCATGGCGGCGGCGACGGCGTGCTCCCAGTCGTTCTCGCCCTCGGCGTGCATGATGCCGCCGACGTTCTGCGCGCCGGTCTCCTCCAGGAGCCGTACGGCGGTGGCGATGTAGTTCGGGGACAGCATGCCGTGCCCGTCGACGCGCACGACGACGGGATGCCGGGACGCCTTGATCGCGGCGTTCAGGGCCGCGGGCGTGCGCCCGGTCGGGTTCGGCACCGTGTGGACGCGCGGGTCCTCACGGACGAGTTCGGCGGCGATCTCGTCCGTCCGGTCCGTTGAGGGACCGATGGCGATCACGACCTCCATCTCGCCGTCGTACTCCTGCGCCAGGATCGCTTGGACGGCCCCGCGCAGATGCCGCTCCTCGTTGAGGACGGGCATGATCACAGAAACGGCGGGGGACCGCACGTCAGACTTCTCGCTCATCGGAGCTCACGTTACCGCGAACGGGGGACACGGTCGCGCGCCGCCCGGCGTAAGGACCGGGCCGCAGATCGTATGGGCCTACCGTGCACACGGATCCCCATGCCAGCGGAACGCGGCTCCGTCCGGCCCCGCGGAACGCTTCCCTCCCCCGTCCAGCCTCGCGGAGGTGTCCTCCTTGCCCACGCCGCCCCGCTCCCCCGTCCGCCCTCAGCGCCCCCCGCAGCCGTCTCCCGCGCGGCGTCCTGTCCGGCGCTCCGGCGGACGGCCCGTACGCCCCGTACGGCGCAGGAGGCCACGCTGGGCCATGCGGGCGCTGACCACCGTCTCCGTGGTGGTCCTCGCCTCGGCGGGCATCGGACACGCGGTGCTGAGCGGCCTGGACGCGGACATCGCCCGGGTCGACCCGTTCAAGGACATGAAGAACCGGCCCGAGGGCGGCCACGGCATGAATCTGCTGATGGTCGGCACCGACGGCCGGGAGAAGATCACCGAGGCGGAGCGGCGGAAGTACCGGCTCGGCGGCGCGCCCTGCCACTGCACCGACACGGTCATGATCGTGCACATCTCGGAGGACCGGGAGCGCGCCAGCATCGTCAGCCTGCCGCGCGACTCCTACGCCGAGGCGCCCGCGCACACCGACCAGGTCACCGGCAGACGGCACGCCCCCCACCCCCTCAAGCTGAACGCGGCGTACGCGGAGGGCGGCCCGACCCTGACCGTGCGGACCGTCGAGAACATGACCCACGTGAAGATCGACCACTACATGGAGGTCGACTTCACCAGCTTCATGAAGACCGTCGACGTGCTCGGCGGCGTCCGGATCTGCACCGCGCAGCCGCTGAAGGACAGGTACACCGGCCTCGACCTGGCGGCCGGCCCGCATGTGCTGGGCGGCGGACAGGCGCTTCAGTACGTACGGTCCCGGCACACCGACGGCTCCTCCGACCTCGGCCGGATGAAGCGCCAGCAGCGCTTCCTGGCGTCTCTCGTCTCCCGGGCCACGTCGTCCGGAGTGCTGCTGAACCCGATGAAGTTCCGGGACGTGACCCGGGCGGTGCTGGGCTCGGTGCGGGCCGACAAGGGGTTCGGCACGGACGAGCTGCTGGACCTGGGCCGGGCGATGCGGAACTTCTCCCCGTCCTCGTCCGAGTTCACGACCGTGCCGATCGGGCAGATGGCCTATGCCGTCAAGGGCATCGGCTCGACCCTGAAATGGGACGGGCCGAAGGCGCGGAAGCTGTTCCAGGAACTGCGCGAGGACAAGCCGCTGGCAGCTCCCCGGGCGCCGCGGCCGAAGGCCGTCCGGGTCGCGGTGGCCCCGCAGCGGATCCGGGTCCAGATCGAGAACGGGACCTCCACGACGGGTCTCGGCAAGCGGGTCGACGGCGCGCTCGCCGCCACCGGCTTCCGGACGACGGGCCGTCCCACGACGGCCCACGGCCCCACGGTCCGGCGCACCGTCGTCGCGTACGACCCCCGCTGGGACCGCTCGGCGAAGTCCCTCGCGGCCGCGCTGCCCGGTGCCGAGCTGCGCGCGGTCCGCGGGCAGGGCCCGCTGCTGAAGGTGGTCGCCGGCGCGGACTTCAAGCGGGTGACCCGGGTACGGGCCGACGACCCCGCTCAGGGCGAGTCCGGGGTGATCACGGGAGACCAGGTGGTGTGCCCCTGACCCGGGACGCGTGATCCGGACGGCAGGCCCTACTCGTCGAGGCCTTCCGCCGCCCGCTTCTCGCGGAGTTCCATGATCGCGCGGCGGCGGGCCAGCCGGTGCGTGCGGCGGATCTGCGCCTCCTGGAAGCGGCGCTCGTCACGCTCGGTCTCGGTGATGACCGGTGGCACCCGGCGGGGCTTGCCGTCGCCGTCGACGGCGGCGAAGACGAGATAGGCCGAACCGACCTGCTGAGGCGGGGTGGACTCGTTCCAGCGCTCGGCCAGGACCCGCACACCGACCTCCATCGAGGTCCGTCCGGTCCAGTTGACCTGGGCCTTCACATGGACCAGGTCACCCACGCGAACGGGTTCGAGGAAGGCCATCTCGTCCATCGAGGCGGTGACGGCGGGTCCGCCGGAGTGCCGCCCCGCCACGGCGCCCGCCGCGTCGTCGACGAGCTTCATGATCACGCCACCGTGCACCGATCCCAGAAGGTTCGTGTCGTTGTGGGTCATGATGTGACTGAGGGTGGTTCTGGACGCGGAGGTCGGCTTGCCCGGGATGTCGTTTTCCGGGTTGGGGGCCTGGTCTGTCATGTCCTCCACCTTATGCCGGGTGCGCGGCGGTCGATTTGCATCAGCTCTGCAACAGGCGTGACCCAGATCTCCCTGCTCTCTTGTAAGGCCCCTGGTGGAGAGCGGCACACTGGTCCGCATGAATGATTGGCCCGACGGGCGGTCCGACGACAACCGCAGCAACCGCTACGGACGCGGCAGCGCAGGCGCACAGCCTGAGAGCGCCCGCGTCATGCGCCAGGTCCGCCGTGGGCCCGCCGCACCCGCACCGGGCCAGGGCGCGCCGCCGTACGGCGCCGGGGTGCCCCGGCAGCCCTCGTACGTCGACGGTCAGGGCTACGACGAGGGCCAGGGCTACGACAACGGGTACGACTCCGGCTACAACACCGGCCACGTGTACGGGAACGGCCCCGGCGGCCCGCAGGGCCCCGGCGGGGACGGCGCGTACCCGCGGCGCCCCGCGCCGAACTGGCGGAAGCGGATCAAGTGGACCGCGATCACGCTGGTCACCGCGCTGGTCGTGGTCTCCGTCGGAACGTACTTCTGGGCCGACTCCAAGCTCCACCGTGACGTGGATCTCTCCAAGGTCATAGACCGGCCGGAGACCGGCGAGGGAACGAACTACCTGATCGTCGGTTCCGACAGCCGCGCCGGCATGTCCGCCGAGGAGAAGAAGAAGCTGCACACCGGCTCCGCCCAGGGCAAGCGCACGGACTCGATGATGATCCTGCACACCGGCAGCAACGGCTCGACGCTGGTCTCGCTGCCGCGTGACTCCGACGTCGAGATCCCCACGTTCAAGGGCTCCGAGTCCGGCAAGACGTACCAGGGCACCGGCAGGCACCTGAAGCTGAACGCCGCCTACGCCATGGACGGACCCGAGCTGCTCGTGCGCACCGTCGAGGCCAACACCGGTCTGCGCATCGACCACTACGTGGAGATCGGCTTCGGCGGGTTCGCGAACATCGTCGACGCCGTCGGCGGTGTCGAGATGACCCTCGACAAGGGCTTCAAGGACAAGTACTCCGGCGCCGATTTCAAGGCGGGCAAGCAGACGCTGAACGGCGAGCAGGCCCTCGCCTTCGTCCGGACCCGGTACGCCCTCGCGGCCTCGGACCTGGATCGCACCAAGAACCAGCAGAAGTTCCTGGCCGCCCTGGCCCACCAGGCCGCGACCCCGTCGACCGTCCTGAACCCCTTCAAGTTCTACCCGACGATGAGCGCGGGCCTCGACTCGCTGGTCGTCGACAAGGACATGAGCCTGTGGGACCTGGCCGACATGTTCTGGGCCATGAAGGGCGTCACCGGCGGCGACGGCACGTCCATGAACATGCCGATCTCCGGTTCCAGCGGCGGCAACCTCGTCTGGGACAAGGCGAAGGTCAAGACACTGGTGGACGAGCTCAAGAACGACGAGAAGGTCACGGTGACAGGCAACTGACCCGTCGCCGAACGGCGTTGACGGCGGCCTGTCCCGTTCAGGACCGCCGTCGGCGCTCCGGCCCGGCATCGCACGAGGTCGCCGGTCCCCTTGACCCACCGACACCGCCTTCTACGGTGTCGGTGGGTCAATTGCGTAGAGAGCGCAGGGTGATACGGCCCCGGGTGCGCGGTCCGTCGAACTTCGAGCGGTCGACGACGGGCCTCGGGGCCGGTTCCGCGGCCATGAGACGGATGGTGTCGCGGCCCGCGAGAGCGGTGCACCACTGGGCGAGGTGGGGGCGGGTGCCCCGCGGGCCCGACGCCTCCTCCCAGAGGTCACGGACCGCGTCGGCCCGCCGGTCGTCGAGCACGCCGGACAGCGGCTTCAGGGGCTTGCCGGGCGTCACGTACGCGTCCTGGCTCACGACCCGGCCCACCACCAGAGCCGCCTTGTAGCGGTCGCTGTCCACCGTGGCGCTGCCGGCGGCGGCCAGCGGGTCGTGCCAGTCGGGGGTGTCCGCCTGTTCCAGGACCGGGGGTCGCCCGGCCATGCGGACGCCGTCGCAGTCCAGGAGATACGGGGCGGGTGCGGGCCGGACGGTCCACAGCACGTTGGCGTGGGACACGTCACCGACGACCAGCCCCAGGGCGTGCAGCCACCGGAAGAGCCCGAGGAAGGCGACGAGCAGCGCGAACCGCTCGGCCGGCGACGGCTGCGCGACGGCCTGCCAGGCCGCCCTCGGCGGCCGGAGCAGATAGGACAGGTCGGTCAGCCGGGTCTCGCCGCGCGAGGTCGGCCAGGTCATGGAGTCCGGCGCCCGGCGCATCAGGAAGCCGGTCGCCCTGCCGCCGTCCATGACCCGGCACAGCGGCCACGCCGTCTCCCGGTCCAGGCGCTCCCGGTCGGCCGGGGCGAGCCCCTGGCGCAGGGCCACGAGCGCCGCCAGTCGACCGGCGTCGGCCTTCCCCGGCTCGCGATAGCTCTTGTACAGCAGCCGGCCGGGACCGGCGACGTCGTACACCTCGCCCTGGCCGCCGTCGCCGACGCGCACGCCGAGGGTGAGCGAGCCGAGCGTCACGTCGGCGCCGTCGTCGGTGCTCACGGCCCGGCCTCCCACAGGACGACGGCGGTGCGGTCGTCGTCGTACGACTTCACCCGGTACTGGAGCTGCCACAGGAAGTCGGCCGGTGCCGGCGCGGCCCCCCGGCCCCATCCGGACCCCAGGAAGTCCCGCATCCCCGCGTCACCGGCGAGCGGTGTGGACAGGCCGTCCGTGCACAGCACGAGGACGTCGCCGGGCAGGGCCGGGGCGAGGAGCAGGGCGCGGGCGCGGTGCCCGTGCGGCAGGGCGGCGGTGCGGGTGTCGATCATTCCGTCGCCGTCGTGCTCGGGGTCCGTGAGGGACAGGTTCCACTCCCCGGCGCGCAGCAGCGCCGTGCCGCCGTCGCCGACGGCCAGGAAGCCGCGGGCCCGCACCCGGGGATCGAGCGGGACGAGCAGGGCGCGCAGGGTGGTGGCGTACGCGGCGGGGTCGTCGCCGTGTTCGCGGGCGCGGTGCGCGAGCAGGGTCGCGACCCGGCCCACGGCGGTGTCCACCAGTGCGGCGAACCCCGGCCGGTCGCCCGTGCGCAGGGTCTCCGCGAGCTCCGCGGACACGGCGTCCAGCTCCATCGCGGCGAGCCGGCAGGCCTCCTGGGAGCCGACGTGCGAGCGGGCCGCCGATCCTACGCCGTCCGCCACCGCGAGCAGCAGCAGCCCGTCCGGGCCGAGGGTCCCGAGGCGCACCACGGCCAGGGAGTCCTGGCGCGGCTCGCCCTGATAGCGGTGCGAGTCGCCGCGCACCGACGCCGCCCGCACGGTCAGAGGGCCGTACCCGGCGCCGTCCACCACCATGTCGGGCGTCAGCGCCGCGGTCGGATCCTCCCGGACCGAGGGAAGCTCGCGGGGCTCCGGGGCGTACAGCGGGGGCTTGGGGCCGGAGTGGAACGGCGCGCCGAGCGCCGGGACGGATCCGGTCCGCGCGGCGGGCCCGTCGGCCGCCGGCGAGGGCCGCGGGCCCTGCCCGTAGGACAGGGGGGTCGGCCCGGCGGGCCGCGCCGGGGACGTCCCGGGCACCGCGGCGGGCGCCCCGGGCTCCGGCTGGTCGCTGAAGAACAGGTCGACGCTCTGCCAGGTCTCGTCCAGCGGGTCGGGCTCCCGCGCGTCCGGCCAGCTGAACTCCGTCCGCCGCGGGTCGTGCTGGCACCCCTCCGGCTGTCCCGGGTCCGGATGTCCCGGGTCCGGATGCCGCGCTTCGGGTTGACGCAGATCGGGATGGCGCGCTTCGGGCTCGCGCAGGTCGGGACGGCGGGTGTCGGGCTCGCGCAGATCGGGACGGCGCGTGTCGGGCTCGCGCAGATCGGGACGGCGCGTGTCGGGCTCGCGCAGGTCGGGCCTGTGCAGGTCGGACTGCCGCGGGCCCGTCCGGGACCGTCCGGCGGCGTTCATGTCGTTCTCCATCGGTGCGACCTCACAGCTTGTCGAGAGAGACGATGGAGAAGCCGGGCACGGTGTCGTCCACGGCCAGGGTGAATCCGTTGCCGCCGTTCGCGGCGATGCCCTCGGCGGACCGGACGATCGACCGGGTGAGGCTGGAGGCGAACTCGCGCAGCGCCTGCGCCGGTGACACCGAGGAGTCCTTCTGCATGAACGCCCGGAAGTTCGCGACCCGGGCGATCGTCGACTCCTGTGCCTCACCGATGCCGAAGGCGATGATCTTCGGGCAGAACCGTGACTGGGTGACCTCCTTGTACGCCTGGTCCCAGTCCGGGTCGGTGGGAATGCCGTCCGAGAGGAAGAAGACCACGGGGCGGTACACCTCGTGGCCCTCCGCCTTCAGTCCCGCCACATCGGCCTCGACACAACGCAGCAGGGTGCGGAAGGCGTCGCCGTACGAGGTGAGCCCGCCCGCGGCGAGCGCGGGGACCGAGTCGATGCCGCTGAGGTCGACGAGCGGCTGGAGCACGGTGGCGGTGTCGGAGAAGCCGATCAGGCAGAAGCGCGTCTTGTCGGCGACGGTCGGGTTGGTGCTGATCTCGTGGTGCAGGTCCGGGAGCGCGCCGTTGATGGCGTCGATCGGCTCGCCGATCATCGACCCGGACTCGTCGCAGAGCAGGTAGAAGGGCAGGATCTGCAAGGTCTCGTACCTCCGGCTCAGTACGTGTAGAAGTAGATCTCGATGTCGGCGTGGCCCGGGGAGGCTCCGCCCTTCCAGAAGTCGCGGGTGGTGGCGGCGCGGAACATGTCCGGACGGGCCCTCTCCAGCAGGGCGTTGACCTCGTGGGCGTAGCGGCCTCCCGCGCCCGGGTCGGTGTGGCGTCCGAAGGTCAGCACGAAGGCGGCCTGCCGTCCCCGGTAGCGCGTGGTCGCGGCGCGCAGTGCCCGCACGATGCCTTCGCCGTCGCCCGCCTGCGCGTCGACGGCCACCCTGACCGGTGTGCGGACCACCGCCCTCGGTCCGGTGTGCCGGGCCTTCTTCCCGTCGGCGGAGGACGCGGGGGCGGGGCGCTTGCCGGCGGCCTGCGGGTCGCCCTGGTCCCCCATGGCCACCAGGGCGAGGACGAGGAGCATGTCCGCGAACAGCCAGCCCGCCATGTGCAGCGGCTGGAACCTTCCCCCGCGCCTCATCGGGCCTCGGTCAACGGCGCGGGAGGCAGCGGCGGGGGCTGACGGCGGGGGTCGGGCCGCGAGGCGCCGGGGTGGCCCGGGTCACCGGAGGGGGGCCCGAATCGGTCGGCGGGAGCGTCGGCCTGCTCCACGGGCGACCCGAACCGGTCCGGGGGAGCGTGGCCCGCGTCGGCGGAGGGAGCGTGGCCCGCGTCGGCGGAGGAGGCACGGCCCGCGTCGGGGGACCGGAGATGCCCGTGGGTGTGGCCACCCGTCGACCAGGTCACCACCTGCCCTGCCTGCCCCGCCCGGTCCGCCTGCCCTGCCTGGCCCCCCTTGCCCGGAGGGCCGAAGTACGGGGGGCCGCCCGCCCTCAACTCGGCCACCAGCCGGGCGAACTCGTCGGCGACCGCCCGCAACGCGCCGCTCTGGGAGTTCAGTTCACGCACCGCGTGCTGGGACTCCTCGACCGCGAGGGCCGTACCCTCCGCCACCTCGTCGAACCGGCCCAGGAGTTGGGCCGAGATGTCCGACGTCACCTCGATGCCGGTGGTGTAGGCCCGCTGGGACGCGGCCAGCACGGTGACGGAGTCCTCGACGCGGTCACCGGCGCCCTGCACGGCGAGCCGCACCTCACCGCTCGCGTCGCGGACGTCGTCGAGCGCCTTGCGGACCTGCGCCCCGCCGTCGCTGACGGCGGCCTCGACGCGGCCCACCGCGATCTCCAGGGGCTTGACGGAGGTGTCGACCCCGGCCAGCCTGCGTTCGGCGCCCCGCACCGCGTCACCGACGGCCGAGGCGGCCGTCGTCAGGTCCTCCTGGACCCGGACCGCCTTGTCGCCCAGCCGCTCGAGCGTCGCGGCGGCCTCGGTGAGCTCGGCGGCGAAGCGCTGCGGGGAGCTCGACCGCTGCCCGTTCAGCACGAGCTGGGCGCGGGTCAGCGCCGGGACGAGCGCCGCCATCAGTTCCTCGCGGCCGCGATCGGCGTCCTCCTCCCGGCGGGCGACGGCGGACCGCCGCAGACCGTGCACGAGCACCAGCGCGAAGAGCAGCGCGATGGCGACGGTGGCGCTCATCGCCACATGGCCGAACGTGAAGGCGCCGGTGAGGTGCCCCTCGAAACCGGACTGCCACAGATGGAGGAAGGGCCGGGAGGCGGCCCTCGGATCCGCTCCCGTCAGCGCCCCGTACGCGCTCGACGCCCGGGTCAGTCCGAACCAGGTGAGCATCAGCGGCACGAAGACCAGCGCGCCCAGCACGCCCTCGGCGTAGGACCAGAGCGGGTGGCCCCCGCCCCGCGCGCCGGCCGCCCGGAGGCTCTCGGGGCGGGCGTAGGCGGTGAGGAGATCGAGTTCGGACCACGGGTCCAGTTCGTGGGCGTCCTGCTTCCGAAGTGCCGCCGCGAGCGCGGTCAGTTCTTCCCTACGGGTGCCGAGCGCCGGCCGCTCCGCGAGTTCCTCGATGCTCTGCGCGATCACATGACGGTCCATCAGGGCGCCTGACGGCATGCCCACCCCCACAACACGACGGACGCGGGGACGCGTTGACGGCGCCGTGGATCCCCACCCGTGTCATGTGCCGCCGTGCCCCCGCCGGTTCACACGCACCAGACGCGTGACCGAGGGCACAGAGAGTACTCCAGCGGACACGCTCCGCGCATAAACTCGCGGCACCCGCCACTCTCCCCGACGGCGGCGCGAGGGGGAAAAGTTGAGCAACGACGAACGTCCACGGGCGACCATCCGCCTGAGGCCCGCGCCCGGCGCCCGGCCCGGAACCGGCACGCAGCGCGCGGCCCCCGCGGCCCGTGAAGCGACGCGGCCTCCCGCCGCGCGGACCGAGACGATGCTGACCAGGTCGACGCCGCAGGCCCGCATCACGGGACGCGGAGTCCTTCAGGTGAACCTCAACCGGCCGCCGGGAACCGGGGCCGACCTCGACCTCGGCTGCATGGCCGCGTTCACGGACGGCACCTGCGCGGCCGTACAGCCGCTGGGGAACAACTTCGGCTCGCTGACGCGGTGGCCGTACATGGAACTCGACCAGGACGACCGCACCGGGGCGTCCTCGGACGGGGAGACGGTCCGGGTGGACCTGGAGCGGCGCGAACTCTTCCGGCAGCTGCTCTTCCACGTCTACGTGTACAGCGGCGCCGTGGATTTCCGGAGCCTGGGCGCCACGGCCACCGTGACCGCCCCGTCCGGCGGTTTCCGTATCGCCCTCGACGACTCGCCCGAGGGCGCCACGGGCTGCGCCATCGCCCTGGCCACACCCGCCGAGGGCGGCCTCACGGTCAGCCGCGAGGTCCGCTGGTTCACCGGCACCCTCCGGCGCTCGGTCCAGGAGCAGATGGACAGCGCCTACGGGTTCGGTCTCACCTGGGTCCGCATGCGGAAGGACTGACCTGCCCCGACCTGACCTGACCTGACCTCCGGAAATGACCCCCGGAAACGCGAGAGGTGAGAGGCACACCGGGTGCCTCTCACCTCTGCTGCCCATCGGCGATCACCGAACACCGATCCGCGATCCGGTGCCGACGGGGGCGTACTACGGCAGGTTCCTCGCCATCACGATCCGCTGGACCTGGTTCGTGCCTTCGTAGATCTGCGTGATCTTCGCGTCGCGCATCATGCGCTCGACCGGGTAGTCACGGGTGTAGCCGTAGCCGCCGAGGAGCTGGACGGCGTCCGTGGTGACCTCCATGGCGACGTCCGAGGCGAAGCACTTGGCGGCGGCGCCCTGGAAGGTCAGGTCCTTGTCGCCGCGCTCCGACTTGGCGGCGGCCGCGTACGTGAGCTGGCGGGCGGCCTCGATCTTCATGGCCATGTCCGCGAGCATGAACTGGACGCCCTGGAAGTCGGCGATCGGCTTGCCGAACTGCTTGCGCTCCTTGACGTAGCCCTTGGCGTAGTCGAGGGCGCCCTGGGCGACACCGAGGGCCTGGGCCGCGATGGTGACGCGGGTGTGGTCCAGGGTCTTCATGGCGGTCGCGAAGCCGGTGCCCTCCTCGCCGATCATGCGGTCGGCGGGAATGCGCACGTTGTCGAGGTAGACCTCGCGGGTCGGGCTGCCCTTGATGCCGAGCTTGCGCTCCGGGGCGCCGAAGGAGACACCCTCGTCGGACTTCTCGACGACGAACGCGCTGATGCCCTTGGAGCGCTTCGTCGGGTCGGTCACCGCCATGACCGTGTAGTACTCGGAGACGCCCGCGTTCGTGATCCAGCGCTTCACGCCGTTCAGGACCCAGAAGTCGCCGTCGCGGACGGCCCGCGTCTTCATGCCGGCCGCGTCCGAACCGGCGTCCGGCTCGGAGAGGCAGTACGAGAACATCCCGTCGCCCTTGGCGAGCGGGGTCATGTACTTCTTCTTCAGGTCCTCGGAGCCGGAGAGGATCACCGGCAGCGAGCCCAGCTTGTTCACCGCGGGGATCAGGGAGGAGGACACGCAGACGCGGGCCACCTCCTCGATCACGATGACCGTCGCGAGGGCGTCGGCGCCCGCGCCGCCGTACTCCTCGGGGACGTGCACGGCGTGCAGGTCGTTGGCCACCAGGGCGTCCAGCGCCTCCTGCGGGAAGCGGGCTTCCTCGTCCACGGCGGCGGCGTACGGCGCGATTTTCGCCTCGGCCAGCGAGCGGATCGCGTCCCGGAGCATGTCGTGCTCCTCGGACGGGCGGTACAGGTCGAAATCAGCCGATCCGGCCAAGGTCTCTCACGCTCCAAAAGGTGCTGTGCTGGCGGCGCTAACTACCGTTAAGTAACACAATTTTAAAGGTCCCGCTCGCGAGACGGATACGTGAGCTTGGCGACAGGGGTAAAACCGCCCGTGAAAGCGCTCCCCGAAGCCCCGACTATGCTCAGGCGCGCACCTACGCGCCGCACACCTCAGGAGCATCCATGGCCCTCAAGATCACCGTGATCGGCACCGGCTACCTCGGCGCCACCCACGCCGCGGCCATGGCCGAGCTCGGCTTCGAGGTCCTCGGGCTCGACGTCGTGCCGGAGAAGATCGAGATGCTCCAGCGGGGCGAGGTCCCGATGTTCGAACCCGGTCTCGAGGAGCTGCTGCGCAAGCACGTGGCCGGGATCGAGGGCTCCACGGGCCGACTCCGCTTCACCATGGACTGGGCCGAGGTCGGCGCCTTCGGCGACGTCCACTTCGTGTGCGTGAACACGCCCCAGAAGCACGGCGAGTACGCCTGCGACATGTCGTACGTCGACGCGGCCTTCGAGTCGCTGGCCCCGCATCTGCACGGTCCCGCCCTCGTGGTCGGCAAGTCCACCGTGCCGGTCGGCTCGGCTGAGCGGCTGGCCGCACGGCTCGCCGAGCTCGCACCCGCGGGCGAGAGCGCCGAGCTGGCCTGGAACCCGGAGTTCCTGCGCGAGGGCTTCGCCGTGAACGACACGCTGCACCCCGACCGGATCGTGGTGGGCGTGCGCGGCGAGCGCTCCGAGAAACTGCTGCGCGAGGTCTACGTGACGCCGGTCGCCGAGGGCACGCCGTTCGTCGTGACCGACTTCCCCACCGCCGAGCTGGTGAAGACGTCCGCGAACTCCTTCCTCGCCACCAAGATCTCCTTCATCAACGCGATGGCCGAGGTCTGCGAGGCCGCCGGCGGCGATGTCGCCAAGCTGGCCGAGGCGATAGGACACGACGAGCGGATCGGGAAGAAGTTCCTGCGGGCCGGGATCGGCTTCGGCGGCGGCTGTCTGCCCAAGGACATCCGCGCCTTCATGGCGCGCGCCGGTGAGCTGGGCGCCGATCAGGCGCTGACCTTCCTGCGCGAGATCGACTCCATCAACATGCGGCGCCGTGGGCAGATGGTGGAGATGGCCCGCGACGCGCTCGGCGGCGGTTCGTTCCTCGGCAAGCGGGTCGCCGTGCTCGGCGCCACCTTCAAGCCGGACTCGGACGACGTGCGCGACTCCCCGGCGCTGAACGTCGCCGGGCAGATCCACCTCCAGGGCGGCCAGGTCACCGTGTACGACCCGAAGGGCATGGAGAACGCCAAGCGGCTGTTCCCGACGCTCGGGTACGCCCGCTCCGCCGTGGAGGCCGTACGGGGTGCCGATGTCGTGCTGCACCTGACGGAGTGGCGCGAGTTCCGCGAGCTGGACCCGGCGGTGCTGGGCGAGGCGGCGACGTCCCGGGTGCTCCTTGACGGGCGGAACGCGCTGGACCCGGAGACGTGGCGCCGGGCCGGCTGGACGTACCGGGCGATGGGGCGGCCCACCGCCTGAGCCCCTGCCGGGGGCGGACGTCGCTCGGGGCGCGGGTTTCCCGGCTCCGGGCCGGCTCCCAGACCCCGGGTCCGGGCTCAGGGCGGGACGCCGGGCAGGCTCCCAGGTCCGGGCACCGCGCGGGACTGCGGCCGGGCGTCGGGCGGGGCAACGGCCGGGCGAAGGCCGGGGCCTAGGCGCAGGACACCGGGCAGTGCCGACAAGGGCCCGGGGCCGGGGCGCGGGACGCCGGTCCGGGCAGGACGCCGGTCCGGCCGAGGCTCAGTCGGCCGGACCGGCGCCGGTTGCATTCTGCACCACTTCGCTGTGCGGTGACCGGAGACCGCCGGACCGCGTCCGGCTCCCGGCCCCGCCGTCCGCAGGATTTACCGTGGCCGGAGGCTGCTCGGCGCGGTAGCGGCGCGTCTTGGCGCGGCCCCCGCCGCCTCGCCCGCCGTCGGACCGAAGCGCATGCGGGAGCATGGGGTGACCGTTACCGCTCGAAGCGGTTGACGGGTAACCAGCCCGTGCTGCCGGAGATCCCACGGAGGAAGTCATGGCTCTTGCCGAACTGGACGTCGTCGTCCTGGACTGTCCCGACCCGCTCGCGCTCGCCGAGTTCTACGCGGGGGTGCTGGGCGGCACCATCACGGAGGAGACCGACTGGGTCGACCTGGAGGTGCCCGGCGGGCGGAAGCTGGCGTTCCAGGGGTCACCCGCGTACGTACCGCCGCGCTGGCCCTCGCCCGACGGCTCGCAGCAGTTCCATCTGGACCTGGCCGTCGAGGACCTGGACGTGGCGGAGAAGGGCGTGCTGGCGCTCGGCGCGACGCCCCTGGACACCGAGGACAGGGCGCGTTCGTTCCGGGTGTACGCCGACCCGGCCGGGCACCCGTTCTGCCTCTGTGCCTGCTGAAGGCGTCCGACGCCGGCCGGCCGGGTCGGCGGTCCTCGCGGAGGAGGGCGGGCGGCCGGCGACGCCTGTGGCTCGGTGACCGGTGGGCCGGGGGCGGCGGGCCTCCGGCCGCCCGGGACCGCCGGTCACCGAGCCGGCCGGCGGCTGCCGGGAGCCGTCGGCCACCGGACCGGCCGACCCTCCGCCCTCGACGCTCGGTCGGCCCTCGCCGGGCCGGCCCTCAGCCGTCCAGCTGCTCCAGTGTCGCGTTCGACGGTGCCCGACGGGACCGGAGGTCACGGGACACGTCCTCCGCAGCGCCCAGCACGCGCACGGCGTTCTGCCAGGTCAGCTTGGTCACGTCGCTGGACGACCAGCCGCGGTCGAGGAGCTCGGCGATCAGGTTCGGATAGCCGGAGACGTCGTCCAGCCCGGCCGGGGTGAACGCCGTGCCGTCGAAGTCGCCGCCGATGCCGACGTGGTCGATTCCGGCGACCTCGCGCATGTGGTCGAGATGGTCGGCGACCGTCGAGACCGTGGCGATCGGGCGCGGGTTCTCCTCCTCGAAGGCGCGGTGGACCTTCATGCCCTCGGCGGTGGTGTCGAGATGGTGGAAGCCGTTGGCGCGCATGTTCTCGTCGGCCGCCGCCGTCCAGTCGACCGCCTCCTGGAGGACGAACTTCGGCACGAACGTCACCATCGCGACTCCCCCGTTGGCGGGCAGCCGCTCCAGCACGTCGTCCGGGATGTTGCGCGGGTGGTCGCACACGGCGCGGGCCGAGGAGTGGGAGAAGATCACCGGCGCGACGGAGGTGTCGAGCGCGTCGCGCATGGTCGTCGCGGCCACGTGCGAGAGGTCCACGAGCATGCCCTCGCGGTTCATCTCCCGTACGACCTCACGGCCGAAGGCGGACAGACCGCCCACCACGGGAGAGTCCGTCGCCGAGTCCGCCCAGGCGATGTTGTCGTTGTGGGTGAGGGTCATGTAGCGGACGCCGAGCGCGTACAGCCCGCGCAGGGCGGCGAGGGAGTTGTCGATCGAGTGACCGCCCTCCGCGCCCATGAGGGAGGCGATACGGCCCTCGGCGCGGGCCGACTCCATGTCCGCGGCGGTCAGCGCGCCCCGCAGGTCGGCCGGGTACCGGTCGATCAGCTGCCGTACGCAGTCGATCTGCTCCAGTGTCGCGGTGAGGGCGCCGGGCAGGTCCGAGCGGACGTACACCGACCAGTACTGGGCGCCGACGCCGCCCGCGCGCAGCCGGGCCAGGTCCGTGTGCAGGTGGGCGCTCTGGTCGGCGGCGATGTCACGGGCGCCGAGGTCGTAGCGGACCTGCTCGCGCAGGGCGTAGGGCAGGTCGTTGTGTCCGTCGACGACCGGGAACTCGTCGAGCAGGGCCCGGGCACGGTCGATCGAGGGCAGGGAGGACTGGGGGGCGTGGGTGGACGAGGACATCCGCGTCACTTCCCGAAGCCGAAGCCGCCGGCGGCGCCCTCGACCTTGGCGCGCAGCCGCTTGCCCTTCTCGGTGGCCTGGTCGTTCAGCTCCTGCTGGAACTCCCGCATCCGGCCGAGGAGTTCCTCGTCGTGGGCGGCGAGCATGCGGGCGGCCAGCAGGCCCGCGTTGCGGGCGCCGCCGACGGAGACCGTCGCCACCGGCACGCCGGCCGGCATCTGCACGATGGAGAGCAGCGAGTCCATGCCGTCGAGGTACTTGAGCGGGACGGGCACGCCGATGACGGGCAGCGGGGTGACCGACGCCAGCATCCCGGGCAGGTGGGCGGCGCCGCCGGCACCCGCGATGATCGCCTTGAGCCCGCGCTCCGCGGCCTGCTCGCCGTACGCGATCATCTCGTGGGGCATGCGGTGCGCGGAGACGACATCCACCTCGTAGGGGATCTCGAACTCGTCCAGCGCCTGGGCCGCGGCCTCCATGACCGGCCAGTCGGAGTCCGAACCCATGACGATGCCTACAACGGGGCTCATTCGGTGATCGTGCCTCTCAGGTAGCCGGCTGCGTGCCGGGCGCGATCGAGGACGTCGTCCAGGTCGTCGCCGTAGGTGTTGACGTGGCCGACCTTACGGCCGGGCTTCACGTCCTTGCCGTACATGTGGATCTTCAGCTGCGGGTCGCGGGCCATGCAGTGCAGGTACGCGGAGTACATGTCGGGGTAGTCGCCGCCGAGGACGTTCGCCATGACCGTCCACCGGGCGCGCGGGCGCGGGTCGCCGAGCGGGAGGTCCAGGACCGCGCGGACGTGGTTGGCGAACTGGGAGGTGACCGCGCCGTCCTGGGTCCAGTGGCCCGAGTTGTGCGGGCGCATGGCCAGTTCGTTGACGAGGATGCGTCCGTCGCGGGTCTCGAAGAGCTCGACGGCCAGGTGCCCGACGACACCGAGTTCCTTGGCGATGCGCAGCGCGAGTTCCTGGGCCTCCAGGGCCAGCCCCTCGGCGATGCCGGGCGCCGGGGCGATGACGGTGTCGCAGACGCCGCCGACCTGCTGGGACTCGACGACGGGGTACGCGACGGCCTGGCCGTGCGGGGAGCGGACGACGTTCGCGGCGAGCTCGCGGGCGAAGTCGACCTTCTCCTCGGCGAGGACGGGAACACCCGCGCGGAACGGGTCGGCGGCCTCCTCCAGGGAGCGGACGAACCAGACGCCCTTGCCGTCGTAGCCGCCGCGGACGGTCTTCAGGATGACCGGGAAGCCGTCGCCCTCCTGCCCTTCGGCGAGGCCTTCGGCCGCGAACGCGGCCACGTCCGCGACGTCGGTCACGATGCGGTGCCGTGGGCACGGCACACCGATCGCGTCGAGCTTCGCGCGCATCACGCCCTTGTCCTGGGCGTGCACGAGCGCGTCGGGGCCCGGCCGGACGGGGATGCCGTCCGCCTCCAGGGCCCGCAGGTGCTCGGTGGGGACGTGCTCGTGATCGAAGGTGATCACGTCACAGCCCCGCGCGAAGTCACGCAGCGTGTCGAGGTCGCGGTAGTCGCCGACGACCACCTCGCCGACGACCTGCGCCGCGGACTCCTGCGGAGTGTCACTGAGGAGCTTGAACTTGATGCCGAGCGGGATGCCCGCCTCGTGTGTCATACGAGCGAGCTGGCCACCGCCGACCATGCCGACTACCGGGAACGTCACGCTCCAAGAGTATCGGCCGCGCCACCGTGGCCGGATTCCGCGGCGATTCGCCCGATTTTCCCTTCCGGTGACCGGGTCTTTTCTTACCTGTGAGCACATGCACAGGCACCGTGCGGGAGCGCTGGTTAGCATGGGCTGGTTGGCGTATTCCATCGCGCGTTCACCTGCGCGGCACAGACGAAACCCACCGACGGGGGCTGGCGACACCATGGACAGTGCTACACCGGGGCCTCATGCCGGGCCTCGCAGCGCGGTTCGGCGCCGCTTCGACCTGCTCTTCCGCGAGGTCGCCAAGTTCGGCGCGGTGGGCGGTGCGGGGCTGCTCGTCAACCTGCTCGTGTTCAACCTGGTGCGCCACCTCACGGACCTGCAGGTCGTGCGGGCCAGTGTCATCGCCACGGTCGTGTCCATCGTCTTCAACTACATCGGATTCCGCTACTTCACCTACCGGGACCGCGACAAGGGCGGGCGCACCAAGGAGCTGACGCTGTTCCTGCTGTTCAGCGCGGTGGGCCTGGTCATCGAGAACGGTGTGCTGTACGCGGCGACGTACGGCTTCGGCTGGGACACCCCGCTGCAGAGCAACGTCTTCAAGTTCCTCGGCATCGGTGTCGCGACGCTCTTCCGCTTCTGGTCCTACCGCACCTGGGTGTTCCGGGCGCTTCCGGCCCGTGAGGCGGTGGCCAGCGCCGAATCGTTCCTGGACGAGGAGCCCGAGTCGCACCGCCCGCGGGCCCGCGTGAACTGAGCGGTCCGCTCCCCGCGTGACGGTCCGCTCCCGCCCGGCCGCGCGTTTCCCGCCCGACCGGTGCGTTCGCGCCTGCCCGGCCCTCTCCCCTACCTGACCGTGCGCTCGTCGTCTACCTGACCGTGCGCTCGTCGTCGTCCTCGGCGAGCCGGGGCGGGCGCTTGTGCGGGGTGCGGGACAGGAACAGGCCGAAGACCGGCGGCTGGGCCTGGAGCATTTCCAGACGGCCCCCGTCGGCCTCCGCGAGGTCGCGGGCGACGGCGAGACCGATGCCGGTGGAGTTGCGGCCGCTGATGGTGCGCTCGAAGATGCGGGCGCCGAGGTCGGCGGGGACTCCGGGGCCCTCGTCGGTGACCTCGATGACGGCCTGGTTGCCGGTCACGCGGGTACGCAGCGCGACGGTGCCGCCGCCGTGCATGAGGGAGTTCTCGATCAGTGCCGCGAGGACCTGGGCGACCGCGCCCGGGGTGCCCACCGCCTGGAGGTGGCGCTTGCCGGAGCTGACGATCGCCCGGCCGCCGCTGCGGTAGGCCGGGCGCCATTCCTCCAGCTGCTGCTTGATGACCTCGTCGAGGTCGAAGGAGACGGCGGAGCCGGTGCGCGGGTCGCGGGCGTTGGTGAGCAGGCGCTCGACCACGTCCGTGAGGCGCTCCACCTGCGTCAGCGCGATCGTCGCCTCCTCCTTCACCGTGTCGGGATCGTCGGTGAGGGTGATCTCCTCCAGACGCATGGACAGTGCCGTCAGCGGTGTCCGGAGCTGGTGGGAGGCGTCGGCGGCGAGGCGGCGCTCGGCGGTGAGCATGCGGCCGATGCGCTCGGCGCTGCTGTCCAGCACGTCGGCGACCCGGTCGAGCTCGGGGACGCCGTAGCGCTTGTGACGCGGGCGGGGGTCGCCCGAACCCAGCCGTTCCGCCGTCTCGGCGAGGTCGGTGAGGGGGGAGGCGAGGCGGTTGGCCTGGCGTACGGCGAGCAGGACGGCGGCGATGATCGCGAGGAGGGCGACGGCTCCGATGACCAGGAGCGTGCGGCCGACCTCCTTGGTCACCGAGGAGCGGGGCTCCTGGACGGTGACCGTCTCACCCGACTCGCCCTTGGCGGTGTACTGGATGACGTCGCCGGTGGGCTGCTTGCCGACCTCAATGGGAGCGCGGCCCGGAATCCTGATCACGGCGTAGCGCCGGTCGGTGACCTGGTTCTTGAAGGTCGTGCCGCTGATGTTCTCGTCGCCGACGATGCGGCTGTCCACGATGCTGGCCAGGCGCAGCGCCTCGGAGTCCACGCGCTCCTGGGCGCTGTTGCTGATCGTGCGGGTCTCGACGATGACGAGGGAGACACCGAAGACGGCGATCACCACGAGGACGACGGCGAGGGTGGACTGGATCAGACGGCGACGCACGGGGCCCTCCGGGCAGATGGCTGTACCGGGACCAGTGTGCACGTTCGCCGCTCCGGCCCGAGCACGTCACCGGTCCGGGAGCGCGGGTCCTCCGTCGCCGAGCACGTCACCGGTTGTCCGGGGGCGCGGTCCTCCGTCGCCGAGCGGACCGGCCGGGCCTCGGCCCCTTTCGGGACCGGGCCCCCTCCGGGAGTCTCCCGTGATGCCTCAGCTCTTCTCGAAGCGGAAGCCGACGCCTCGTACCGTCGCGATGTAGCGGGGGTT
Organism: Streptomyces sp. NPDC002698; assembly: GCF_042888945.1. Lineage (NCBI taxonomy): Bacteria > Bacillati > Actinomycetota > Actinomycetes > Kitasatosporales > Streptomycetaceae > Streptomyces > Streptomyces sp. NPDC002698. The sequence goes on from NZ_JBIAQM010000024.1 coordinate 54,565, forward strand.
CGCGGCGTCGTCGCCGAGCTTCTTGCGCAGCCAGGAGATGTGCATGTCGAGGGTCTTGGTGGAGGACCACCACGTGGTGTCCCAGACCTCGCGCATGAGCTGGTCGCGGGTGACGACGCGGCCGGCGTCCCGGACGAGGACGCGCAGGAGGTCGAACTCCTTCGCCGTGAGCTGGAGTTCCTCGTCGCCCATCCAGGCGCGGTGCGACTCGACGTCGATGCGTACGCCGTGGGTGGCGGGCGGCTGCTGGGGTTCGGCGGCGCCGCGCCGGAGCAGCGCCCGTACCCGGGCGAGGAGTTCCGCGAGCCGGAACGGCTTGGTGACGTAGTCGTCGGCGCCCGCGTCGAGGCCCACGACGGTGTCCACCTCGTCGGCGCGCGCGGTGAGGATGAGGATGGGCACGGTGTGGCCCTCGGCGCGGAGCCGGCGGGCGACTTCCAGGCCGTCCATGCCGGGCAGTCCGAGGTCCAGGACGACCAGGTCGACACCGCCCTGCATTCCGGCGTCGAGCGCGGTGGGGCCGTCCTCGCGGACTTCGACCTCGTAACCCTCCCGGCGCAGGGCACGGGCCAGCGGCTCCGAGATGGACGCGTCGTCCTCGGCGAGCAGTACACGGGTCATGGGGTGATGGTAGTCCGCCGTGGAGTACGCCCGGGCAGTGATCCGCGTCCGTGATTCACACCCTTCCTCCGGGTGTTTCTTACCTGTGGGTGTGGGATGCGATCGTTGTTGGCACCTTCGAAAGGTCGCTCGCGGTTCCATGATCGCCTGTGATCCATATCTCAAGTCCTTCCATATAGGGCATTGTGATGTCGTAAGGTGACCGAACGCCTGTTGCACCACATCGGGACCTTTGGCTCGAACTTGATGCTGAAGGTCTCTTCTGTGTGCGGGCTGGTGACAGCCAGCCTTGAAGGAAAGACCTGTGGCCGGGCCCGGACACGCTGACGCGTGACGGGCGTGGATCCCGGTGGTCGCCGTCCGCCGCTCCGGTACTCCCGGGGCGGACTCCCCGTGGGCGTGGGGACGGACGCCGCATCCCGCCGGTGCCGGCCGACCCCCATGGGCGCGCAATTCCCCCGAGCTCTCGGTTTCCCCGTGAACGAGGGGACCCCCCAACAGCGCGTCCCGACCAGCAAGGATCGAAATGGCGTCCAGCCTGACGAAGGACTCGGCGACTCCGGGAATCTCCGGCTCCGAGAAGACCTTCTTCGGCCACCCCCGCGGACTGGCCACTCTCTTCATGACCGAGATGTGGGAGCGTTTCTCCTACTACGGCATGAAGGCCCTGCTCCCGCTGTACCTGGTGGCAGACAACGGGCTCCACCTCAGCCCCGCGACCGCGATCACCATCGCATCGGTGTATGTGTCGCTCGTGTACCTGCTCGCCCTTCCCGGCGGCTGGTTCGCGGACCGTGTGCTCGGCCCCCGCAAGACGGTCGCCCTCGCAGGCATGATCATCATGCTCGGCCACCTGACCCTGGCCGTGCCGGTGTCCGGCATCTTCTATGTCGGCCTCGTCCTGGTGGCCCTCGGTTCGGGTCTGCTGAAGGCCAACATCTCGACGATGGTCGGCCACCTCTACGACGGCCCGAACGACCCCCGCCGCGACGGTGGCTTCACCGTGTTCTACGTCGGTATCAACACGGGCGCCTTCGCCGCACCGCTGATCATCGGCACCGTCGGCGAGAAGGTCAACTGGCACCTCGGCTTCGCGCTGGCCGCACTCGGCATGGCGCTGGGCCTGATCCAGTACCTGCTCGGCAGCCGCCACCTGAGCGAGCGCAGCAGCGTCGTACCGACGCCGATGTCCGCCGCGGAGAAGTCCGCCACCCTGCGCAAGGGCCTGACCTGGCTGGCCGCCGCCGCGGTCTTCTACGGAGTCGTCGGCTTCACCGGCCACTTCACGCTCAACTGGGCCATGATCCCGCTCACCGTCATCGGCTTGATCGTTCCGATCGTGGTCATCGCCCGCATCAAGCGGGACCGGGGGCTGGACTCCACCGAGCGGTCGCGGATGTCCGCGTACGTCTGGTTCTTCGTGGCTGCGGCCGTCTTCTGGATGATCTACGACCAGGGCGCCACGACCCTGTCGATCTTCGCCGACTCGTCGGCCGACAACAGCGTCTTCGGCTGGGAGTTCCCGGTCTCCTGGTACCAGTCGGTCAACCCGGTCATGATCATGGCGGCGGCCCCGGTCTTCGCCTGGCTGTGGCTGTGGCTGAACCGGCGTGGCAAGGAGCCGAGCACGGCCGTGAAGTTCGCGGCCGGTCTCATCCTGATCGGTGCGTCGTTCTTCCTCTTCCTCGTCCCGCTGTCGATCGCCGGCGACGGCCACAAGGCCGCGGCGATGTGGATCGTCGCGATCTACTTCGTCCAGACGATCGGTGAACTGACGCTGTCTCCGGTGGGCCTGTCGGTCACCACCAAGATGGCGCCTGCCAAGTACGCGTCCCAGATGATGGGCGTGTGGTTCCTCGCGGTCACCGCGGGTGACTCGGTCACGGCCCTGCTGTCCAACCCGGCCGTGGGCGGGGTCAACCTCGACACGAAGGGCTTCGTGGCGCTGGAGGCCGTCCTCGCCGTGATCGCCGGTGTCGCGGTGTGGATGTACCGCAAGAAGGTCAAGCAGCTCATGGGCGACGTCCACTGACGTCGGTCCCACGACACGGCGAGGGGCCGCCGCACCGTTCGGTGCGGCGGCCCCTCGCCGTTTCCGCGGCCGGCCGGCGGCCGGGGCGGGGACCGGGGCGAGTGCCACGGTCAGGGCCGGCGGGTGCCGGTGCCGGTCATCGTGTCCGGCGGTTCGGCATGAAGGTGAAGACCGCGCCGCCCAGCAGGACGACCGTGCCCGCCACCAGTCCGAGCGCCTTGAGCGCGCTGTGGCTGTCGGAGCCCGTCTCCGCCAGGCCGCCGCCAGCGGACGTGCCGGCGGAACCGGAGCCGGACGAGGAGGACCCGCCGCCCGAGGCGCCGCTCGCCTGCTCCGAGGTGTCCAGGGTCAGGGAGACCTCGGACCTGGTCGGGGTGCAGGTCGTCGTCGTGCCCAGGGCCATCACCGTCAGCACTCCCGGGGACAGGGTCGAACTACCGGTCGCGCCCGGCTTGTAGGTGCCCGTCAGATCGGGGATCTCGATCGGGTCGCCGGACTTGACGGGCGCGGAGTTCGTCGGCCCCTCCACATGCACCGTGCCCTTGTCGGCGCCGCCCAGGACCACCTCCATCGACGGCTTCACGGAGTCCGCGGGGATGTCCGCCGGGCTGTCCATCACCGACGCCTTGAACCGCACCGTGAGAGCGAAGCTCCCGCCGTTCTTCTTGGCGTTGATCTGGACGGCCGAGGTGGCGTTCTTGTCTCCGATGGGCGTCTTGCAGGCGTAGGGGACGGAGACCTCCTTGCCCGTGAAGTCGGTCTGCCCGCCGGACCCGCCGGTGTCGGCGCCCCCGTCGGTCCCACTGCCGCTCGGCGACGGGGTGGCCGAACCGCTCGGCGACGTCGAGGTCGGAGTCGGAGTGGGGGTGGGAGTCGGGGTTGGCGTCGGAGTCGGGGTGCCGCCCGAACCGCCACCGCTCGTCACCTTGATGGTCGCCGAGGGGGTCACCGCCTCCTTGGGCGTGCACTTGGTGTCGGTGGAGATCGGCTTGCTGACGTTGATGTTGTACGCGTCCGGGGTGAGCGTGACATCGCCCGCCGTCGTCAGCTTCAACCTGCCCGTCATGTCGGACAGCTTCATGGCGCTGTTCTTGGGGATGGCGGGGTTCTCGCGCGGTCCCTCCATCGCGATGGCCGCCGTCTGCGCGCCGCCCGCCTTCAGCGTCCCGGTGGGCTTGACGGTGTTCGCGTCGAGGTCGAGGACGTCGGGGTTCTTCGAGGCGGCCTGGGTGAACTTCCAGGTGATGGTGACCTCGTCGCCCACCTTCGCCTCGGCGGGCGCGGTGATCTCCACCTTCGTGGTGCCCTGGACGGCGGGCAGCCCGGAGATCGCGGGCGGAATGCACTCCGTGCTGTACGACACCTCGGCGGCCTGCGCGGGGCCGGCGGCCACTCCCAGCAGAATGCCCGCACCGCCGAGCATCAGCGCGACCCCGGCCGCGCCCGCTCTGCGGCCTCCGGCCCGTACCACTCTCCGTTGCGTGCTCACGTATGCCCCTTTCTCGTCTGCGTCGTCGGACCGTTCTCGTGCGGTGCGGAGAGCTGACCGTTCGTCCCGGTCCCCGGATCGGTCTCCGGGGTGAACCAGGGCAGGGCGGGAACCGGGGAGGCGGAGTCGTCCGCCGGTGTCCGGGGGGCGGCGTTCACCCAGGGCATGCGCAGGGTGAGCTCGGCCGGCCTCAGCCCCCGGTGCCGGCCCGCCCGCCCGGCCGACCTGCGGGGGCGCACCCGGTCCACCACGGCCATGCCGGCACGGAACACCGCGGCCGGGACGACCACGCAGAGCAGGATCCAGAAGACGGTGACTCCCCAGGGTCGGCCCACGCCCCAGGGCTGCTCGGCGAGCACCTTCCCGCCGTACCTCAGCGAGACCGTGTAGTCGCCGTGCGCCCCGGCCGGCAGTTCGACCGGGAGCCTGATCTGCGCCTTGCGGCCGGGCGCGATGGTGCCGCGCCACTGCTGTTCCTCCCACCCCGGGGCGAACACCCCGTGGGAGGTGCCGACCTGGAAGACCGGGTTCTTCACGGGGCCGGTGCCGACGTTGCCGACGGTGAGGACGAGGGTGCGCGAGGGAGGTGAGCCGAACCAGGTCAGCAGACCGCTCGAACCGTCGAGCCGGGGGTCGGTCAGCACCGCGATCCGGCCGCCGCCCTCCTCCTTCGGCAGCGGCTCGACCGCGTGGCCGGCCACCATGAGGACGGCGTCGGCCTCGGCCTTCTCCCCGGTGACGGTGGCGACATGCACCACGCAGGGGCAGGGCTTGGGCGGTTCGGCGACCGGCAGCCTCTTGCTGAAGCCGCCCTTGGCGTCGGTGGTGACGGCCCGTCCGTCGGCGTTGGCGCAGGAGTTGGTGCCGCCGATCACCCCGCGCGCGGGCACGGACTGCCCGCAGATCAGCATCATCAGCAGCGTCCCGGGCCGCCATCCGCTGCCGGTGACGGTGATCGAACCACCGGTTCCCGCCTCGGACCCGGACAGCGTGACCCTCGGCTTCCCGGCGGCGGACGCCGGCAGCGCCGAGGCCGCCACCGCCGACGGGACCAGGACGAGCGCCAGCACCGCCCCCAGGACCGCCGTCCGTATCCTGCCGTCCAGGACCCTCACGACACCGCCCCCGTCGACTCGACCTCCGTGCCGCTCTGTTCACCGACCGCGCCGTCCCGCGCCCGGCGTCCGAGGCGCCCGCGCACCCCGGCCCGCCTGCGGTGCCGTACGGCGGCCAGGGCACCCAGCAGCGCCCCCAGGGCGGCTCCCGCCCCGGCCACCGGCCCCCACGGCACGAACCGGACCGAGGCGGTCGCCGTCGAGCGCACACCGCCCGCCGCCGTCACCGTCAGCCGCACGTCCGCCGCGTCGAGCGAGGGCGGGCCGGTCCACGGCTCGTGGAGCGTGACGCGGCGACCGGGCGGGAGCTCGACGGGCAGGGCGCGCGGGCCCCGGTCGAGCAGGGTGCCGAAGACCCCGTCGGCGTGCACGGCGAGCCGCGGGGCGAGGACCGTGGTGCCGCGGTTGACCAGTTCGTACGAGATCCGTCCGCCGCCCACCCTGACGTGCTCGACGGTCAGCGCCGGCAACGCCGGTCCCGCCACCCGGAGCTGGACCCGGACCGCCGAGGTGCGGCCGCCGCCGCTCGCGACGATCGCCCCGGGACGGTCACCGGGAGCCGCCCCGGCCGGGACGCCGATGGTGAACGGCACGTCGGCACGGGTGCGCGCCGGCACCCGTACGGACAGCTCCCGCACCGCGGTCCTGCGGCCGTCCGCGTGTCCGGCGAAGGCGATCCACGCGCCCGCGCCCGCCGGCCGTTCGCGGACCGTGAAGCCTCCGTCGGCGGTGTCGTCCGCGTCGGCGCCGCGCAGCCGGACGGTGAGGGGCCGCGCACCCGGGTTGAGCACGGACACCGCGTCCTGAAGGACCGTGCCGGGCGCGCCCTCCGCGTAGACCGAGGGCCGTCCGCCGGCCGTGCCGCCCGCGGCCGGCACGACGGACCAGCCCTCGGCGGCCAGGGCCGTCGGTGCCGCGCCCAGCAGCACCAGGGTCAGGCCCAGCACGTGGGCGGCGGGGAGTGCGTACGGCATGCGGCGGCTCCAGGTCGTGGTGCGGGGCGGTCAGCGGCGTACCGCCTGATGCCTGCGCGTCAGCCACAGCACGCCTGCCGCGCCGGCGAGCAGGACCGTTCCGCCGAGGGTGCCGAGAGCGATCACGGAGTCCTCGGGGCCGGTCTGCGGGAGGGCGTCGCCGGAGCCGGAGCCGCTCTGGGACCCGCCGGAACCGGAGCCGGAGGAGCCCGAGGACGACGAGCCCGAACCGCCGGCCGCCGTGACGTCGAGGGTCAGCGAGGGCCCCGGGTTGTTCGAGGGCGTGCAGGTGGTCGTGGTGCCGAGGGCCTTGATGGTGAGGACGCCCGCGGTGAAGGTGACCTTGCCGGACTTCTTCGGCGTGTAGGTTCCGCTCAAGTCATTGATCTTGATGGGGGTGTTGGCGGGGATGGCGGCCGCGTTGGCCGCGCCGCTGACCGCCACCGTGCCGCTGTCCGCGCCGCCCACCTTGATGACGGCGCTCGGCGTCATCGCGCCCTTGCCGAGTTCGACCGGGCTGGAGGAGACGCCCTTCTGCCAGGACATGGTGAGCTTGTAGGCGCCGCCGCTCTTGACGCTCTTGATGTCGATGGGCGAGACGGCGCTCTTGTCACCGATCGGCGTCTTGCACTGGTAGTTGACGTCCACCACGGCGGCCCGGGCTGCGGGGGCGGCCGTCAGCACCGCCGAGCCGGCCAGGGCCGCGGCGAACGCGAGCGCGGCGGTTCGTTTCTGGTACGTCCGGTACGACACGGGCTGCCCCTCATTCCTGACGGAACATCAGATCGGCCGTCAAGGTACGCCCGGGGACTTGTGGAGGGAAGACAAAGTGCGCGCCGGATCCGTGGGGATCCGGCGCGCATCGGGTGCCGTACGAAGAGGGGTTCGAACCGCGGGTGACCAAGAACGGGAAACCGGCGGGCGGTTCACGGCCGGGCCGGACCGGGCCGACGACGGGCGCCGGACCGGTGTACCGGGCCGGCGGACACGGGCGGCCGGGTGGGTGAACGAGGCCACCGGACGCGGGCGGCCGGGCCGATGGACCAGGCCGCCACCGGACGCGGGCGGCCGGACGGACGGGCTACGCGGGGGCGCCCAGTTCCGCCCATACCGTCTTGCCCGCGACTCCGGGCGTCCGCACGACCCCCCAGTCCAGGCAGAGCCGCTGCACGATGAACATGCCGTGGCCGCCGGGGCGCCCGGCGCGGTGCGGGGTGCGCGGTGCGGGCTGGCCCGCACCGCGGTCGGAGACCTCGATGCGCAGCACCTTGTTGTCGCAGGAGATCCGGAGTTCGTCCGGGCCCTCGGCGTGCAGGCAGGCGTTCGTGACCAGCTCGGAGACGACCAGCAGGACATCCTCGGCAGCCGCTCGCCGGTCGGCGCTCGGCGCGGGCAGCCAGCCCCACGCGTACAGCGCCTGCCGGGCGAAGTCGCGGGCGAGCGGCACGACACCGCTCTCGCCGTCGAGGCTCAGCCTGCGGGCCTGGCGCCCGACGGGCGCGGGGGCCGCGCCGGCCGGAGCCGCGCCGTCGACGGACGTCGCGCCGTCCACGGGCGCCGCGCTCCGCGCGGACACGGCGGAAGCGCCGCCGTCGCCCGACTCCGGGCCGCGGTCGCCCGGCGAGCAGGGCCGGGTGGTGCTCATCAGCGCTTCACCTCACCGATTCACCGGTTCACGATTCAAGACTCAGTACGCAGTACTCAGTACGGATGGATCAACGGCTTTCGCCGCTTGTGGATCAACAAATTGCGCCGCACCGGCCGCCGGCCCCTGGACCGCCGACGCATCCAGGATGTCTCCTGCCCGACGGAACCGTCCGAACACCCACTTATTCGGCACGGAACCTGTGACGCGAGTAACGCGCCGGTCACGCAGGGACATCCGGGACGAAGGCGGCACATGGCAGAAGACCTCGCGGCTCAGCCGGACAGCGCCGCTTCGAGCGTGTCGTGGACGGTGAAGACGGCCTCCGCCCCCGTGATCTCGAAGACCCGCGCCACCACCGGCTGCATCGCGGCCAGATGGACCCCGCCGCCCGCGGCCTCGGCCTTCAGCCGGGCGCCGAGCAGCACGTTGAGCCCGGTGGAATCACAGAACTCCAGCCGGGAACAGTCGATGACCAATCGCGCGTACCCCTTTTCGAGGCACCCTTCGAGTGGCTCACGCAACAGATCGGCCGTGTGGTGATCGAGCTCACCCGCGGGAGTCACGACGGCACTCGTGCCCTCTTCCCGCACCTCGACAAGAAGCCGGCCAGACTGAGCGCTGCCGACCGTCCCACGGTCCATGCCGTCTCTCTCCCGAGTGTCGCGACTACTGACGTACGCACTCGAACACTACGCCTTCTCTACGTCACCCGACACCCGAACAACCCCATGAAAATGGACATTTCGCCGCATACGACACTTGCGATGAGTTCGGCAAACCGGGTAGGGCTAGTAGAGACACCTATCCGACCCGGACGGCTCTGGAGGCGCCGCACACCGCAGTGCACGTATCGGCATCGGCGGCCATATGCCGAGAACGATGGAGGACACATGTCACCCCGGCTCGACGCATCGCAGAACCTGACGGCGACGTCGACACCTTCTCCGGATTCCCCGGAGCACGTCGACGGAACCGGAACCGACGGAGTCGACGCACTCACCGGACTCACCGGACTCCCGGAGATCCCCCCGTACGACGAGGTGGGGCCGGTGGACGCGCGGGCTCTGTCCAAGACGCTCTTCGCGCGGCTGGAGTCCCTCGAGGAGGGCACGCACGACTACGCGTACGTCCGCAACACACTCGTCGAACTCAACCTCGCGCTGGTGAAGTTCGCCGCCTCCCGCTTCCGCTCCCGCAGCGAGCCGATGGAGGACATCATCCAGGTCGGCACCATCGGCCTCATCAAGGCGATCGACCGGTTCGAGCTGAGCCGCGGCGTCGAGTTCCCCACCTTCGCCATGCCGACGATCATCGGCGAGATCAAGCGCTTCTTCCGCGACACCTCCTGGTCGGTGCGGGTACCCCGCAGGCTCCAGGAACTCCGGCTCGACCTGGCCAAGGCCGGCGACGAACTGGCCCAGCGCCTCGACCGCGCGCCGACCGTGAACGAGCTCGCGGAACGGCTCGGCATCAGCCGCGACGAGGTCGTCGAGGGCATGGCCGCGTCGAACGCCTACACGGCCAGTTCGCTGGACGCCCAGCCCGAGGAGGACGACTCCGAGGGCGCGCTCGCGGACCGCATCGGCTACGAGGACAACGGACTCGAGGGCATCGAGTACGTGGAGTCCCTCAAGCCGCTGATCGCGGAACTCCCGCAGCGCGACCGGCAGATCCTCTCCCTGCGGTTCGTGGCGAACATGACCCAGTCCGAGATCGGCGACGAACTCGGCATCTCCCAGATGCACGTCTCCCGGCTGCTGTCACGCACCCTCGTGCGACTCCGCAAGGGCCTGACCGTCGAGGAGTGACAGGACTTCGCGGCCCACGGCGGCCGCGCATCGGAGCGGGGGGGGGGGGGGGGGGGGGGGGGGGGGGGGGGGGGGGGGGGGGGGCGGGCCGGGGGGGGCGCCGGCGGCCGCCCCCCCCCCCCCCCCCCGGCCGCGCCCCCCCCCCCCCCCCCCCCCCCCCCCCCCCCCCCCCCGCTCCGTCTTTCCGGCAGCCCGCCCCGCCGTCCGCCCGGCCTCCCCGCGGCGCTCCGGCCCGGTCTCCGTCAGGGCCGCTCGCCCCGGAACCGGGGGGAATTTCTGCGCAGCACAGACAACTTGCCTGTCGCGCGGGGAGGTTGAGAGCGCTCCCATGGAATCGTTGTTCAACAACTCTTTTCCCAGAGAGCCGATCCCGTCACTATGGGCATCCCAAACTGGCCGGTACGTCAGGACGGGACGAGCACGCACCAGGTGCGGGGAGGCGGACGAACATGGCGCAGGGCGACCCGCCCGGCAAAGGCACCGCGGCCGGGAGCGACGGACTGCCCGCGGACGCGTCCGACGCACGGCTGACCGAGCTGCTGCGCGCCGGGACCTCGACCGCGTACGCGGCCCTCCAGGAACTCCGCGCACGCCACCGCGCCTCGGTCCTCGCCTACGCCCGGCTGTGCACCACCGGCGACTCCGGGGCCGGCCAGCTCGCCGCGCAGACCTTCACCCTCGCGGCCCGCGAGACGGCACGCGGCATCGACCCGAACGTCCCCTGGCGGCACCGGCTCCTGCTGCTCACCGGGCAGGTGGCGGCGGCCTCGTGGGCCCGGGACCAGCGGGCCGCGGGCCTCGACCCCGGCCTGCTCCTGGTCCTCAGCACAGCGGGCCCCGGCGGCCCCGTCCCGTCGCTGCTCCCGGCCTTCCAGTCCCTCCCGTCCCGCGCCCAGGGGCTCATCTGGTACGCGGCCGTGGAGCGCGAACCGGCGGAGCGGACGGCGGTCATGCTCGGCCTCACGGCCGAGGACGTCACGTACGGCACCGCCCAGGCACTCCAGTCCCTGGGGCAGGCCTGTCTGAAGTACCGGCTGGCCTCCTCGGACGATCCGCGCTGCGGAGACTTCCGCCGGCTGATCGAGGAGTCGGTGCGGCCCGACAACCCGCGCTCCAGCACCGACCTGCACACCCACATGGCGCGCTGCGCGCACTGCTCGGCCGCGTACGAGGAACTGACCGCCCTGCGCGACCATCCGCGCTCCGCCCTGGCCGAGGGCCTGCTGCCGTGGGCGGGTACGGCGTACGTCACGGACGACGTCCGCGGGGCGGTGGGGGCCGCCACGCCCGGGCCTCCCGCCGCCCCGCGGACGTCGGCGCTGCCCTGGCCGCCGTCCCGCCGGGTCGTCCTGACCTCGGCGGCGGCGCTCGGCGTGGCCCTGGCGCCGGTCCTTTTCCTGCTGCTGTCCTCGGGCGGCACACCGTCCGCGGACGCGGCGGGCTCGGTCGCCACGCCCTCGGGCCCGCCTGCGGTGACCATCACGGCGACGGTCCCGGTCACCCCGTCGGCCCCCACGGCCTCGGCCTCGCCTTCTCCCTCGGCGACCTCCGCATCACCCTCGCCGTCCCGCAGTTCGGCACCGCCGAGGTCACCGAGCCCGAAGCCGACCCCCACCGCCGTCTTCCACCCGCCGGGCGGCTCCTACGCCCAGGTGGTGAACGTCGCCTCCGGGCTGTGCCTGGACATCCGCGACGGCGACCTGGAGAAGCGCACGGACGTCGTCACCGCGCCCTGCACCTCCTCCTCCACCCAGCGCTGGCGCGTCGACACCGGCAGCGGTTCCCTCCGGTCGGCCGCCGACGACGACTTCTGCCTGGACAGCCGCGGCTCGGTCGACAAGGGCGTGGGCATCTGGGAGTGCTCCTCGCTCGACGGCGACCACGGCGACAACCTCCGCTTCACCGTCGACGGGGACGGTGTGATCCGCCCGGCCGTGGCCATCGAGACGGCGATGACACCGGACGGCGACGGCGGGCTGACCCTGGTGCCGCTGAACGGGGGCACGGGCCAGCGCTGGCGCGCGGGCAGCGCCTGAGGCACCCGCGGGCCCGCCCCCGTCCCGGTCCGCGTACGCGGGCCGGCCCCGGCCCGCCCCCGTCGGCGGGCTCAGACCTCGCGGACGCCGCGCCGCCAGACGCCGGTGACCAGGGGGACACCCGGACGGTAGGCGAGGTGGACGTGGCTGGGGGCGTCCAGCAGGGTGAGGTCCGCGTAGGCGCCCGGCACGATCCGGCCCACGTCGTCCCGGCGCAGGGCCTTCGCGCCTCCCGCGGTCGCCGACCACACGGCCTCGTCCGGGGTCATCCGCATGTCCCGTACCGCGAGCGCGACGCAGAAGGGCACGGACGAGGTGAACGACGAGCCGGGGTTGCAGTCGGTGGACAGGGCCACCGTGACACCGGCGTCGATCAGCCTGCGGGCGTTGGGCCACTCGGCGCGGGTGGAGAACTCGGCGCCGGGGAGCAGGGTCGCCACGGTGTCGCCGCTCGCGAGGGCGTCGACGTCCGCGTCGGTCAGGTGGGTGCAGTGGTCGGCGCTCGCCGCGTCCAGCTCGACGGCGAGCTGGACACCGGGGCCGTAGGAGAGCTGGTTGGCGTGCACGCGCGGGTGCAGGCCCCTGGCCTTGCCGGCCGTGAGGATCTCCCGCGCCTGGTCGCCGTCGAAGGCGCCCTTCTCGCAGAAGACGTCCACCCAGCGGGCGTACGGGGCACAGGCGTCGAGCATCTCGCCGGTCACCAGGGCGACGTAGCCGGCCGGGTCGTCGGCGTAGTCCGGCGAGACGATGTGCGCGCCGAGGTAGGTGACCTCGTCGGTGTGCGAGGCGGCGATGCGCAGCGCGCGGGCCTCGTCCTCGACCGTCAGCCCGTAGCCCGACTTGGTCTCGAAGGTCGTGGTGCCCTGGCGGAGGGCCTCGCGCAGGTACCGGGTGAGGTTGCGCTCCAGTTCCTCGTCGGAGGCGGCGCGGGTGGCGGCGACGGTGGTGCGGATGCCGCCCGCGCTGTACGCGCGGCCGGACATACGGGCGTTGAACTCCTGGGTGCGGTCGCCGGCGAAGACCAGGTGCGAGTGGGAGTCGACGAAGCCCGGGATCACCGCGCGGCCGCCGGCGTCGACCCGGTTGTCGGTGGCGGGTGCTTTGCTTGATTCACCGGTCCACGCGACACGGTCGCCGTCGATGACGACGGCCGCGTCCTGGATCAGACCGAGAGGGGAACCGTCGCCGAGGGAGGGATCGTTGGTGACCAGGCCGGCGATGTTGGTGATGACGGTCGTGCTGCTCATGGCGTCCTCAGGGGTGGCGGGACTGCTGGTGGGGGGGGCGTCGGGAGGACGGGGTCTCCCGCCCTCCCGGGAGTCAGGAGCGCAGCGCCTGGACGGCGTCCGCGAGCGCTGCCGGCACATCGGGGACGAGCGCGTGCGCGCCGTCGCGCACGACGTGCCGGCCCGCCACGACCGTGTGCCGGACATCGGCGGCCGTGGCCGCGAATACGGCGGTCTCCGCGCCCAGGCGTGGCACCGGTCCCGCTGTTCTGACCGAGTCGAGGGCGATCGTCGTGAAGTCGGCGAGCGCGCCCGTCTCGATGGTGCCCGCGTCGTCCCAGCCGAGGGCCGCGTGGCCGTCGGCGGAGGCGGCGCGCAGCAGGGCGGCGGCCGTCCAGTGACCGCGGGTCCGGGTGCGCAGCCGCTCGTTCAGCTCCATCGCGCGGGCCTCTTCGAGGAGGTCGATGACGGCGTGGCTGTCGGAGCCGAGCGACAGGGCCGAGCCCGCGCGCTGGAGGGCGACGGCGGGGCCGATGCCGTCGGCGAGGTCGCGTTCGGTGGTCGGGCACATGCAGGTGCCGGTGCCGGAGCCGCCGAGCAGGGCGATGTCCTCGTCGGTGAGGTGCGTGTTGTGGACGCCGGTGGTGCGCGGTCCGAGGACACCGTGGTCGGCGAGCAGACGGGTGGGCGTGCGGCCGTGGGCGGCGAGGCAGGCCTCGTTCTCCGCCGTCTGCTCGGACAGGTGCACATGGAGCGGGGCGCGCCGCTCCTCGGCCCAGCGCGCGACGGTGGCGAGCTGTCCGGCGGGCACGGCCCGTACGGAGTGGATCGCCGCGCCGATCCGTGCGTGATCCCGGTCCTTGAGAAGTGAAGAGCGTTCCGCCCAGGCGTCGGCGGTGCCGTCGGAGAAGCGCCGCTGGTGCGGGTTGGGCGGCTGGCCGAAGCCGGAGGAGAGGTAGGCCGTGTCGAGCAGGGTGATGCGGATCCCGGCGTCGGCGGCGGCGGCGATGAGCGCCTCGCCCATGGCGTTGGGGTCGGCGTAGGGGGTGCCGTCGTGGGCGTGGTGCACGTAGTGGAACTCGCCGACGGAGGTGACTCCGGCGAGCGCCATCTCCGCGTACACCGCGCGGGCCAGCGCGTGGTAGGTCTCCGGGGTCAGCCGGTCCGCGAAGGAGTACATGATCTCGCGCCAGGTCCAGAAGGTGCCGGAGCCGACCTGGACGGTGCCGCGCAGGGCGCGGTGGAAGGCGTGCGAGTGGGCGTTGGCGAGGCCGGGGAGGGTGAGTCCGCGCAGGATCTCGGCTCCCGGCGGCGGGGTGTCGACGCCGGTGCGGACGTCGGTGACACGGCCGTCGGCACCGGCCTCGGAGCCGCCGCCCGACACGGTCACGGCGACGCCCGGCTCGACGTTCGTGCCGAGCCAGGCGTGTTCCAGCCAGTACGTCTGCGTCACCTGCAGGCCAGCCCTTCGAGTACGTCGGCGAGTGCGGTCACCCCGGCCACGCAGTCGTCCTCGGCGGCGAACTCGGCCGGGGAGTGCGAGACGCCCGTGGGGTTGCGTACGAACAGCATGGCGGTCGGGACGGTGCCGGAGAGGATTCCGGCGTCGTGTCCGGCACCGGTCCCGAGAACGGGGACGTCCAGGACGGCGTCCCGCTCCTTGCCCAGGATGCGGGCGAGTTCGTCGCGCAGCGCGTGCTCGAACTCGACGACGGGGGTGAACGACTCGCGGACCACGTCGAGTTCGACGCCCTGCGCGTCGGCGTACTCGCGGGCCGCCTTCTCGACCCCGCCGACGACCGTGTCGAGGGTCGCCTGGTCGGCGGCGCGGGAGTCGAGCCAGCCGCGCACGAGGGAGGGGATGGCGTTCACGCCGTTGGGCTCGACCGCGATCTTGCCGAAGGTGGCGACGGCGCCCGCGAGCCGGGCCTCGCGGCGGGCGGCGAGGACGGTCTCGGCGTACGGCAGCATCGGGTCGTGGCGGTCCACGAGCCGGGTGGTGCCGGCGTGGTTGGCCTCGCCCCGGAAGTCGAAGCGCCAGCGGCCGTGCGGCCAGATGGCGCTGGCGATGCCGACCTGGTCGCCGCCGATGTCGAGGGCGCGGCCCTGCTCGACGTGCAGTTCGACGAAGGCGCCGATCCGGCCGAGCCGCTCGGGGTCGGGTCCGATGCCGTCGGGGTCGTACCCGGCGCGTTCCATGGCCTGCGGCAGGGTGATGCCGTCGGCGTCGGTGAGCCGGTGCGCCTGCTCGACGGTGAGCTGTCCGGCGGCCAGCCGGGAGCCGACGCAGGCGAGCCCGAAGCGGGCGCCTTCCTCGTCGCCGAAGTTGACGATGGCGAGGGGCTTGGTGAACCGGACACCGCGGGCGCGGAGTTCGTCGAGCGCGGCGAAGGAGGAGACGACGCCGAGGGGTCCGTCGAAGGCGCCGCCGTCGGGCACGGAGTCCAGGTGCGAGCCGGTGACCACGGCGTCCCCTTCGGCGGGGTCGCCGAGCCAGGCCCACTGGTTGCCGTTGCGGTCGAGCTCGTAGGTGAGCCCGCGGGACTCGGCCTGCTGCCGGAACCAGGCGCGGCAGTCGGTGTCGGCCCCGGTCCAGGCGAACCGGCGGTAGCCGCCGGAGGCGGAGCTGCGGCCGATCGGCAGCAGCTCCGCCCACATGCTGTGGAACGTCACGCGTCGCCGCCCTCGTCGCCCTCGCGCATCGGGATGCGCACCCCGCGCTCGTCCGCGACGGACTCGGCGATGTCGTAACCGGCGTCGACGTGGCGGATGACGCCCATGCCGGGGTCGTTCGTCAGGACGCGGCGGATCTTCTCGCCGGCGAGCTTGGTGCCGTCGGCGACGGAGACCTGGCCCGCGTGGATGGAGCGGCCCATGCCGACGCCGCCGCCGTGGTGGATGGAGACCCAGGAGGCGCCGGAGGCGACGTTCACCATGGCGTTCAGCAGCGGCCAGTCGGCGATCGCGTCGGAGCCGTCGAGCATGGCCTCGGTCTCTCGGTACGGGGAGGCGACGGAGCCGCAGTCGAGGTGGTCGCGGCCGATGGCGAGGGGGGCGGCGAGTTCGCCGGAGGCCACCATGTCGTTGAAGCGCTCGCCGGCCTTGTCGCGCTCGCCGTAGCCGAGCCAGCAGATGCGGGCGGGCAGGCCCTGGAAGTGGACGCGCTCGCCGGCCAGCTTGATCCAGCGGTGCAGCGACTCGTTCTCCGGGAAGAGGTCGAGGATCGCCTTGTCCGTCTTGTGGATGTCGGAGGCCTCGCCGGACAGGGCGGCCCAGCGGAAGGGGCCCTTGCCCTCGGAGAAGAGCGGGCGGATGTAGGCGGGGACGAAGCCGGGGAAGGCGAAGGCGCGGTCGTACCCGGCGAGCTGGGCCTCGCCGCGGATGGAGTTGCCGTAGTCGAAGACCTCGGCGCCGGCGTCCATGAAGCCGACCATGGCCTCGACGTGCTTGGCCATGGACTCGCGGGCGCGGGTGGTGAAGCCCGCCGGGTCCTTGGCGGCCGCGTCGGCCATGTCGTCGAAGTCGACGCCGACGGGGAGGTAGGCGAGCGGGTCGTGGGCCGAGGTCTGGTCGGTCACGATGTCGATGGGCGTGCCCTCGGCCAGCATGCGGGGCAACAGCTCCGCCGCGTTGCCGAGCAGGCCGATGGAGAGCGGCTTGCGCTGGTCGCGGGCCTCGACGGCGAGCTGGAGGGCGTGCTCCAGGGAGTCGGCCCGCACGTCCAGGTAGCGGTGCTCGATGCGGCGCTCGATGGCGCGCGGGTCCACGTCGATGCAGATGGCGACGCCGTCGTTCATCGTCACGGCGAGCGGCTGGGCGCCGCCCATGCCGCCGAGACCGGCGGTCAGCGTGATGGTCCCGGCGAGGGTGCCGCCGAACTTCTTCGCGGCGACGGCGGAGAAGGTCTCGTAGGTGCCCTGGAGGATGCCCTGGGTGCCGATGTAGATCCAGGAGCCGGCGGTCATCTGGCCGTACATGGTGAGGCCGAGCTGCTCCAGGCGCCGGAACTCCTCCCAGTTGGCCCAGTCGCCGACCAGGTTGGAATTGGCGATGAGGACGCGCGGGGCCCACTCGTGGGTCTGCATGACGCCGACGGGGCGGCCGGACTGGACGAGCATCGTCTCGTCCTGCTTGAGCGTGCGCAGCGTGCGGACCATGGCGTCGTAGGAGCGCCAGTCGCGGGCGGCCTTGCCGGTGCCGCCGTAGACGACGAGCTTGTCGGGGTGCTCGGCGACCTCGGGGTCGAGGTTGTTCTGCAGCATCCGCAGGGCGGCTTCCTGCTGCCATCCCAGGGCGCTCAGTTCCGTACCGCGCGGTGCTCGGACGGGGCGGGGTCCTGACATGGTCTGCCTCCCAGTGGACTGTTGCTGTAGATATTCACATCCTGGCCTTTTGAATAGAGCTAGTCAATAGGTGTGTGGCCCCGCACGCCCCCCTCTCGGGTGTTTGGCTGGGACGCATGGGCGCAGACATGGACAGGGCAGGGGATCGGGCGGACGACGGCCACGGGGCGGGTGGGGCTGCGGTGTCTTCGACGGGGACTTCGGACGCGGTGCGGGTCTCGCGGCGGGACGACGCCGTGCGGGCCGCCGTGGAGCAGGGACTCCTCGGTCCCGACCGTCCCATCGTCGCGCTCCTCGACGTCCCCGGCATCCGGGCCTCGGCCGCCGCGCTGCACGCCGCCTTCGACGCCGTGACCGCTCCCGGCACCCCCGTGCTGCACACCTTCGCGGTGAAGGCGACGCCCCTCGTACCCGTACTGCGGCTGCTGCGCGAGCAGGGCGTCGGCGCGGAGGTGGCGAGCCCCGGGGAGCTCGCGCTCGCCACGGCGGCCGGGATCCCGCCCGGGCGGACCGTGCTCGACTCGCCGGCCAAGACGCCCGCCGAACTGCGCGAGGCGCTGGCGCTGGGCGTCGCGGTCAACGCGGACAGCCCCCAGGAGCTGGACCGCATCGACGCCGCCGTCCGCTCGGCGACCACCCGCTCCCCCCTCGGAATCCGGGTGAACCCGCAGGTGGGCGGGGGTTCGATCGAGGCACTGTCCACGGCGACGGCGACCTCCAAGTTCGGGGTCGCGCTGCGGGACGAGGGGGCACGCGCGTGGATCCTGCGGGCGTACGCCGACCGGCCCTGGCTGACCCGGCTGCACGCGCACTCGGGCTCGCAGGGCATGCCGCTCCCGCTGATGGCGCGGGGCGTGGCGGAGACGTACGCGCTGGCCGAGGAGATCAACCGGCACGTCGGGCGACGGCAGGTCGACACGGTCGACATCGGCGGCGGGCTGCCGGTGGACTTCGGCTCCGACGCCATGGCACCGACGTACGAGCAGTACGCGCGACTGCTCGCGGAGGTGACACCGGGGCTGTTCGACGGGCGGTACGGGCTGGTCACCGAGTTCGGGCGGTCGCTGCTGGCCAAGCACGGGACGGTGCTGGCCCGGGTCGAGTACACGAAGTCCGCCGGGGGCCGGGCGATCGCGGTCACCCACGCCGGGGTGCAGGTGGCGACCCGCACGGTGTACGCGCCGGGGTCGTGGCCGCTGCGGATCGCCGCGTACGACGCGAAGGGCCGCCCCAAGACGGGTCCGGACGTCGTCCAGGACGTCGCCGGTCCGGCCTGCTTCGCGGGCGACCTGCTCGCCGAGGGCCGCCCGCTGCCGCTGCTCGAACAGGGCGACCACGTGGCCGCGCTGGACACGGGCGCGTACTACTTCGCCCACCACTATGCGTACAACTCCCTGGCCCGCCCCGGCATCTACGGCTTCGCGCCGGCCGGGGGCGACGCGGGAGGCGTGCGTTTCGCAGTCGTACGGGAGCCCCAGACCCTCGCCGAGATCGTCTCGGAATCAGGCGGCCCCCACACCCGGTCACTCACCGCGCTGTAGAAATCCAGCCCCTTTGGCCGACCGGCAGATCCGCCCCCTCCGGCCGGCCGGCAGATCCAGCCCCTCCGGCGTTTGAGGAGCGGGGTCCGGGGCGGAGCCCCGGGACGGGAAGGGGCGGAGGGGCGAATCCGAGAAGGGCGGCACCAGCCGACCGGCGCCGGCCGACGGCACCGCACCGACCGGCGGGTGTCGGCGACACCGGGAGCGCACGGAAAACGGCGGACGCCTGCTCGCACCCATGTGCGCCCCCGCCCCACCGCTCCAGGGCAGCACAAACGGACCACAGGTGGTTTGAGCGCGCCTGAGAATGTGGTCAGTTGACCCACCTTAGTCAGCGCGGGCATTTTCCACAGGAAAATGCCGGATCACTCCCTTCCCGTGCACACAGTGCGTAACTTCGGCGTCACTCGGCCGAACCCTTTGGCGGGAGGGAGACACGGTGCCCGGTATCGACGAGTGCCTGCTGGAGGCCATGACACTGCCCGGCGCGCGAGGCGCCTCGGTGGTCGACTGGACCAGCGGCCTGGCTCTGGGCACGGTCGGTGACGCTCCGGGCGACGACCACGAGACGACCGCGGCGGAGGCCGCCGAGCTGGCCCGGCTCGCCGCGGAGAACCGCTCGTTCGCCCCCAAGGGCGGCTCCGACTGGTCCGAGTGGTCCGACCAGGAGACCCCGATCGAAGACCTGATCATCAGCAACCGCGACAGCTACCACGTCCTGCGATTCGTCCGGACCGCCTTCGACAGCAGTGTGTTCCTGCATCTGTGGCTGGCCCGCTCGGACGGCAACCTCGCCCTGGCCCGCATCCGGCTGGGCGAGATGGCCGGACGGCTGGTGCTCGTATGACCACGGTCAGGACACCTCCCCCGCCCCGGCTCCCGATACGGGACCCCGCACCGGGCGCCGCCGGCGGCGCCTCACCGATGCTCAGCAGGCTCGCCGACGAACGGGCCACCGGCGTCCTCATCCGCGAGCGCGGCACCCTCTACCTCGCCGACGGCGAGGTGGTGCACGCCGAGAGCCCGGCCACACCCGGACTCGACGTCCTGTTCTCCGTCCACGGCGTCCTGGCCCCCGAGGTGTGGCGGGAGGCGGTCGCCGCGGCCGGGGCGCGCCGCCGGGTCGGCCGGTTCCTGATCGACAGCGGGCGGATCGCGGAGGGCGCGCTGGAGCTGTGCCACCTCGGCTCCCTGTACGACGCCGCGTACTTCGTGCTCGGGCCGAGCAGCACCCCGAGCCGCTTCCGGTACGGCGCCGCGCACTGGTTCGGCCCGCTCCGCCCCGTCCCGGTCGCCGCGCTGGAGCGCGAGACGGTGCGCCGGCGTGAACTCCTGCACCGGATCTGGCCCGACCCGGCGACCGACACCGCGCCGCTGCGGCGCGCCCTGCTCGCCGCGGGGCCGACGGTGCCGCTCCGCCAGGAGGCCGTCCTCGACCGGGTGGACGGCGTCCGCACGGCGGCGGACGTGTCCCTCGCGCTGGGGCGGCCCGCCTTCCACACGCTCGTCGACCTGCGCCGGCTCGCCGCCGCCGGCCTCGTGACGGCCGCGCCCGAACCGCAGCCGCTTCCCCCGCCCAGCGTGCTCACCCAGACCTCCACCGATCCCGACGTCGCGTTGCTGCGACGGCTCAGAGTCGCGCTGGAGGCCTTGTGAGTCCCAACCCCGCGGGAGGCCTTGTGATCCGCGCGCTACGACAGCGTGCCGAAAGGAGACTGCTGATGGCGGCGGAGGCCGAAGTCCTGGACGAACTCCATCGGCTCCGGGCCCGCGTGCCCCAGCTGACCGGAGCGCTCGCGGCCAGCGCCGACGGTCTCGTCCTCGCCCACGACACACCCGGCGTGGAGCCGGACGGCCTGGCCGCGCTCACCGCGGCCGCCCTGGGGGTCGCCATCCGCATGACCGAGTCCACCGGCCACGGCGACCTGCGTGAGCTGCTGGTGCGCGGCGTGCACGGCTATGTCGCGACGTACGCGGCGGGCGGCTCCGCCGTGCTGACCCTGCTCGCCCAGGACCGGGTCAACGTCGGCCGGCTGCACCTGGAGGGGCGGCGCTCCGGCACCCGGATCGGCGAACTCGTCGACGCCGCCACGGCTCGCGGGGAGCCGGCCGCCGAACCGGCCAAGCCCTCCGCCAAGCCTTCGGCCAAGACCCCGCTGCGCACGCGCACCCCCCGCGGCACCACCCCGCGGTCCACATCCACTCCTGCCACCAACCACCCGAGAACATCAGAGAGCTGAAGGAGCACCACATCATGACGAACACCGAGACCGCCCTCAAAGAGGCTCTGGCGTCCATCGAGGGCGCGACCGGAGCCGCCCTCGTCGACTACACGAGCGGTATGGCGCTGGGCACCATCGGCGGCAGCAAGAGCTTCGACCTCACGGTCGCGGCCGCCGGCAACACCGACGTCGTCCGCGCCAAACTGCGCACGATGGAACACCTGGGCCTGAAGGGCGACATCGAGGACATCCTGATCACGCTGTCCGACCAGTACCACCTGATCCGGCTGATGAAGGGGCGCGGCGGAAACGGCCTCTTCCTGTACCTGGTGCTCGACCAGAAGCGCGCCAACCTGGCGATGGCCCGGCACCAGTTGAAGCGGATCGAGGCCGATCTGGAGATCTAGTCCCACGCACCGGGTCCGGTTCCGTTCCGGTCAGTGACGCCGCGCCCCACCGGGCGCGGCGTCACCCGCCACCACTCCGGTGGCACGGACGGCGCGGACCGGCTTGCCCACGGGGGCACCGGCGCGCGGGCCGAGCCAGTCGACGCGCACCCAGATCAGCGCCTGCCCGGCACGCTCCAGACGCCCGAGCCGGGCGGCCTTCAGCCACAGTCCGACGCCCGCGCCGGCGAGCAGCATGCCGCCCGCGGCGGGCACGGCGAACGAGCTGCCCAGAGCGGTGGCGAAGGCGAGCAGCAGCCACCAGCGGTGGCCCCGGCGCCAGTTGCGCAGGGTCACGGCACGGTCCTGGAGCACATCGTGCTTACCGGCGCGGGCGGCCGAGCGGACCAGGGCGTCGTAGCGCTTCCTGCGCCAGTACGCCACCACGGCCGCCGTGACGAGAAACAGCGCGGCCCCGGCCATGACGCCGA
This sequence comes from Streptomyces sp. NPDC002698, assembly GCF_042888945.1. Lineage (NCBI taxonomy): Bacteria > Bacillati > Actinomycetota > Actinomycetes > Kitasatosporales > Streptomycetaceae > Streptomyces > Streptomyces sp. NPDC002698. The sequence goes on from NZ_JBIAQM010000024.1 coordinate 76,497, forward strand.
TCCTGCGCCCGGTCAGCCCGGGGAGCAGTACTCCGACTCCGGCAGCCAGCACCCCGCACCACCACAGCGGTGCGGCTCCCGCCCGCACCACGACGGCCACCCGGGCCAGTCCCTGTCCTCCGCGCGCCACGATCCGCCTCCCGACTCAGCGCCTGCGCGGGCACGCCGTCGACCGCCGTCGCGCCCGCATGTCTTTGGGCGGGCAGATTAGCCACGGAAGGTGAGACGCGTCTGAGAAACGTCCGAATCGCCGCTCCGGCGCCTACTCCACGAACAGTCCCCGTACGGCGGCGCGCGCGTCGAACTGCTCCAGCCGCGCCTGTGCGTCCGGCAGGTCGTCGCACATGGCCTCCAGCAGGACGCGGCCCAGCAGCATCGGCGCGCACGCCGTGTCGAACGCGAGGCCGGTGCCGACGGCGGCGGGGAGCAGCAGGTCGGACACCTTCGCGACCGGCGCGAACGCCGAGTCCGCGACCGTGACGACGGTCAGCCCGGCCTCCTTCGCGTAGCCGAGGGCGTCGACGACCTCGCGCGGGTGGCGGGGCAGCGCGAAGCACAGCAGGGCCGTGGCCCCGGCCCGTACGCTCGCGTCGATCCGGTCCTGGAGCATCGTGCCGCCCTCGTGCAGCAGCCGGACGTCGGGGTGCACCTTGGCGGCGAAGTAGGCGAAGCCGTAGGCCTGGGAGGCGGCGGCGCGCAGCCCGAGGACGGGCAGCGGGCGCGACGCGGCCAGCAGGCGCCCCGCCCTCGCGACCGGACGCGGGTCCGCGAGCACGGCGGCGAGGTGACGCAGATTCTCGATCTCGGCCTCGACGGCCTGCTGGTACTCGTTGTACGAGGCGGTGTCGGCGGCCGGTTCGGCGGGCGCGACCTCGCGCAGGTGCTTGCGCAGCGCCGGGTAGCCGTCGAAGCCGAGCGCGACCGCGAAGCGGGTGACGGAGGGCTGGCTGACTCCGGCGAGTTCGGCGAGTTCGACACTGGAAAGGAACGGCACGTCGGCGGCGCTGCGCACCATGCTGTGGGCGATGCGCCGCTGGGTCGGGGTGAGCCGGCGCCCCTCGAAGAGGCTCTGGAGCCGTCCGGCGGGGCTGTCGCCCACACCGGTGCCGCCCTCCACGCCGCCGCCGTCCCCGGCCGTCTCGCCGAACCCCGTCGCCGTGCCGTCCCCCATGACCTCGCCGCCCCCCATCGCCTTGCCGTCCCCGTCCTTGTCCCCGCCCGCGGCCCTGTCGCTGACCGTGCTCATGACGTGCTCCCCCTCCAGATGTCCGTGAACCGGTCGAGCAGTGCGGCGGCCGCCGCCACATCGTCCGTGAGCGGCCGGTCGGCCTGCTCGGCTTCGAGCACCGCCTCGGCCAGCTCCAGTGCCCGCCCGGCCGGCAGCCCCGGGTCGGGCCGCAGGTCGCGCTGGCGCAGCGCCCGTACCGCGGCGACCAGTTCACAGCCGACGACGAGACGGAACGCGCCGCACGCGCGCAGGGTCTGGCGTGCGGCGAGCGAGGCGAAGCTCGCCTGTTCCTCGACGCCCCGGGAGAGTACAGCGTGGCCGAGCGAGGCGGGCGCGGAGAAGGCCCGCAGGTCACCGAGCGCGGCACCGGCGGCGTACTCCAGGATCATCACGCCCGAGGACGCGGGTTCCTGGTCGGCGAGGAAGGGGCGCAGCCGGGTGTAGGCGGGTTCGTTGAGGGTGGACAGGCGGGAGGTGGACAGGCGTGCCACCTGGGTGACGGCGAGCCTGAAGTGGTCCAGGGCGAGGGCGAGTTGTGCCTGGTAGAAGCCGCCGTGGTGGTAGGCGGTCATGTCCTCGGGGGAGATGAGCGGGTTCTCCGCGGCGGCGTTGATCTCCACCGAGAGGACCTCCTCCAGCGCGTCCGCCGCGTCGTGCGCGGGGCCGTGGATCTGCGGCAGGCAGCGGAAGCCGTAGGGGTCCTGGATCCGTCCGAGCGGCGGTGTGGGCCGGTCCGCGGCTCCGATCAGCTCCCGCATCCGGCGCGCCGCCTCGATGGACCCGCGGTGCGGCCGGGCGGCGTGCACGGGTGCCGCGTAGGCCTCGTGGGACCCGTCGACCGCCAGCAGTGACAGGGCCGCGACGACCTGGGTGGCGCCGATCAGTCCGCGCAGTTCGTGCAGCGCGAGGGCGGACTGTCCGACGGTGAGGGCGTTGCTGCTGATGAGCGCGAGCGCGTCGTTGTTGTCGAGCGCCAGGGGCCCGGGAGCGGCGTTGTCGAGCGCCGGGGACCCGGGAGCCGGCCCCTCGCCGGACCGCGTGCCCGACCCCTCGCCCGATCGCGTACCCGGCCCCTCGCGCCCCGGCACCGTCGAGCCGTCCGGGCCTCTCCACGGGTGCTCCCCCGCGAGGGCCAGGCCCACCTGGGCCAGGGCGGCGATGTCCCCGGTCCCGACCGAGCCGAACTCGTTGACGACCGGGTACGCGCCGCGCTCCAGCGCCTCGCACAGCGCCGTGACGACGGTGGGCCGCAGTCCGGCGCCGCCCGCGAGAAGCTGGTTCGCCCGGACGGCGAGCATCGCCCGGACCTGGCGGGCGGGCAGCTCCTCGCCGATGGCACCGGCGTGGCTGCGCAGCAGGCGCAGTCCGTGGCCGGCGGCCGCCTCGGTCGGCACGTCCTCGTCGCGGTTGGCGCCGACGCCGGTGGAGCGTCCGTAGACGCGGCCGGTGGCGGCGATCCGCCGGGCGGCGCACCAGGACTCCTCGGCCCGCTTCATCGCCTCGGTGCCGGGAACCGGCCGCGCGGTCCCGTCGGCGAGCCGTACGACGTCGTCGACTCCGGTGCCGCGGCCGTCCAGGACCACGAGTGCGACGGCCGCCGGAGGCGTCACCGCACACGACGTGTCCACGATCCGGGACGACATCACGCGCACACCCTTCTATTCAGGTACCGAGAACTCTGCATGACGATATGCAGACCGGGCAAGGGGCGTCTTCCGGGGGCTCGGCCCCGCCGCAACAGGGGGGCTAACCCCAGTGCCACGCGCACCTCCGCTGCCTAACGTGATGGACATGACCGGTATGAACGCCCGCCATGACGACGCGGAGCTGAAGAAGGAACTCGACGCCACCCTGCACGCGCGCAAGGAGCTCGGCGAAGAGTACGAATCCGCGCTGGTCGACTCCTTCCTGGAGAAGGTCGAGCAGCGCCTCGACGGTGCCGTCGACCGCCGGGTGCGGCGCCGGCTCGCGGAACAGCAGATGGTGGTGGCGCGCGGCGCGCGTTCACCCCAGTCGTCCGACTCCTGGGGCGAGCGTTTCGGCTTCGGGATCGTCTCGCTCGTCCTCGCGGTCCCGCTGTCCGCGATCGGCGGCGGAGTCGCGCACCTGCCCGGACTGCTCGTCGCCTGGGGCGGGATCGTCGGAGTGAACGTGGTCCAGGCGGCGCGCCTCTCCCCCGGCCTCTTCGGCCGCCGCAGGAACCGGCCGGAGTCGGACTGGGAAGAGTAGGCACCGCAAGGGCATACGAAAGGGCCCGGCACTCGGGACGAGTGCCGGGCCCTTCGACGTATTGCGCGGGGACCGCCGCACCCCCGGTGAAGGGGGGCGGGACGACGGCGGTCCCCGCGAGGGACGCGGGCCGGGTCAGGACCGGGCTTGCGCGTCCTAGGCGTCCATGGAGGTCCGGGAGCCGCTCCGGAGGTCCTTGGCGCCGTTCGGCGCCGGCCTGGCGGGGAGCCGCTCCCGCCCTGCCGACACCCACTAATGTGCCGGACCCGTGTTAAGCGGGTGCTGCGCGGACGTGACGCGCTCGTACCACTTCCGCGAAGTTCACCCCGGCCGGAGCCGGAAGATCCACACGGATCCGACACTTCGATCGAAAATCCTGCTCAGGCCCCGGACGGGGTCAGGCCCTGGCGCCGCCCTTGGCGAGGAAGGACAGCAGGTCCTGCCGGCTGACGACGCCGGTGGGCTTGCCCTCGACGAGCACGATCGCGGCGTCGGCGCGACCGAGCACGGACATCAGGTCGGCGACCGGCTCGCCGGAACCGACCTGCGGCAGCGGCGACGACATGTGCTTCTCCAGCGGGTCCTCCAGGGAGGCCCGCTTGGTGAACAGCGCGTCCAGGAGCTCGCGCTCCACGACCGACCCGATGACCTCGGCGGCCATCACGTCCGGGTGACCGGCGCCGGGCTTGACGATCGGCATCTGCGAGACGCCGTACTCGCGCAGCACCTCGATGGCCTCGCCGACGGTCTCCTCCGGGTGCATGTGGACGAGCGACGGGATGGAGCCGCCCGCCTTGTCGTTCAGCACGTCGGCGACACGGGCGCTCGGGCCGGTGTCCTCCAGGAAGCCGTAGTCGGCCATCCACTCGTCGTTGAAGATCTTGCTGAGGTAGCCGCGCCCGCTGTCGGGGAGCAGCACCACGACGACGTCGTCCGGGCCGAGGCGCTCGGCGACGCGCAGCGCGGCGACCACGGCCATGCCGCAGGAGCCGCCGACGAGGAGCCCCTCCTCCTTGGCCAGCCGGCGCGTCATCTGGAAGGAGTCCTTGTCGGACACGGCGACGATCTCGTCCGCGACCGTACGGTCGTACGCGGTCGGCCAGAAGTCCTCGCCGACGCCCTCGACGAGGTAGGGGCGGCCGGAACCGCCGGAGTACACGGACCCCTCGGGGTCGGCGCCGACGACCTGCACCTTGCCGTCACTGGCGTCCTTCAGATACCGGCCGGTGCCGGAGATCGTGCCGCCGGTGCCCACACCCGCGACGAAGTGGGTGATCTTCCCCTCCGTCTGCTCCCACAGCTCGGGGCCGGTCGAGTGATAGTGCGACAGGGGGTTGTTCGGGTTGGAGTACTGGTCGGGCTTCCAGGCTCCCGGGGTCTCCCGCACCAGCCGGTCGGAGACGTTGTAGTACGAGTCCGGGTGCTCCGGGTCGACGGCGGTGGGGCAGACCACGACCTCGGCCCCGTACGCGCGCATCACGTTGATCTTGTCGGTGGAGACCTTGTCGGGGCACACGAAGATGCACTTGTACCCCTTCTGCTGCGCCACGATCGCGAGGCCGACACCGGTGTTGCCACTGGTCGGCTCGACGATCGTGCCGCCGGGCTTGAGCGCGCCGCTCTCCTCCGCGGCCTCGATCATGCGCAGGGCGATGCGGTCCTTCACGGACCCGCCGGGGTTGAAGTACTCGACCTTCGCCAGGACGGTCGCCTGGATGCCCGCGGTCACGTTGTTGAGCCTCAACAGCGGGGTGTTGCCGACGAGACTGATCATCGAGTCGTGGAATTGCACCGTTGTCTCCGGAGCTGCGTTTTTTACAGGAATGGTCTCGTCAGCCTACGGCCCTGAGCAGGCGTTCACCCGCAGTTGCGATTGGCCCACCCGCTCTTCGGGGCAAGCAGTGGTTGTACGGCTACAGGAGGTGGCGGCGACGGATGTCGAGCATGTCGAGGGCGAGGGTGGCCCGGCGGATCGCCGCGGGCGCGGCGTACGGCGGGGGCGGCGTCGGGCTGGTGGGTGCGGCGGCCGTCGGTCTGGTGCTGGCCGAGGTGCAGTTCGTGAAGCGGCATGTGAACAACGGGCACGCTCCCTACGCCCCGCGCGCCGACGGTCTGTACGGGTACGACTACGCCGGCGCCTCCCCTGACGAAGCCCCGCTGCGGCTGACGATGCTCGGCGACTCGACGGCCGCCGGCCAGGGAGTGCGCAGGGCCCGGCAGACGCCGGGCGCGCTGCTGTCCTCGGGACTGGCGGCGGTGGCCGAGCGGCCGGTGGAGCTGTGCAACGTGGCGCTGCCCGGCGCCCAGTCGGACGACCTGGACCGCCAGGTCGCGCTCGCCCTCGCCGACACCTCCCGGCTGCCCGACGTCTGCGTGATCATGATCGGCGCGAACGACGTGACGCACCGGATGCCGCCGACACGCTCGGTGCGCCATCTGTCCGCGGCGGTACGCCGGCTGCGCACGGCCGGTGCGGAGGTGGTCGTCGGCACCTGTCCCGACCTGGGCACGGTCGAACAGGTCCAGCAGCCGCTGCGGTGGCTGGCGCGGCGCGCGTCCCGCCAGCTCGCCGCCGCCCAGACGATCGGCACGGTCGAGCAGGGCGGCCGTACGGTGTCGCTGGGCGACCTGCTGGGCCCGGAGTTCGCGGCGAACCCGCGCGAGCTGTTCGGTCCCGACCACTACCACCCCTCGGCGGAGGGGTACGCGACGGCCGCCATGGCCCTGCTGCCCACGGTCTGCGCGGCGCTCAGCCTCTGGCCGGCGGAGGAGGAGCGTCCGGACGTCTCGCGCCACGAGGGCTTCCTTCCGGTCGCCCGCGCCGCGGCGGAGGCCGCGTCGGAGCCCGGCACCGAGGTCACCGCCGCGATGCCCACCGGGCCCCGCGGCCCCTGGGCCCTCCTCAAACGCCGCCGCCGCCAACGCCTCCCGGCGACGGACCCGGCCCCGACCCCGCTCAACTGACCCCGACGGGGTCCGCCCGGGCGCTTCGGCCCATACCCGGCTGCGGGTGCGCGGGGGCTGGTCGCGCAGTTCCCCGCGCCCCTGGCTCTGTCACCCAGCCCGGCACCGAACATCCAGCCCCGATCCGGGCAGGCCCGTAGCCGGGTGCGGCTCCGTGGGGGCCGGCCGCGCAGTTCCCCGCGCCCCTGGGCCCGTCGCCCTGCCCTGTGCCTGAAAGGCGGGGCACGAATTTTCAGCCCCTCCAGCGATTGAGGAGCGGGGTCCGGGGCGGAGCTCCGAGGCGGTCACCCGGACGGGGGGCCACCTCTTCAGACCGGCCCCGCGCAGCTCACCCCTCAAGGCGCCCCCGCCAGCAAAAAGCAAGCGCTTAGAAAAGTGCGGCCGGTGTCACACCCCCACACCGGTGACCTCGACGGTACGTACGGGTAACTTCCCAGACAGCCCTGCACACTTCCCGTACGCCAATGGAGCCGTGATGCCCGAAGCCGTGATCGTCTCAGCCGCCCGCTCCCCGATCGGCCGCGCCTTCAAGGGCTCCCTGAAGGATGTGCGCCCCGACGACCTGACCTCCACGATCATCCAGGCCGCCCTCGCCAAGGTCCCCGAGCTCGACCCGAGGCTCATCGACGACCTGATGCTCGGCTGCGGCCTCCCCGGCGGCGAGCAGGGCCACAACCTCGGCCGCATCGTGGCCGTGCAGATGGGCATGGACCACCTCCCGGGCTGCACGATCACCCGTTACTGTTCCTCGTCCCTCCAGACCTCCCGCATGGCCCTGCACGCCATCAAGGCCGGCGAGGGCGACGTCTTCATCTCGGCGGGTGTCGAGATGGTGTCGCGGTCGATCAAGGGCACCTCCGACGGGATGCCCGACACCCACAACCCCCTCTTCGCCGACGCCGAGGCCCGCACCCTCGAGGTCGCGCAGTCGGAGGGTTCGACCTGGCACGACCCGCGCGAGGACGGCCTGATCCCGGACGCGTACATCGCGATGGGCCAGACCGCCGAGAACCTGGCCCGCCTCAAGGGCGTCACCCGCCAGGACATGGACGAGTTCGGCGTGCGCTCGCAGAACCTCGCCGAGGAAGCCGTCAAGAACGGCTTCTGGGCGCGCGAGATCACCCCGGTCACGACCCCGGACGGCACGGTCGTCAGCACGGACGACGGCCCCCGCGCGGGCGTGACCCTGGAGGGCGTCCAGGGCCTCAAGCCGGTCTTCCGCCCCGACGGCCTGGTCACCGCGGCCAACTGCTGCCCGCTGAACGACGGCGCCGCCGCCCTCGTGATCATGTCCGACACGAAGGCCCGCGAGCTCGGCCTGACCCCGCTCGCCCGCATCGTCTCGACCGGCGTCACCGGCCTCTCCCCCGAGATCATGGGCCTCGGCCCGGTGGAGGCCAGCAAGCAGGCGCTCAGCCGCGCCGGCCTCACCGTCGACGACATCGACCTGTTCGAGATCAACGAGGCCTTCGCCGCCCAGGTGATCCCGAGCGCCCGCGACCTGGGCATCCCGCTGGACAAGCTGAACGTGAACGGCGGCGCCATCGCCGTCGGCCACCCCTTCGGCATGACCGGCGCCCGCATCACCGGCACCCTCATCAACAGCCTCCAGTTCCACGACAAGCAGTTCGGCCTGGAGACCATGTGCGTCGGCGGCGGCCAGGGCATGGCGATGGTCATCGAGCGTCTCAGCTGACAGTCATGACCCGTTCCCGTGACGGGATTTGAACCCAGAGTGAACGAATCGGCCCAGAAGCCCGGAACCACCGGGCCTCTGGGCCGATTTGTGATCCAATCCCTTCCAAGATGTGACCTATGTCCCCTCGGATGGACATTCCCGCAGGTCAGGTGCGTGCACGGTTAAACCTGAGGACCAAAGTCCTGTCCTTTTCGTGACGTTACGCACTGACAGTTTGGCGGTTCGCCCTTCAAGCTGATGTAGGAAGTCGGGGGCCGACTTTGAACCGGGAGTACGTCAGTGAGCGCCATGCCGATTGCTCTGCTGCTCGCCACAGCCGCCACAGCGGCCGTGGGCGTCGCCGTTCTGCACACCCTGCGGGGTCTGCGTCGGCAGGTCGCAGCCCTGCACAGCGAACTCGTCGCGAGCCGCGCCGGTGCGGCGCGGGGCCTCGTGCCAGCGGCGCGCGGATCCGCCGACGCGGACGAGATACGTACGGCCGTGGCCGACGCGCTGGCCGAGGAGCGGGAACGGGAGCTCGCCGAGGCGCGGGCCTTCTGGGCCGCCCAGGAGGCGCGTGACGCCTCCGACGCGCCGTCGCTGCTCGGACTGCCGGACAACGAGCTGTTCCTGCCGCGCCACTCGGACTTCGTGGGCCTGGACCACCTGGAGCCGGTCGCCGAGACCGGTACGGACCTCGAGGAGTTCCTCCAGACCGGTACCGCCGGCGACTCCCCGGAACTCGCCGCGGCCCGCCGCCGTCACCCCTCCCACCCGGACTTCGTCCCGGCCCAGTCGCCGGTGGTCACCGACCACGAACGCACGGTGGCCCGCCTGGAGGAGCTCGCCGAGTCCCGTACGGAACTGGCGGACGTCCGCCCCGGCCCGCTCGGCACCCTCGACGTCTACGTCTTCGCCGACGGCACGACCCTGTGCATGACCCCCGGCCACCGTGAGACCGCGCAGCGGCTCGCCGCCGCCCTGACGGCGGGAGAGGCCCCGGTCCTGCTCGGCGGCTCCGGCGTCTCGGGCGCGTACGCCCTGACCTTCTCCTTCGGCGAGGAGAGCGTCTACATCCTGGCGGACCGCGTCATAGCGTCGCTGTAGCGTCCGCCCCGAGGGGGACCGCACGGCATCCCGCGCGCCGGAGCCGGCCGAGAGGATCAGACCCCGGCGCGTTTCTGCGCCTCGGCCACGAGCGTGACCGCTTCCGCCAGTTCCTCCTCGTTCTTCAGTACGAGGGCCAAGTCGTGCACGGCGACCGTGATTTGGTCGGCGACGGCGAACATCCCGGCGTCGGGCATCTCCCGGGGCTCCCCCGACGGGTCCTCGGCCCGCTGGGCGCGCAGCGCGAACTCCCTGGCCAGCCCCAGCGCCTCCGCCGCGGCACTGCGTTGCAGGCGGCTCTGCGGGGCGGCCCGCAACCGGTCGGCGAAGTGGTCCACGGCTCGGGTCAACGGCGTCGTATCCAGCACGCCGCGAGACTACGCGCAGCGGCGGGACTGTTGCCAACAACCCAACCCTCAGGCACGGTGGCGTGAAGGACCGGCTTACATCCCCTTTGCGTTCGGAGGCGCCGATGTCCCAAGTCTTCTCCGCGGAGACCCATCGCAACCTGCTCGCCCGCATCCCCCATTGCACCGGTCGTGAGATCTCCGACTGGCTTCGCACCGTCGAGGAAGGCCCCGCCCTCTTCCGTTTCGAGGAGAAGGTCAGCTGGCTCCGCGCCGAGCACGACCTCGCGTACGGCCACGCCAAGGCGATCATTCACGAGTACGACCTGAGGAGGGCCGCGCGCAAACTGCTGTGAGCGCGCACCACCGAGACGACCGGTATCCGACGACGATCCGGCACCCGATGACGAAGGGCCCGCGAACTGGTGGTTCGCGGGCCCTTCAGGTCACCTGACGGCCTGTCCGGCCGCCGGGGTCACTAGTCTCTGCCGCTGAAGATGGCGACCAGCCGCAGCATCTCGACGTAGATCCACACGAGGGTCATGGTCAGGCCGAACGCGGCCAGCCACGCCTCTTCCTTCGGCGCACCGTAGGTGATGCCGTCCTCGATCTGCTTGAAGTCGAGGGTCAGGAAGAACGCGCCGATCAGGATCGCGAGGATGCCGACGATCGCGCCCAGCGGGCCGCTGCTGCGCAGTCCGCCGTCCGGGGCGACACCGAAGACGACCAGCAGCAGGTTCACCGCCATGACGGCGACGAAGGCGATGGCGATGGTCAGGCCGATGCGCGCGTACCGGGCGGTGACCCGGATCCAGCCCGCCTTGTAGACGAGCAGGGTGGCGCCGGTGACCGCCATGGTGCCGAGCACGGCCTGGAAGGGCGCGCCGTTCCACTGCGCGTTGTACATCTCGCTGATGACACCGAGGAAGACGCCCTCGAAGGCGGCGTACCCGATGATCAGCGCGGGCGTGGCGGTGCGCTTGAAGGACTGCACCATCGCGAGCACGAAGGCGACCAGGCCGGAGCCGATGGCCAGGCCGTAGCTCGTGCTGGAGACCGGCAGCAGCGCCCAGGCCAGGACGGCGCCGACGACGACGGTGCCGAGCGTCATGGCCGAACGCATGACGACGTCGTCCATCGTCATACGGCCGGTGGTGACCGGGGCCTGTGGCGGGGCTCCCTGCTGGAGGCCCTGCTGCGCGTAGGGGTTCTGCGCGTAGGGGTTGCCGCCCTGCTGGGCGTACGGGTTCCCCTGCGTGCCGACAGCGGGTCCCCCGGCCTGCGGCGCCGCGTTGAAGCCCGCGTAGCCGTTGTCGCGGCTGAACCCCCGTCGCGAGAAGACCGGGTTACTGCTCCTCATTTCACTCCTCCATGGCCACCCTTGTGGCCTTGGCTCAAGAGTAATAGGTAGGCAAAGGAATGACCCTAGTGCTTGGGGAGGATCTTTCCCTCGTTGTGCCACCGTACGCGTGTGTTCCCTGGCACGCCCGTACTGGTACGAAGCCGTGACACCGGCTTCCGGGGAAACGGCTTCACGGGGCACATGCCCTCTCAAGCCGACTTGATCACCCGCTATTCCCGCTGTTCGCCGGGAGGAAAGCCCGTGTACCCCTCCGCGAGGTCCGCCGCGGCCGCGCGTGAGCTCGCGATCCGCTCCAGGCGGGCCCGCCGGACGCGGTCCTCACACCCGTACCTTCTCTCGGTGTTCGCGAAGTGAACTTTCCTTCACCTAACCACGAGTCTCCGCCACCTCGGAAGCGGAACCGGTGTCAACGGGCGCCGGGCCTGCCGGCACAGCGGTGACGGACCCCAGGCCTGACCGTTGAGTCCCTGGGCCGCCTGGGCGATGACGGCGGCCACGACGGCCGGCCGGGACACGTAGACGGCCCTCGCGCGCCAGCTCGATCAGCCTCTTACGGGCGCCCCCGTCCAGCGCGAGCGCTTCCGCCAGTGCGGCCACGGTCCGGTGCTGCGGTCCCCTGCCGCGTCCGCGTTCCATGTCCGACAGGGTCCGGGCGCTCACCTTCGACGCCTCGGCCAACTGCTCCAGCGTCAGACGCGCCGCTCGCCGGTGAGCGCGTAACACGTCCCCGAGATCGTGATGTCCGGTGATGACGTCACACCCCCTTCAGCGGCGAAGGCGCCCCCACCCTCCGCGAGCGAGCAGCGAACCTGCCCGGACCGTCCCGACCGCGCACGTTCCACCACCGCCGCCCGGCATCGAGGAACCACGCCGGCAACGGGACGTGATCGGCGCGGGGATGAAGGGAGAGGGGACGAGGAGAGGAGGGGCCGCGACCCGAAGGGTCGCGAGGCACCACCGGATACCTGCGGGAAAGCCTCACCCGAAGGGTCACCGGGTGAGGCCGCGTGCCCGGAACCGGACTTGAACCGGTACGCCCGCGAGGGGCAGCGAGGTTTAAGCTCGCCGTGTCTGCATTCCACCATCCGGGCAGATCATGGGCTCCGCATCGAGGTTCCGAGCCTATCGGGGCGCATCACCCGAACAGCGGGCGTGCGTACCGACGTTGTCTTATTTTATTGATGCCTGAGGGTGCATCAGCACACCGCACAGGCCGTCAGCACTTGCCAACAGCCTCCAGGACGCGCTGAGCGCCCGTACGCGGATTGACGGAATTTCACCGTCCGAACGCGATCACGACGAACCCCCGGACGAGGTCCCGGGCCGGCCGCCGGGCGCGCGACCGTGCACCGGGCGCTCCCCGGGTCCGACCCGGACCGCCCTCAGGGAGCTCCGTCATCCCCAGGTATGACGCGACCGCTCCCGGTCCGACCCCAGGCTGCCTCCGGAACCGGAACAGAGGGTGACTACATCCCGTGGATCGGCACGGACGATGGAACACGTCCCAGCAACGTCATCGACGTCGTCGTACCGACAGGAGCACCCTTCCGTGACCACCACTCCCCTCGCCGGCACAAGCACCGCGGTCGCAGCCCGCGCCACGGAACTGTCGAAGGTCTACGGGCAGGGCGAGACCCAGGTGGTCGCGCTCGACCGGGTCACCGTCGACTTCCGGCAGGCCGAGTTCACCGCGATCATGGGTCCCTCGGGTTCGGGCAAGTCCACGCTGATGCACTGCGTGGCGGGCCTCGACACCTTCTCCTCCGGCTCGGTGCGCATCGGCGACACCGAACTCGGCTCCCTGAAGGACAAGCAGCTCACCAAGCTGCGCCGGGACAAGATCGGCTTCATCTTCCAGGCGTTCAACCTGCTGCCGACGCTGACGGCCCTGGAGAACATCACCCTCCCGATGGACATCGCGGGCCGCAGGCCCGACAAGGAGTGGCTGGACAGCGTCATCAAGATGATCGGCCTCGCCGACCGCCTGGGCCACCGCCCCTCCCAGCTCTCCGGCGGCCAGCAGCAGCGCGTCGCCGTCGCCCGCGCCCTCGCCTCCCGCCCCGAGATCATCTTCGGCGACGAGCCGACCGGAAACCTCGACTCGCGCTCGGGCGCGGAGGTCCTCGGCTTCCTGCGCAACTCCGTACGTGAACTCGGCCAGACCGTCGTGATGGTGACGCACGACCCGGTGGCCGCCGCCTACGCGGACCGCGTCGTCTTCCTCGCCGACGGACGGATCGTCGACGAGGTGTACGAGCCGACCGCGGACTCGGTCCTGGACCGGATGAAGCAGTTCGACGGCAAGAACCGCACGAGCTGACGCGGGCCGAGCCCTCCCGACGCTCCCCCACTCCTCGTACACCTGGACTGAGACACACCATGTTCCGTACCGCCTTGCGCAACGTGTTCGCGCACAAGGCCAGACTCCTGATGACCGTGCTCGCCGTCCTCCTCGGCGTCGCCTTCGTCTCGGGGACCCTGGTCTTCACCAACACCATCTCCGACGCCTACCAGAAGAGCTCCGCCAAGGGCTTCGGCCAGGTCGACGTCGCCATCCGCCCCGAGCGCGCGGCGGACGGCGACGGCTTCGGCAAGAAGCGCGAACTGACGCGGCCCCTGCTCGACAAGGCGGCAGGAGTACCCGGAGCGGCCTCCGCGATCGGTGTCGTCAACGGCTTCACCGCCATAGCCGGCAAGGACGGCAAACTCATCGGCGGCGGCTTCCAGTCGCAGGGCGGCAACTACTGGGGCGACAAGGACCCCCGCTATCCCCTGACGGCCGGGCACGCGCCGCACGGCGCCGGTGAGATCGCGATCGACACCGAGACCGCGAGGCGGGCCGGGTACAAGGTCGGCGACACCGTACGGCTCTCGGTCGACGGCCCCGTCCTCGAGCCCGTCGTGGCCGGCGTCTTCCGCACGGACGACGGCAACGTGGCCGCCGGCGGCAGCCTCGCCCTGTTCGACACGGCGACCGCGCAGCGGCTGTTCCACTCGGCCGGCGCCTACGACGAGATCGACGTGAAGGCCACGCCGGGCACCAGCCAGAACGCGCTGCGCGAGGCGCTGGACGCCGTCGTGCCGAAGGACACCGCCTCCACCGTCACCGGCCGGCAGCTCGCCGACGACCAGGCCGAGCAGATCTCCGCGGCGATGAGCGGCATGAAGACGGGCCTGCTGGTCTTCGCCGGGATCGCGCTGTTCGTCGGCACGTTCATCATCGCCAACACCTTCACCATGCTGGTCGCCCAGCGCACCAAGGAACTGGCGCTGCTGCGCGCCGTCGGCGCCTCCCGCCGCCAGGTCACCCGGTCGGTGCTGATCGAGGCCTTCGTGGTCGGCGCGGTGGCGGCCGTCGGCGGGCTCGCCGCGGGCATCGGCATCGGCGCCGCGATGCGCTCCCTGATGGGCACCCTCGGTGCCACGGTCCCGGACGGTCCGCTGGTGATCTCGCCCGGCACCGTCGCCACGGCGCTGCTCGTCGGCGTCCTCATCACGATGCTGGCCGCCTGGCTGCCGGGCCGCCGCGCCGCGAAGATCCCGCCGGTCGCCGCGATGAGCAGCATCCACGCGAAGGCGACGACGAAGTCCCTGGTCCTGCGGAACACGATCGGCGCCCTGCTCGCGGCCGCGGGTGTCGCCGTGGTCCTCTACGCCACGACGATGGACGGCTCCGACGGCCAGGCCCCGATGGGTCTCGGCGCCGTGCTGCTCATCGTCGGCGTCTTCGTCCTCACCCCTCTGCTGTCCCGCCCGCTGATCGCCGCGGCGGCCCCGGTCCTGCGGGTCTTCGGGATCTCCGGCAAGCTGGCCCGGCAGAACTCGGTGCGCAACCCGCGCCGCACCGCCGCCACCGCCTCGGCCCTGATGATCGGTCTCACCCTGATCACCGGCATGACGGTGATGGCGGGCAGCCTGCAGAAGTCGATCGACAAGATGGCCAGTTCGGCGATCAGGGCGGACTACGTCGTCTCGATGGCGAACGGCAACTCCCTCTCCCCGGACATCGAGAAGAAGCTCGCCGCGGTCGACGGGGTCACCGACATCAGCCCGCTGCGCAACGCGCCCTCCCGCATCGACCGGCAAACGGAGTTCCTGACCGGCGTCAAGGGCGCGGCCATCGGCGAGCTCACCGATCTCGACGTCACCGACGGCTCCTTCGAGGTCGGCGGCACCGGGGTCGTGGTCGACTCGGACACGGCGGGGTCCCACGGCTGGAAGGCCGGTTCCCGCTTCCAGGTCTCCTACGAGGACGGCGCGAAGGAGAGCCTGACCGTCGCCGGGGTGTACGAGGCCAACGAGATGATCCGGGGCATCATCCTCGACAACGCCACGCTCTCCCCGCACCAGCGCGGCGCCTCCGACATGCAGGTCATGGTGAAGACGGCGGGCGGTGCCTCGGCCGCGGTCAAGGACCGGCTGGAGAAGGCCCTCGGCGACAACCCCGCCGTCAAGGTCCAGGACAAGAAGGACATCTCCGACGACATCGCGCAGATGTTCACACTGATGCTGAACATGCTCTACGGCCTGCTGGCGATGGCGGTGATCGTCGCCGTCCTCGGCGTCATCAACACCCTCGCGATGTCGGTCTTCGAGCGCTCGCAGGAGATCGGGATGCTCCGCGCGATCGGCCTGGACCGCAAGGGCATCAAGCGGATGGTCCGGCTGGAGTCCCTGGTCATCTCGCTCTTCGGCGGCGTCCTCGGCATCGGCCTCGGCGTCTTCTTCGGCTGGGCGGCCGGCGAGTTGCTGGGCAGCAGGATGTCGACGTACGAACTGGTCCTGCCCTGGGGCCGGATGGCGCTCTTCCTGCTGCTCGCGGCGACGGTCGGCGTCCTGGCCGCGCTCTGGCCGGCCCGCCGGGCGGCCCGCCTGAACATGCTGGGGGCGATCAAGTCCGAGTGACCGGACACGGCGACCGGGCCGCGGCGGTGGCCCGGGAAGACACGTGAGCCCGGGAAGACAGGTGAGAGGGTCCCGTTCCGTCCGGAACGGGACCCTCTCCTCGTGCGGGCCGGCGCTTCGGGCGCGTCAGTTCCAGGTCCTCGCCCGCAGCGGCGTCCCGGACGGGCCCGCCCCGCCCCGGGTCTTCACCGCCAGGACCTGGTTGACGCCGATCTGGTTGCGTTCGAAGGCGACCGCGCTGGCCGCCATGTACAGGCGCCAGACACGGGCCCGGCCGACACCGGTCAGCCGGACGGCACGGGACCACCCGGCCTCCAGATTGGCGACCCAGTGGCGCAGGGTGAGCGCGTAGTGCTCGCGCAGGGCCTCGACGTCACGCACCTCGAACCCGGCCCGTTCGAGCTGGGTCACGGTCGTCCCGACGGGCGCGAGTTCGCCGTCGGGGAACACGTACGCGTCGATGAACGGGTCGACGGCGTACGACGACTCGTCGCGCTGCGGGCGCCGGGCGATCTGGTGGTTGAGCAGCCGTCCGCCGGGGACGAGGAGGCCGCCGAGCACCTCGGCGTACTCCAGGTAGCGTTCGGCGCCGACGTGTTCGGCCATGCCGATGGAGGAGATCGCGTCGTAGGGCCCGTCGGTGACGTCCCGGTAGTCCTGGACCCGGATCTCCACCCGGTCGGTCAGGCCCTCTTCCGCGACCCGTTTACGGGCGTACGCGGCCTGTTCCTGCGACAGCGTCACCCCGACCACCCGCACGCCGTGGTCGCGGGCGGCGTGCACGGCCATCGAGCCCCAGCCGCAGCCGACGTCGAGGAGCCGCTGACCGGGCTTCAGGGCCAGCTTCCGGGCGACGAGTTCGAGCTTGTCGCGCTGCGCCTCCTCCAGGGTGCCGCCCTCCTCCCAGTAGGCGCACGAGTAGACCATGGACGAGCCGAGGACGATCTCGTAGAAGTCGTTGCCGACGTCGTAGTGGTGGCTGATCGCGCTCCGGTCGGTGCGCCTGGTGTGCAGGTGGCGGCGCCTGCGCACCTCCTCGGGTGGCGGGGCGGGCGGCAGCGGCAGCCCCGCCATCCTCACCAGCCCGCGGGCCGCGGCGCGCACCTCGGGGTCGCGCAGCGCCGCCCCGAGCCCGCGCGCGTCCTCGGGGCGCTCCCACACGAGCCCGGAGATCAGGTCCAGGGCGGTGTACAGGTCCCCCTCGACGCCGAGGTCACCCGAGACCCAGGCACGGGCGAGTCCCAACTCGCCGGGCTTCCACAGCAGTCGGCGCAGGGCCCGCCGGTTGCGGACGACGAGCGCCGGAGCCGCGGGCGGACCCGCTTCCGAACCGTCCCAGGCGCGCACGCGCAACGGGAGCGGGGCTCCCAGCAACTGTTCGACAAGGCTTTTGAGACGCGGCGCGGCGTCCTGCATGACGTACACCTCCGAGACAACGCTCCCGAACGCTCCGACACCACGTAAACATCTACCCCGTCAGCGGGCAGTCCCGCTTCCACGACACAGATTCGCAAAATGTGTGTACGCGCCACACTTTGAACGCCGTAGGGGCTGGAGAACGCGCCGCGGGGCCGGGGAACGCGCCGCGGGGCCGGGGAACGCCGAAGGGGCCGCCCGCACCACGGATGGCGGGCGGCCCCTTCGGGGCGTTCGGTGACCGGAGGGTCAGGAGGCCTTGGCCTTCTCCTCGGTCTTGACGGCGGGCGCCGGCGCGGCCGGAGCCGGCTTGGCGGCCTCGTAGAACTCCTCGCGCGGAGTCTCCATGGCGCCCAGGGAGACGACCTCGCGCTTGAGGAACATCGCGAGCGTCCAGTCCGCGAAGACGCGGATCTTGCGGTTCCAGGTCGGCATGGCGAGACCGTGGTAGCCGCGGTGCATGTACCAGGCGAGACGGCCCTTGAGCTTGATCTTCATCTTGCCCATGACGATCATCGCGACGCCCTTGTGCAGACCGAGACCGGCCACGGCGCCCTTGTTGGCGTGCGAGTACTCCTTCTGCGGGAAGCCCCGCATACCGGAGATCACGTTGTCGCCGAGGATCTTGGCCTGACGCAGCGCGTGCTGCGCGTTCGGCGGGCACCAGGCGTTCTCGACACCGGCCTTGCGGGCGGCGACGTCCGGCACCTGGGCGTTGTCGCCCGCGGCCCAGATGTAGTCCGTGCCCTGCACCTGGAGGGTGGTCTGGGTGTCCACGTGGCCACGCGGGCCGAGCGGCAGACCGAAGCGGGAGAGAACAGGGTTCGGCTTGACGCCGGCCGTCCAGACGATCGTGTTGGAGTCGACCTCGAGGCCGTTCTTCAGCACGACGTGGCCGTCGACGCAGGAGTCCATCGAGGTGGAGAGGTAGATCTCCACACCGCGGCTCTCCAGGTGCTCCTTGCCGTACTGGCCGAGCTTGGGGCCGACCTCGGGAA
This sequence comes from Streptomyces sp. NPDC002698, assembly GCF_042888945.1. NCBI lineage: Bacteria > Bacillati > Actinomycetota > Actinomycetes > Kitasatosporales > Streptomycetaceae > Streptomyces > Streptomyces sp. NPDC002698. Next base: position 94,732 of record NZ_JBIAQM010000024.1, read on the forward strand.
GGATCTTGTCCGCGGCGTCGACGAGGATGAAGCGCATGTCCTCGCGGGACACGCTGCTGTAGTACTTGGCCGCGTCGCGGGCCATGTCCTCGACTTCACCGATGGTCTCGGCGCCGGCGAAGCCGCCACCCACGAAGACGAAGGTCAACGCCTTGCGGCGGACGTCCTCGTCCGTGGTGGAGTCGGCCTTGTCGAGCTGCTCGAGGACGTGGTTGCGCAGGCCGATGGCCTCCTCGATGCCCTTCATGCCGATGCCCTGCTCGGCGAGGCCGGGGATCGGGAAGGTGCGGGAGACCGCGCCCATCGCGATGACGAGGTAGTCGAAAGGCAGCTCGTACGCCTCGCCCACGAGCGGGGCGACCGTGGCGACCTTGCGGTCCTGGTCGATGGTGGTGACCCGGCCGGTGAGGACCTCCGCCTTGGGAAGTACACGCCGCAGCGGGACGACGACGTGCCGCGGCGAGATGCTGCCGGCGGCTGCTTCGGGGAGGAAGGGCTGGTAGGTCATGTACGACCGGGGGTCGACGACCGTGACGGTCGCCTCTCCGTAGCGCATCTGCTTGAGGATGCGCCGAGCTGCGTACAGGCCTACGTACCCACCGCCTACTACGAGGATCCTGGGACGCTCCGTGGTGCTCATGCCATCGAGTATCCACCTGCTTCCGGGGGGTCGCTCGTGCGCCCCTTCACAAGCTTGGGCAGGGGCTCTGCTACACTCCGCCGCCCCCGTGATCGAGGTCATGGCGGCAGGGGTGGACCGCCGTACGGTTCGTACCGTTGTCAACACCGCGTGAGCTGCGGCCCAACCCGTTCGGCCCAGCAGACCACACCTGCGTTTCACCGCCCGGAAACGCTGTCGCAACGCTTCACCGACCAGGCTGCCGGACCGGTCCGGCCCCGCGGAAGGGCCCAAGTGGCCCTCTTGTCGCCCAGCAGTGCCTTTTTCCTTGTGAAGAACTTCACGAACTTTCTCGGCGAGGACTCGCCGGAGGGGTTCCAGGACCCCCGAGGGCACGCTCATACGTTATCCGAGCCGCTCAGCCGAGGCTACCGATCAGTAGCAAAGGAGACCGGTGCCACGCCCCCGCGGCGGTTCCGGACAACCCGCGCGGCACTGCCGGGCGACCCGCGCGGCACCGCCGGGCAAGGTGTCCGGAAGCCCTGTGCCGCCGCTGGAGGACACGACGGCCCCGGCCCCCCGGAAAGGGGCCGGGGCCGTCTCACGCCCGTTCTCGGCGCGTCACCGCGCGTCAGTCGCCCTGCCTGCCGGCTTCGGCGTCCTCGGCCACCTTGAAGGCGATGCCGTCGAGGATGTCGTGCTCGCTGACCACGACCTCCTCCGCCCCGGTCCGCTCCATGATCGAGAGCAGGACGAGGGCCCCGGCCCCGATCACGTCCACCCGGCCCGGGTGCATCGAGGGAACGGCGGCGCGCTCGGCGTGCGTGGAGCGCAGCAGCCACTCGGTGATCTCGCGGACGCGGTCGAGGGAGACCCGGGAGTGGTGGATCCGCTCGGAGTCGTACTCGGCGAGGTCCAGCGCGATCGCCGCGATCGTGGTGACCGAGCCGGCCAGCCCCACCAGGGTGCGGGCCTCGCGCAGCGGGACCGTCTCCTCGGCGAGGTCGAGGGCGGCCTCGATGTCGGCGCGCATGGCCGCGACCTGGTCCGCCGTGGGCGGGTCGGTCACGGCGCCGTCGCGCACGAGGTGACGTTCCGTCATCCGTACGCAGCCGATGTCCACGGAGCGTGCCGCGCGCACCCGGTCCGCGCCGACGACGAACTCGGTCGAGCCGCCGCCGATGTCCACGACCAAATAGGGCGTGGCGAGGTCGTCGCGCCCGGCCAGCTCCTTGGTCGCGCCGGTGAAGGAGAACTCGGCCTCCTGGTCCCCGGTGACGACCTCCGGCTCGACGCCGAGGATGTCCAGCACCCCGCGCACGAACTCGTCCCGGTTCTCGGCGTCCCGGGAGGCCGAGGTGGCGACGAAGCGCAGCCGCTCGGCGCCGTGCTCCTTGATGGCCTCCGCGTACGCGCGGCAGGCGGCGAAGGTCCGCTCCAGCGCCTCGGGGGCGAGCTGGCCGGTACGGTCGACGCCCTGGCCCAGCCGGACGATGGTCATGCGCCGGTCCAGGTCGGTGAGTTCGCCCGTCCGCGGGTCCGCGTCGGCCACCAGGAGCCGGATGGAGTTCGTACCGCAGTCGACGGCGGCGACGCGGGTCACCGGCCGTCCTCGGCGGATTCGCCGGACTCGGCGGACTCGGGACCGGCAGCCCCGGAGGACTCCGCAGACTCGGCGGTCCCGGCGGTCTCCGCCGAACCGGCGGTCCCGGCGGTCCCGGCGGTCCCGGCGGAACCCTCCGCCTTCGCTCCCTCACCGGCCTGCGGCCCGGCCAGGGTGACGCAGGCCCCCTTGCGCCACCACTCGGGCAGCATCGCGATGGCCTCGTCGCCCAGCGGGTTGACGCCGGGCCCCGCGGCCAGCGAGTGCCCCACCAGGACGTGCAGGCACTTCACCCGGTCGGGCATGCCGCCCGCGCTCGGGAAGCCCTCCAGGACCTCGATGGCGTCACGGCGCGCGATGTAGTCCTCGTGGGCGGCGCGGTAGGCCGCGGCCAGTTCGGGGTCGGTGGCCAGCCGTTCGGTCATCTCCTTCATGACCCCGTTGGCCTCCAGCGTCCCGATCGCGGACGCGGCCCGCGGGCACGTCAGGTAGTACGTGGTCGGGAACGGCGTCCCGTCGGGAAGGCGGGGCGCCGTCTCCACCACGTCCGGCTGGCCGCAGGGGCAGCGGTGCACGATCGCGCGCAGCCCGCGCGGCGGCCGGCCGAGCTGCTGCTTGAAGGCCTCGACGTCGGCGTCGGTGGGCTCGGTGCGCGGGGTGGTGGGCGGTGGCGTTTCCATGCCGTGAGTCACGTGTCTTTCTGGTCAGTTCATGGGGCGTCAGCGGTCGGCGGCGTCGGATCTGTCCACGCCGTCCCACATATCGGTGTACCAGGGGCGGTCGGAGGCACCCCGCTCGGCACGGGACTGCTTCGCGGCGTCCGGGTCGATCACGACGTACCCGGTCTCGCCCGGCATCACATAGTGCAGCCGCTGCCGGATCTGCTGCTCGGCGTACGCGTCGTCCTGCCAGCGCGCCTTGAGGTCGCGCAGCTGCTCGACCCGCTGCCGGGCCTGCTCCCGCTGCCGCTCCACGTCGCCGATCTGGGCGCGCTGGGAGACGTACTGCCGCATCGGGTAGGCGAGGGCGACGATCAGGGAGCACAGGACCATGGCGAGCAGCGCGGCCCGGCCGGTCAGCCGGGAGCGGCGCGCCTGCCGCTTGGTCTGGGAGCGGTAGACCCTGGCCGCCGTCTGCTCGCCGAGCAGCTTCAGCCTGGTCGAGGTGGAGAACCGGTCCCGGTCCTTCACGGCCATGAGTCCCGCCTCCCCGGTTCCGGCCCGCCGTGCGGGCCCGTCACGTGCGTACGTCCCCGCACACGGTACGGGACCGGGTACGGGGACGTACGGAGGACGCTGCCTGAGCCGTGCGAGGGCTCAGCCCTTGAAGCGCGGGAAGGCGCTGCGGCCGGCGTAGACCGCGGCGTCGTCGAGGATCTCCTCGATGCGCAGGAGCTGGTTGTACTTGGCGACGCGGTCCGAGCGGGCCGGGGCGCCGGTCTTGATCTGACCGCAGTTCACGGCGACCGCGAGGTCGGCGATGGTGACGTCCTCGGTCTCGCCGGAGCGGTGGGACATCATGCACTTGAAGCCGTTGCGCTGGGCCAGCTCGACGGCGTCCAGGGTCTCGGTCAGCGAGCCGATCTGGTTCACCTTGACGAGCAGGGCGTTCGCGGAGCCCTCCTCGATGCCGCGGGCCAGGCGCTCCGGGTTGGTGACGAAGAGGTCGTCGCCGACGATCTGGACCTTGTCGCCCAGCTGGTCGGTGATGATCTTCCAGCCGGCCCAGTCGTCCTCGAACAGCGGGTCCTCGATGGAGACGAGCGGGTACGCCGCGACGAGCTCGGCGTAGTACTCGGTCATCTCGGCGGCGGAGCGCTCCTTGCCCTCGAAGGTGTAGACGCCGTCCTTGTAGAACTCGGAGGCGGCGACGTCGAGGGCGAGGGCGATCTGCTCGCCGGGGGTGTAGCCGGCCTCCTTGATGGCCTCGATGATGAGGTCGAGGGCGGCGCGGTTGGACTCCAGGTTCGGGGCGAAGCCGCCCTCGTCGCCGAGGCCGGTGGACAGGCCCTTGGTCTTCAGCACCTTCTTGAGGGTGTGGTAGACCTCGGCGCCCCAGCGCAGGGCCTCGGAGAAGGACTCCGCGCCGATCGGGGCGATCATGAACTCCTGGATGTCCACGTTGGAGTCGGCGTGCGACCCGCCGTTCAGGATGTTCATCATCGGAACGGGCAGCAGGTGCGCGTTCGGGCCGCCCAGGTAGCGGAAGAGCGGCAGGTCGGACGCCTCGGAGGCGGCGTGCGCGACGGCGAGCGAGACGCCGAGGATGGCGTTGGCGCCGAGCGAGCCCTTGTTGTCGGTGGCGTCCAGGTCGAACATGGCCTGGTCGATCAGGCGCTGCTCGGTGGCGTCGTAGCCGACGAGCTCCGGGCCGATCTGCTCGATGACGGCGAGGACGGCCTTCTCGACACCCTTGCCGTGGTAGCGGTTGGGGTCACCGTCGCGAAGCTCGATGGCCTCGAAGGCTCCGGTGGAGGCGCCGGAGGGAACGGCGGCACGACCCGTGCTGCCGTCGTCGAGGCCGACCTCGACCTCGACCGTGGGGTTGCCTCGGGAGTCCAGGATTTCCCGGGCTACGACGACGTCGATGGACGGCACGAGCATCTCCTTATGGGATGTGACGCGGGTAAGCAGGACTTGGCAGCCCTGCGGGATGAGCCTAACCGGCTCACGGGGATCGGCCAGCCGATCGACCACCCCTTGAGCGGAACTGAGCGTACATATTGTTCCTGAACGGAACAAAAAAAGAAATGAAAAACCCCGCTCCGGCGCGTGCGGGGGAACACGCACCGGAGCGGGGAGCCCGTGGGGACGGGGACCCTCACCGGGCCTTTCCCAAAAAGGCCCGGTTCGGGAGGGGAGCTGTCGTCCGGCTCGGACGCGGGCCGGAATCCGGCCCGGAAAGCACCCGCGCGCCGGCCGAGAGGTGGCCGCCCTCCGCCGAAGGCGACCACACGGCACCGGCGCGCCGCGGTACTCAGCGCAGGTGCAGCTGCTGGCCCGGGTAGATGAAGTCGGCGTCGGCGACGATGTCCTCGTTCAGCTTGAACAGCTTCTGCCAGCCGCCCTTGACGTGCTTCTTCTCGGCGATCGAGCTGAGGGTGTCGCCCTTGACGACCTTGTACTCGCCGTCGCCCTTCTTGACCTTCTTGCCGGTCGGGGTGGTGACGGTCTTCTGGACGGCGGGGCGCTCCGCGGAACGGGAGGCGGGCTGCTCCGTCGTACGGGTGGCCGGGGCGCTCTGCGAGGCGCTCGAGGAGGACGGGGCCGCCGGGGCCTCCGGGGCCGAGCCGCCGCCGTAGGGGGTGCTCGACAGGCCCACGCCACAGGTCGGCCAGGCACCCTTGCCCTGACCGGCGAGGACCTTCTCGCCGATGGCGATCTGCTGCGACTTCGAGGCCTGGTCGGCGGTGGAGGCGTAGGCGGTACCGCCGTACGCGGCCCAGGTGGAGGACGAGAACTGGAGTCCGCCGTAGTAGCCGTTGCCGGTGTTGATCGACCAGTTGCCGCCGGCCTCGCACTGGGCGACGGCGTCCCACTCGGAGGCGGTGGCGGCGGAGGCGCTGCCGGCCGCCATGAGCGGGGCGGCGATGGCGACACCGGTGACACCGGCGAGCGTGGCGACGCGGGTGGCCTTGTTCGGGCGGCGGTGCTTGCCCTTGCTGGAGAACAGCATGGAGAGATCCCCTCACCGACGCCTGCGAGGTGAGCTGTCGGGTTCGGGCCGGTTGAGTTGCCCGGCCGCGCTGTCTTCGGTCCTGTCTCCAGGACGTCCGGCGCGCGGCTTCACCCCAAGCCGTTCCCGGGTGTCTCTCAACTCCCGGTCCCGGCGCTTACCTTGGGTCCCCCGCTCCTGCCTACGGCGCATGACGCGACGACTGTTCCCGTACGGCCGCTGGCAGGATTCGGCGTTGCGACCGTCGGGGCCCGCTGTGGCGAGCAGTCACGACCGTAAGCAGTCGATCGGCGGAAATTCAAAGACGATCAGGGCTTCTGAGACCCATGTCTCACTTGCTCCAAATAGGACATTCCACAGCGAACCAGGACGTGAACTCCCGCTAGTTTTGCACCGTTTCGGCAGTGTCCGCGATGCTCCGACCAGGTACGACGAGGCCGGGACCACTGTCGGCCGTGCCCGCGTCCGCGGTGGGCAGGTCGGCCCATCCGCCTCCGAGGCCCAGCTCGTCGGAAACCTTCCAGAGGTTGTCGATGACGTCCGCGACGTACGCGGTGTCGCTCGAGGCGCTCGCGGCATGCCGCCCGGCGGTGCTGTCGGCGTCGCCGGTCGCGCTCTCCGCGGCATCCCCGCCGCGGTGCCGCCCGGTGCCGGTGCTCGGGGCGTCGGAGGGGCTCGAAGAAGCCTCCTTCTTCCCGGACTCGGCCGATTCGTCACCCTTGCCGGTCGCCGCACCCGAGTCGTCGGAGCTCTGCGAGGCGCTGGGCTCCGCGGTGCTGCCGGCCGCGTCCGAGGAGTCATCCGAACCGGACGAAGCGGAAGAACCATCCGAAGGTGACGTACTGGGCGACGTCGCCAGGCCGGACGAAACGTACGAACCGGACTCGTCCTCGTCGTTCGAGGCATCGCCGGCCACGCCCGTGTCGACGCTGACGCCCGCCGCGTCCTTGCTGAGGCCCGAGAGCGGCCCGCAGGTCGGCCAGGCCGCGAGGCCCTTGTCGGCGAGCACCTTCTCGGCGACGGCTATCTGCTGCGAGCGGCTGGCCTGGTCGGCCCTCGGGGCGTACTCGAGGCCGCCGTGCGCCTCCCAGTTCTCCTGGTCGAGCTGAAGGCCGCCGTAGTACCCGTTGCTCTGGTCGGCGCTCCACGCGCCACCGCTCTCGCACTGCGCCACCCGGTCCCAGGTGTTCCCGTCGGCCGCGCTCGCGCTCGCCGCGGCGAGCAGCGGGATGACGATCGCCGATCCGGTCACCCCTGCGGCGACCATGAGTGCCGGGGCCTGACGAGGGCGACGGTGACGGCCGTTCCCGGAGAGCATACGAAAGCCTTTCGAGTGACAGCAGGGTGCACCGCGACCCCCGTGAACCAAGAAGCGTGGGCGCCGCGTTGATGGGTGAAGGTAGTCGCACTCGAACGCTGGTTACAAGTCGATGCAGTACAGATCACGCGAAGATCACAGATTTGATGGAGCGTCATGTTCCGCTAGCCGCGAGGGCGCTCTTTCCGGTATGCGGAAGAACCCCTTCGGCGGGGATACCGAAGGGTCACCGATGGGCTGGTCCAGGCCTATTTGACCGGGGTGAACTCCACAGGAAGCGTGCGCAATCCACGCATAATGAGACCTCCACGCCAGCGCAAATCGGCCGATTCTCCGGCGAGTTGGATGTCGGGCAGGCGGCCGAGGAGCGTACCGAGCGCGGTCTGCCCCTCCAGCCGGGCGAGCGGCGCGCCCAGGCAGTAGTGGATGCCGTGGCCGTAGCCCAAGTGCTGAAGGTCACGTCGCGCGAGATCGAGCGTGTCCGGCTGTTCGAAACGTTCGGGGTCGCGGTCCGCGGCCGCGAGCACCACGAGCACGGGGTCGCCGGCCGCGATGTCCTGCCCGCCGATCCGCACGGCCTCGGTCGCGAACCGCCAGGTGGCCAGTTCCACGGGCCCGTCGTAGCGCAGGAGTTCCTCGACACCCGTCTCGAGCAGTCCGCTCTCCCCGGCCGCGAGGGAGGCCTGGAGACGCGCCCGCTGCCCGGGGTGGGTGAGCAGGGCGTGCATCCCGTTCCCGATGAGGTTGACCGTGGTCTCGAACCCGGCGAAGAGCAGGATGAAGGCCATGGCGGCGGCCTCGTTCTCGGTGAGGTGCTCGCCGTGGTCGGAGGCGCGGATGAGCCCGGAGATGAGGTCCTCGCCCGGTGCGGGCTCCGCGGTCAGCGCCTCGCGCTTGCGGTGGATGAGCTCGGCGAGATACCCGCGCATCTTCTTCACGGACCGGGCGACCCCGCCTCTGGGCCCGCCGCCGTGCCGGATCATCATGCCCGCCCAGTCCCGGAAGTCGTCCTGGTCCTCGCGCGGGACGCCGAGCAGGTCGCAGATGGCGTAGATGGGGAGCGGGAAGGCGAACTCGTGGATGAGGTCCGCGGAACCCCTGGCCGCGAACCCGGCGATGAGCTGGTCCGTCAGCTCCTGCACCCGTGGGGCGAATTCGGCCACGCGCCGCGGCGTGAACGCCTTGCTGACGAGCCGCCGCAGCCGGGTGTGGTCCGGCGGGTCGATGTTCAGCAGATGCGTCATGAGCTCGGCCTTGCGCTCCCCGGGGATCCCGGTCCGGCCCCTCGCGTGCGCGGGCTCGTCGTGGTGCGCGGGATTCTTGGACAGCCGCTGGTCGGCGAGCGTCTGCTTGGCGTCGGCGTACCGCGTGACGAGCCAGGCCTCCACCCCGCTGGGCAGCCGCGTGCGGTGCACGGGCGCGTTCTCCCTGAGCCAGGCGTACGCCGGGTAGGGGTCGGTGGCGAACTCCCAGGTGAAGAGTTCGGGGGCGGGGCTGGCGGAGGCTTCGTACTCGGTCACTCCTCGACCGTATCCGCAGGCGGCGGCGCCCCCCTGCCGCCCGGCGATCGGGGGACACCCGTCGCGCGCGGCGGCGGACGGGGCCTCTCCCGCCCGGTTCGCCCCGGACCGTCCGGACATGGCCGGCTGTTTGACCTCGACGCCCGGCACCTTCCTACTTTCCTGCCGTGGACCCCGAAATACTCAGATCCAGCTTCGCGGTCGTGGAACGACGGGCCGAGTTCGCGGTCAAGTACTTCTACTCGCACCTCTTCCGCCACAACCCGGAGCTCCGCGCGCTGTTCCCGGCGGACCTCGCCCGGGACATGGAACGGCAGCGGGACCGGCTCTTCGCGGCGCTCACCTTCGTCATGGACAGACTGGAGGATCCGGACCTGCCCCGGTACCTGCGGAGTCTGGGCCGAGACCACCGCAAGTACCTGACCCGGCCCGGGCACTACGCGGCCGTGGGGGAGAGTCTGATCGCCGCGTTCGCGGTCGTCGCGGGCTCGGCCTGGAACGCCGAGACCGAGAAGGCCTGGACCGCCGCGTACGGGGTGATCGCCCGGTGCATGCTGGAGGGCGCCGGGGAGGCCCGGCACCACGGCGAGCCGCTCTGGTGGGACGCCGAGGTCGTCTCCCGCACCCGGCACGGCGACGGCCTCGCCGTCCTCACCCTGCGGCCACGGCAACGGCTCACCTACTCCCCCGGTCAGTACGTCAGTGTCTGCGTGCCCCATCTGCCTCGTGTCTGGCGCCCCTACTCCCTCGCCAACGCGCCGCGCGCCGACCGCACCGTCGACCTGCACGTCAGCCGCGTCGAGGGCGGCACGCTCTCCACCGCTCTCGTCCGGCGGACCCGGGTGGGCGACGTACTGCGGCTGGGCCCGCCCGGCGGCGGCCTCACCCTGCGGACGCCGTCCGACCGGCCCCTCACCCTCATCGCGGCCGGCACGGGCTGGGCCCCGGTGAAAGCCCTGCTGGAACAGCTCGACCCCGCCCACGAGGCCCGTCTGTTCCTCGTGGCCCGCGACATCGCGCACCTCTACGACCGGCCGGCCGTCGAACGCCTGCGGGCCGCGCTCCCCCGGCTCGCCGTCACCTACATCACCCCCGCGCCCGGCCGCCCCAAGGTCCAGGCGACCGAACGGCTGCTCACCGCGCTGGGCAACCGGGCCGGCTGGCCCCGGCACGACGTCTATGTCGCCGGTCCGCCCGATCTCGTCGAAGAGACCGGCGACGCGCTCTCCGCTCTCGGAACACCGGCCGACCGGGTCTTCCACGACCCGCTGCCGCCGACAGGCGAGAGCCGTCCCCGCCCGGTGGGCGCGGCCCAGTGGCTTCTCGACCGCCCCCCGCCGGCCTGGCACAACCCGGCGGGCCGCGCCCTCGGACCGTGACCCGGAACGACAGACCTCATCACGGGCCTCAACCCGGACCTGACCTCGGACCGTGAGCCGGAACGACGGACCTCACCACGGACCTCACCCGGACCGACCGGGCCCGGTCAGCCCGCCCCGCCGTTTTCCTCCGCCCCGCGGATCGCGTCCCGGTACGTCCGCGCCGCCGCCCGCAGCGCCGCCTCGGGGTCGACGCCCTCGGCCTCGGCACGGACGGCCATCGCCAGCAGTTCGTATCCCACGCCCTCGCCCGCGGGCAGCGGAACGTCGAGTCCCGCCGTGCGCGCCCGGGACGACAGCTTGGCCGACAGGGCCAGGCCCGGCTGGCCGAGCGGGACACCCTCGGTGACGGAGGTGCGCCGCTTCTCCTCGGCCTTGGTGCGCAGCCAGTGCTCCTTGACCTCCTCGGGCGTCGTGGCCGTCTCGTCGCCGAAGACATGCGGGTGCCGGTGGATCAGCTTGGCGACGATCCCGCCGGCCACGTCGTCGATCGAGAACGGAGCCTCCGTGTCGTCCTCGGCGATCCGGGAGTGGAACACGACCTGGAGCAGGACGTCGCCGAGCTCCTCCCGCAGCTCGTCCCGGTCACCCTCCTCGATGGCCTCGACGAGCTCGTACGACTCCTCCAGGCCGTACTTCGCCAGGCCCTCGTGCGTCTGCCGGGACGACCAGGGGCACTCGGCGCGGATGCGGTCCATCACCTGGACGAGGTCGAGCAGACGCGCGCCCGGCAGGTCGTAGGAGGCGGGCAGCAGTTCCAGGTCCGGCATCCGTATGCGGCCGGAGCCCGCCAGGCGGGCCAGACCGTCGGTGAGCCGGGGTTCGCCCTCGCCGGTGGCGACGACGACCACCGAGCGGCCGCCGGCGCACGCGTCGACCAGCTCCCGCGCGGTCGGTGACTCCTCGTCGACCCCGATGCCCGCCTCGCGCAGGTACGGCACCTGCGGGTGCGCGCCGTCCGAGCACAGCACCCGGTCCGCGCCGTGCAGCACCTGCCAGGCCGGCCAGGACAGCAGGCCGGGCGCCACGCGGTGGCTGGTGGTGAGCAGGACGATGCGGCCGGGGTCGGCGGCGCTCGTGCCGTCGGCGGTCACATCGGCCGCGGTCCGCTCGCCGCCCTGAGCGGCTCCCGTCGGTTCACTGATTGCGTTCACCCCTCGAACGTAACCCACGCCGCCGGCACCCCCGGAGTTGTCCACAGACCCCGGGGACTCAGGTGTCCACAGGCCCGCCGCCCCGCCGCCGATCCGCCGCGACGGGTTACGCGGGCTGCTGGGGCGCCGCCGCGGAGACCTCACGCACCCACGGTGTCTTCGCGTCGACGCGGCTGCTCTTCTGGACGTCCCAGGTGCCGTAGCGCGGGTTCAGGTCGACATGGAGCTGCTTCGAGGCGGCGGACAACGCCTTCCAGAAGGCGGCCTTGCCGTCGGGGGTGTTCATGTCGACGCCGAGTGCGGCGGCGAGCTTGCGGGCCTCGATCTCGGTGCGCAGGCTGTCGTCGAGGCGCTTGGGCGCCACGCCGTAGTTCGACAGCCAGGCCGTCTCCAGCGCCTTCGAGCCGCCCGCCTGCTGTTCGAGCGCCGACCGCATCTGCTGCGAGTCCTTGCGGGTGACTTTCACACCGGCGTTCCTGGCCGCCCGGTCCAGCACCCGGTCCAGGACCATGCTGTGCAGGGTGTCGCGGGTGAGGGTGCCGGTGCTCGCGACGACCTGCGCGTACTGGGCGTCGTCCTTGCTGGCGGCCCGCTGCGCCGAGCGCACCTCGTCGACCCGGCCCTCCAGCTGCGCGACGGTGATCCGGCTGTCTCCGACGACGGCCGCCGCGCCCGGATGGGCATCGCTGCCGCACCCGGTGAGCAGAGGGGCCGCGGCGATGATCGCGGCGGAGAGGACGAGCGCGGTGCGACGGCGGCGGTGCAAGGAAGCCTCCCGAGGAGATTGTGCGACGGTGCACAAAGTCTTGCGGTGATCGATGGTAGGCAGTGGCCCGCCTCCCGGCCAGCCATTCGACCAACGATTCACGACGACTTCAGGCACCGCCGACGGTTCCCCGCCCCGCGGAACGTCCACGGTCCGCCCGTACGAGTGACCACGGCCGACCGGTGATCCGACCGGCCGGGCCGTGTCCGTCCCCTCCCGCGGCCGTCCGCGCGTCAGCCGGTGATGGCGACCGGCGCGTCCCAGGCGTCGCGGTCCACGGTGATCGTGACGCCGCCGATGGTCTCCTTGCTGTTGACCATGTACTGGTGGGCGCGGCTGTGGCCGGTGAACTGGGTGGCACCCCACGGCCAGTCGGTGGTCGTGGTGTTCTTCTTGTCCCACAGCGCGTACCAGAGGTTGCCCGGCAGGTCCGTCTTGTCGGTCGCGGTCGCGATGGCCTTGGCGCTGGAACTGGTGAAGCCGTAGTACCCGGAGCGGTACGTCTTGGCGCGCAGGACCTTGTCGAAGGCGCGCACGTACGTCAGCACGGCGTCGTTGCACGCCTTGTTCGTGATGTCGTACGACTCCATGTCGAGGTAGACCGGACTGCCGGCCTTCATCCCCAGGGCGGAGGCCTTGGCGACCGCGTCCGCTCCGTCGGCCGCGCCGAGCGAGGCCGCGGTCGCGGTGGTGATCTTCTCGGGGCTGCTCCCGGTCTGGCAGGACGGCTGGGCGCCGACGTACAGCGGGATGAGCTTCCAGCCCAGCGTGCTGACCGACTTGACCCAGGACGCGGTGAGGTTGGGCTGGCTGCATCCGCGGTTCTTGCCGCCGATGTACACGGCGGCCGCTCCGTAGAAGCCGGTGTGCCAGGCCTTCATCGCGGTGAGCGAGGGCGCCGCGCAGGTGTCGAAGGCGCGGCCTGTGTAGGTCTTCTGGGCGGGCCAGGTCGTGGCGGCCATGGAGGTCTGCGCGGCGATGCCGGCGCCGGCGACGACGGCGACCCCGGCCACCCCCCAGGTGATGTACCGGCGCTTCCTCGACTGACGATGGTCGGACATGTGAACCCACCCCTGGTTGTGCCGGTGGTACCGGCCGGTTGTGCGATGACAGCGCGCACGGCGCGCGGTGAGGCGCGCACGGCACCAAACAGGCGCAACCTAGCGGCCGCGCGTGCCCGTTCGGGAAAGAAAGCCCCTACGGAGTCACAAGATCCGCTCAGGGCACGGCAAAAAACAGGACCGGTCCTAGCCGCGTACCTGACCCAGCCATTGCAGGGCCCGCCGGATCTCGGCCGCGAGCGGGTGTCCGGGGCCGTGCAGCCGCTCCACGTCGTGCAGCAGCCGGGCCAGTGTGTCGTGGGCGGCGGCGCGGTCGCCGAGCGCCAGCAGCAGGTGACCGATGCGGCGGCGGACGTCGAAGGCGAGTTCCGGGTCGTCGGCCGCGTACTGGTTCTCGTAGTACGGCAGCAGCGCGCGGTACTCGGCGAGCGCCGCCGCCGGGTCGCCCGACTGCTCCAGGCACTGGGCGGATTCGTAGCGGTAGCGCAGGGACTGGGGGTCGGCCGGGCCGGCCTCGGCGGCGCGTTCGTCGGCGAGGCGGCGCAGTTCGGGCAGCGCGCGCCGGTACTGGCCGTCGTCCATGAGCGTGGCCGCGTACTGCTTGCGCAGGGTGCGTACGACCGGGGAGTGCTCGCCGTGCTGCTGTGCGGCGGTGGGCAGGATCGCGCCGAGGACGTCGACGGCCTGCGTGATGCGGCCCTCGCCCAGAAGGCGCTTCACCTCGTCGACGGCGCCGGCGACATCGGTCGTCCCGGCGGCCCGCGCCACGGGGGCGGGCCGGGGTGCGGGCGTGCGCGCGCGGTCCGGCCAGGGGGCGTGCGGGCGTAGGAAGGGGCGGGTGGGGTCGAGCGGTGCCCCGGTGGGGGTTCCGCGCGCGGGCAGGAGCGGCACCAGGTGCTCGTACACCTCCTGTGCGGAGGCGGGCCGGTGCTGCGGGTCCTTCGCGAGCAGGCGCAGGACCAGGTTCTCCAGCGCCTCCGGGATCTCGGGGCGCAGCCGGCGCACGGGCAGCGGAGGCTCGTACAGGTGCCGGTGCAGCACGCCGAGGGCCGTCGAGCCCTTGAACGGCACGTCGCCGCTGAGGAGTTCGTGTACCAGCACACCGAGCGCGTACAGGTCGGTGTACGGGCCCACCGCACCGCCCATCGCCTGCTCGGGTGCCATGTAGGCGGGCGAGCCGATGGGGGAGCCGGTGTGCGTGAGGCGGGTCGTGTCGGTGTCCATGACGGAGGCGACGCCGAGGTCGAGCACGGTCACCGTGCCGTCCTGCTTCACCATCACGTTGCGCGGCTTGAGGTCGCGGTGGACGATCGGCACGGAGTGCACGGCGCTCAGCACGGCGCACAGTTGCGCGGCGACCGCGACCGCCCACTGCCACGGGTAGGGGTCGTGTTCGGCGAGGTGATCGGAGAGGTCGGCGCCGTCGACGTACTGCATGACGAGGAACAGCTCCTCACCCTCGCTGCCCGCGTCGTGCACGGTGACCAGGCCGGGGTGGTCGACCTGGGCGGTCACCCGGCACTCGCGCGCGAAACGGCGGCGCAGTTCGTCGGCCTCCTGGCCGACGACCCTGTCGGGACGCAGCAGCTTCACCGCGACGCGCCGGTCGAGCCGCTGGTCGTAGGCCGTCCAGACCTGGCCCATGCCTCCCTGCCCGATGAGCGTGGCCAGTTCGTAGCGACCGGCGACGACGCGTCCGGCCTCCGCGGTCACCGTCCGCCCTCGTGGTCGCCGTCGCGCCGGTCCCCGTGCCTGCGCAGATAGTCGCTGAGTTCGTCGAGCTCGGCGCGCACCTGGTCGATCCGCGCGGGCGTGGCCCGCTGCGGCGGGGGCTGGGGCATCGGCGTGTTCGGCGGGTACGCCTGCGGTACGGGAGGCTGCGCCTGCGGCTGCGACACATGGAAGCCCGGGTACGGCGGGGCGGACGGCGCGGGCTGCGGATGGCCGTACGGCCCGGGGGCGGTCGGCGGGTGGAGCGGCACGTAGCCGATGGGCCGCCGGCCCGCGTTGTGGAAGCGGATGTCGTTGGCCAGGTAGTACGCGACGCTGCCGGCGCCGAGGATCAGTGCCACGGCCAGCGCGACATCCCCCCTGCTGTCGCTCTCCGGCACCGTACCGACGACCATGAGCGCGCCGATGGACACCGGCAGCGACACCCAGGCCGCCGTCCAGTCGAACCACCGCCCCCGCTGGATCGCCACCCGGAACAGCGGAACACAGGCGAGCAGACCGCACGACAGGAGCCCGGCGGCGGCGAACAGCACGCGCAACGTGATGACGGTTCCCGCGCTGCGGGTGGGTGGCGCCCCGTCGTGGCCGTACATGACTGCTCCCGGGCCTGGGTTCGATTTCGGAGTTCGAGCGTATAGGCCGACACGGACGACCGGTCCCGGGTTGTACGGAACCGTTGTCGCGCCGGTCACCTCGCACGACGCCGCAGGTGACGTCGGGAGAGGCGGCCCCGCGGCGGCGGGACCCCGGGCGGAGCACGCGGGGCGCTCCGCCCGGGGCGCCCGGGGCACGCGGGGCCTCAGCCCGGGGGCACCGTCCCGTCCGTCAGCCCGTCGTACATGCCGCGTACGAGCTGGTCCCCCAGCCGGCCCGCGTGCCTGAGCGCCCGCTCGAACTCGTCGAGCGCGCGGAACCGGGCGCCGTAGCGCCGCTGTTCGTCCAGCGGGAGCCGGGGCAGTTGCAGCCGGCGCACGTCGAGGCGGGTGGCGGTGGACGCGTAACTGCTGGCCTGGCGGTTGTTGGCGGTGCCCCGCAGGAACCCGGCGAGGAACCACGGGTCGAGCGCCGCGGGATCGGGGTGCAGGAGCACGAGGTTGCGCCCCAGGACGGCGCCCGCCGTCGCGGAGTCGACCACCCGGACCACCGAGCCGCCGCCGAGCACCGGCACGACCACGTCGCCCGCCTCCGTCAGTACGGCTTCCTCGTCGCTCTCGGGCAGGGTCCCCGTGGGGCCGGTGCCGGCGAGGACGTCGTGGTCGGTGAGGACGGGCACCCGCGTGGGGCCGCCGTTCCCGCCCGTACGCATCACCAGGGCGCTCCCGCGGGCGAGTTCGCCGACGGTGGTGAGCGGCCAGCGGGCGGGCTGACCCGTCACGGCGGGCGAGGGGGTGAGACCGGTGGCCAGCCGCAGTGTCTCGTCGAGGCACTCGCGCACGGCCGCGAGCTGTTCGGCGCCGTCGGCCGCCGCCGGGGGCGGGAGGTGGCGGGCCGGGGCGAGGTCGACGTCGTCGTCGAGGAGTTCGATGACGGGCACGGAACGCGCCAGACCGGGCCGCTCCTGGAGGGTGCCGTCCCGGTCGTGGGCCCGCCAGGCGTCGAGCACGACGTCCCTGACGGCCCCCCAGTCGGGACCGCCACGCCCCTCACCGGTGAACTGTCCGGCGTCGGCGAGCAGCACCTCGGGCCGGCCGGGCGCGTTCTCGGGCCGGCGCAGCACCCACAGGTGCAGGGGAATGTTGTACGGGGCGGCCGCGCCGACCGGCAGCGCTACGACGGCCCGCAGCGCGCCGCGGCGCAGCAGGTCGGCGCGGATACGGCGGCCGGAACGGCGGGAGGCGGTGGCGGGCGGCATGAGCAGGACGGCGGTGCCGCCGTCCCGCAGCCGGGCCAGCGCGTGCTGCACCCAGGCCAGCTCGGACTCGGCACGGGCCGGGAAGCCGTACTCCCAGCGGGGGTCGTAGGCCAGTTCGTCATGACCCCAGTTGCGTTCGTTGAACGGGGGATGACACAGGACGGCGTCGGCGCGCAGCCGCGGAAACGCGTCGGCGCGCAGGGTGTCGCCGACGGCCGCGCGCACGGTGGCCCGGCCGTGCAGGGCGAGCCGGAGCGCGGTGAGCGCGGCGAGTTCGGGGGCGCTGTCCTGGGCGTGGAGCTCTTGACCGGGGCCGGTGTCGAGGGCGCGCAGCAGGGCGCCGGTGCCGCAGGCCGGGTCGAGGACGGTGCGGGCGGGTCCCGCGAGGTCGGCCATGAGGCGGGCGAGCTCGGCGGGGGTGGGCGTGTACTGGCGCGGGTTGGCGTCGAGGTGCCGCCCGAGCAGGAACTCGAAGGTCTGACGGGCGCCCAGCTCGGCGGCGAGCTCGGCCACGCCGCGGAGGAGGGGGACGGAGGGGAGCAGCTGGGGGCCGGTGGGGAGGTGCACGGCGGGGGTGGCAGGGGTGGCAGAGGCGGCGGGGGTGGCAAAGGCTGCTGGGGGTGCCGGGATCGCTGAGACCGGGGGGACGACGGGGGCGTGCGGGGCGGCCGGGGCGTGCGGGGCAGCTGATACCCCTGGATCAGGATCGGCTTCCGGAGTGTTCACGGTCGCCGGTCGGTTCACAGTCGACGGGGACACCTCGTCCGCTCCGGCGTGAACACCCCGTTCACCTCGCACCCGGCCGAACCGGGGGGTGACCGCCTGCTCCAGCGCGGTCGGCAACAGCGCTGCGAGGCGTTCGTCGGAGCCGACGGCCGCCTCCAGCCAGACCGTCGGCCGGTCATGGATGAGCAGCAGCGCGAGGCCGGCGTGGGTGAGCGCGACGGCCGGGCCCTCGGGGTGGCCGACGAGGTGCTGCCAGACGCGTTCCCGCAGGGGCACCTCGGCGAGTTTTCCCTGCTGACGCAGCCAGGCCTCGACCTCGGCGAGGGCGAACGACGGGCTGGTCTCCGTGCCGCCGACGGGCTTGGGGAAGTCGGCGTGCCGACGGCGCCAGTTGCTCACGGCCGCACGGCCGACGCCGGCCAGCCGTGCGATTCCGGCAGCGGTCACCTCGGTCGCGTTGTCCTGCACTCGCTCCGCTCCTCTCGTCCCGACTCGTCCCTGTGTGGCGTCGAGCATACCGACGCAGGCAAGATCTACCCGTTCACACCGTGAACGCAAGAGGTTGCGTGAACCGTGTTGACTCGATTCACAGGCTCTGGTCTTATTGACCCAGCGAACGAACGGCCGCCATCGAGGCGTCCGCCGCAGGGAGGGGAGCAGTCGTGGGCATGAAAAGCAGGGCCGCGCTGAGCGCCACTGTGGGCCTCGTCGTCATCGGTGTCGTCTCGGCGAACGCCGACGGCAACAGCCGCGGCCACGGCCGCGCGGCCGGCGGTCCCGACAGGGGCTCTTCGGTCTCCACGACCCCCCAGCCCGGTACCCGGCAGCACACCGGCTCGGCCGATGCGCCCGAGAAGGGAAAGGCCTCGTTCGCGGGGAACGGCGACTTCCGGGTCGGCCCGGACATCGAGCCCGGCACCTATCGCACCACCGGCAACACCGCCGGGTCCTGTCACTGGGAACGCGCCGGGGACGCCGGTCACGACCTGGACTCGCTCATCGCGGAAGGCGACGTCACCGGCACGGCCGTCGTCACGATCAGCGCCAAGGACACCCACTTCAAGACGTCCGGCTGCGGGGACTGGAAGAAGACCGGCCACCGCACGCCCCGCCCACCCGACTGACCGGCGGCCGTACGCCCCGCCCGTCTCCTTCCAGTCCCCGCTTCTTCCAGTCCCCGCCATCCGAAAGCCCCACCCGGGCACGGGCACTCGGCCCGGTCCGGCCTCACCTTCGAAGGACAGATCCCGATGCGTCATCCCTCCCGCGCGGCCAAGGCGCTGATCGCCGCCGCCCTGCTCCCGCTCGCCCTGACCGCCTGCTCCTCCGGGACCGACACCTCGGCCTCGTCCGCCACGGCGAAGAAGCCGTCCAAGGATCCCAACGCCGGTCTGCTGACGGGCGCGCAGCTCAAGAAGGCACTGGCACCCGCCTCCTTCTTCGCCGACGGTTTCGCGGTGGATCCGAGCGCCGCACGGGACTCCGGCACCACGTACACCGCGCCGAGCTCCTCGCCCGCCGCGAAGCCCGACTGCACGCTGCTCGGTGGCACCAGCTGGATAGCGATCACCGGCGACTCGGGGGTCTCCTTCGCCCAGAACGACTACGTCAACAAGAACACGTCCGAGGACATCGCCCAGGAGATCGACACCTTCCGCGGCACGACCGCGACGAAGGTGATGGCGAACCTGAAGAAGGCCGTCGCCGCCTGCGCGACCTACCCCGACGCGGACACGCACACCAAGGTGAAGGTCGTCGGGGCCGACACCGCCGGTCTCGGCGACGCCGCCTACACGATCACCCTGACCAACAGCGCCTGGGAGAACGGATCGACCCTGATCGCCGCGCAGTCCGGAACGGACGTCGTCACGGTGCTGTCCACGGACGGCCACGACAACGGCGCGGCCACGGCGAAGAAGCTGACCGCCCGGATCGTGACCTCCCTGAAGGGCGAACACGAGCACGCGTGACCCGGCGGATGGGAACATGGCGCCCCCGAGTGGTTTCTCGGGGGCCCGGGAATCCTCTCGGGGGTTCACGGGGTAGTTCGGGGGTGTGATGGACAAGCGCGTGGAAGCCGGCTGGTTCCAGCGGCTGGCGTGGTCGGTTCTGGCGGTCGGATCGTTCGGTCTGCTGGTGTGGGTGCCTTTCCTGTACGTGGCGATCCGCAGGGGGCGAGGATCCGACTGGGGCGCCTTCGCCTCGTTCGCGCTGTACGAGGTGGGGTCGCTGTCGCTGGCGAGCCTCCCGGCGGGCAAGGGCGAGACGGCCTTGGGCCTGATCGTCCTCGCCTCCCTGGCCATGGCCGTATGGCTGCTGGTGGGCCCGCTGTTCGACAGACTCACTCCGCGGAACGCCATGACCGGCGCGGGCCACGCCCCCTGGCCGGGCCAGGCGGCGGGCAACCCCTACCTGCGCTGACACCGGCAGCGCGTGGGGACCGAGGCCCCGGGCGGTTCACCACCGCCGGGCGCCGCGGACTCCGTCCCCCGCCGGGTGCCACGGACACCGTTCCGGTCGCGGACACCGTTCCGATCGCGGACTCCGTCCCCTCCCCCTGCCGGACGACCCGACGTCCAGCCCCGCCGGACCGCGAGGACCAGTCCCGCCGAGTCCCGCCGAGTCCCGCACCGGATCCTGACTGACGGCCGGACAGGCCGACGGTCCGCCGACGCACCCGAAAACGCGGTGCGCGCGGCCCGCTGACGTCGGCACGGTACGAAGCGGCCGGGCTCGGCTGAGGGTGCCGGACGTCGGCCGCCGCCCACCACACACAACATCCCCCTCGTCTACAACCTTCCGCCCCGGCACGGAGTCGAACTGGTGTCCGGCGATGATCACTTCGCCGGGGTCACCTCTGCCCTCCTGGGAGATGCAATGAGTTCTCTGTCCGTCGGACGTGTACTGCGTCGCGGGTTATGTGCCGGAGCCGTGGGGGCGTTGGTTCTCGCCGGACTCGGAAGCGGGGTCGCGTTCGCCGGCGGTGCGGCGCAGAGCGACGAGCTGGGGATCCAGGCGCCGCAGGACGCGACGGTCACCGTCGCTCCGGAGGGCGGTACGACGCAGTACCGGACGCTGGACCTCGGTCTGTTCCACTCCAACCGCGACAACACCGTGACCGACGGGCGGCTGACCGTCGACGTCTCCGGGCTCGGCGGGGTCGCCGAGGTGGCCTGGCCCGACAACTGCGCACCGGACGAGGCCGGCACCGTCGCCGTGTGCGACATCGGGGACGTGCGGGCCCCCTACCGCCCGGGGGTGCGGCTCAAGCTGCGGGCCGACGCCGAAGCCGCCTTGGGAGCGCAAGGCGCGATCGAATACTCCGCCGAGGCCACCGGCGGCCCCGACGGCACGCTCGTCGCCCCGAGCGGCTCCGCGAGGACGTCCGTCACCGTGGGGTCCGGCACCGACCTCGGCGTCAACGCCGCCCAGGACGTCACCGGCGTCGCGCCCGGCAGCGGCCTGACCGTGCCGTCCTCCGTCACCAACACCGGCAACGAGACCGCGCACGGCTTCAAGCTGGCGCTGTGGGTGACGTACGGCCTCGATGTCACCACCCGCTACCCGCAGTGCACCTACACCGGAATGAACAGCGGGTTCACGTACGTGGCCTGCTCCTTCGACACCGACGTCCCGCCCGGCGCCACCGTGGAACTGCCGGAGCCGTTGCGGCTCGCCGTCACCGGCCACGCGCTGCACGAGCGGATCGACTACGGCGTCCAGCCCGTCGACGAAGCCGTCGTCGACCTCGACAGCTCGGACAACAGCCGCACGTGGCACATCGACGCCGACAACACCGCCGACTTCGCCATGAAGGGCACCGAGGTGAGCGGCGCGGCCGGCGACACCGTCACCACCGCCTTCCGCTTCGTCAACAACGGTCCGGCCTGGGTCGGTGACGTCACCTCCGGTGAAAAGCTCGTCGCGATCGACTTCTATCTCCCGGAAGGCACCACCGCCACGTCCGTGCCCCGCACCTGCCGGACCACCAGGGCGCCGGGCGACGCCCCGGACGTCGTCCACTACGTCTGCACCCTGCCGACGTGGACCACGCCCGACCTGGACGTCAGCTTCCCGTTCGAGCTGCGCGTCGACCGGGTCGTCCCCGACGCGACGGGCCGCGTCGTCGCACGGCCCTACGCCGGCGGCGGGTCCCTCGCCTTCGACCCGGACCCCACGAACAACTCGGCCGAAGTAGTGGTCAACCCGTCCGTCTGACAGCCGCGAGGGGGCGGGCGACCGCTCGCCCCCTTCCGTCTCCGTGCCGCCGCGGGACCCGTCACGACCCCCGCCTCCGACGGGCCGACGCCCCCTCACATCACTTCGCGTGGAACCTCTTCGGCGCCTCGGTCGGGTTCCCGCCCGAGGGGAGCTTCTGGCCCGGGCATCCGCCCAGTACCTTCTTCATGGCCGCCTTCTCGGCGCCGGTGACCCAGAGCCCGTACTTCTTCTTGACCGCCACCTGCGCGGCGACATACGTGCAGCGGTACGCCTTGTTCGGCGGGAGCCAGGTCGCGGTGTCTCCGTCGCCCTTGCTGCGGTTGGCGCTCGCGCCGACGGCACGGAGGTTGAGCGGGTCGTTGGCCAGCGCTATCCGCTTGCTCGCGTCCCAGTACTTGGCGCCCTTCTGCCAGGCGTCCGAGAGCGCGACGAGGTGGTCGATGTCGACCAGGCTGCGGCCGCGGACGAAGGTGACGTCCTTGCCGCCGTACGGATCGGGTTCGAGGACCCCGCGGGACACCTTGCACGTGCCGTCGCTGAACTTCACGTCCTTCAGGTCCCGCTTGAGGATGTCGTCACGGGTGTCGCACCGATTCGCGTCGGTGTCGGCCCAGGCCGTGCCGAACCGCTCCCTGCTGTACCCGGTCTTGGGCGCGCGCCCCTTGACCGCCAGCGAGTCCACGGCGGCGAGCGCGGCCCCATGGGCGCCGCCCGCCGTCTCCTGCGGCTCCGCCGACCCCAGGGAATCCTTCTTGCAGCCGGCGGCTCCGGCACCGATGACGAGCACCACCAGTGCGGCAGCCGCCCCACCCCTCAGACGCAGCACGACGTCCCTCTCCTTCGCCTCCCCGGTCCGCCCCGATCGGACGTGATTCCCGTCTGCCCACGGTAATGGCCGCCATTCCCCGGCCATACCGGGCATCAATGGGTAAGAGGCGCACGCCGGGCGTATCGTCGGTCGTGAGTCACCCCGGAAGGAGCTCTGGATGGGCATCTTCGACAAGTTCAAGAGCAACCGGGCGGCACAGGACAAAGCATCGGACATGTCCGACGCCGCCGAGAAGCAGGTCAACAAGAGGACCGGCGACAAATACACGGACAAGGTCGACGACGCGCAGCAGAAGGCCGAAGGCGCGATGGGCATGGACCGCGACCGGCCCCCACAGTCATAGCCGGAGCGATTCGACAACCGGCCCCGCCAAGCCCCACCGCGGCACACCCGCCGGGTGGGGCCTGTGTCGTCGACCTTCCCGACGCGTCCACCGGCATCCACCCGCCGGGTGGACCCGGCGCCGTGAGCCGCCCTTCAGCCCCACCCCCGCCCTCCCCGCCGAGCGGGCCGACGGCACCCGGTGACCTCCGCCCGGGTGTCAGACCTTTCCGATCCCCAGGGTCGTCTCCGACGGCAGCAGTCCCGAGCCCAGCACCGCCACCCAGAACTCGCCGAGCAGATCGGCGAGGCGGCTGACGGCGTCCGGGCCGAGTGACCGCCAAGGGGCGGCGGCGAGGCGGTCGGTGTGGTCCTCGACCCGGCGGCGCAGCTCACGTCCGGCCTCCGTGGCGATGCCGTCCTCGTCGACCAGCCCCCGGGCGGCCAGGCGGTCCCTGGCCGCGACCCACTCCCGCGGGCTCCAGCCACGGCTCTCGAACCGCTCCACGGAGGCCGCGCCTATGGCCGCGAAGGACACCAGCGATTCGACGGGGTCCAGGCCCTCGACCAGCAGGGCGGCGAGGTGACCGTCACCGCGGTGCTCGCGCAGGATCGTCGCCGCGTGCCACAGCTGGAGATGCGGGGCCTCCGGCCAGGGCAACTCGGCGTTGGCCGCGGCGAGCTGACGGCCCGCGGCGTCGGCGGCCTCGGCGGCCCGGCGGGCCTGCGCGGCGGCCTCGGCCAGCTCGGGACTGTCGACGCGGTCGCCGAGTATCGCGCGGTAGGCCCGGTCGACGGCCCGCTCCCGCGCGGCGAGCACCCGCTCCGGACTCGCCACGCGCCAGGCGGAGTCGATGTGTTCGTCCACCATGCGCGGGCTGAAGCTGTAGAAGGCGGAGGCCACCCGCCGTCCGCCGACGGCCCCCAACGGCGCCGCGCGGTAGGGGAAGTAACTGGGCCAGCGCTCCTCGGTCCCGTACCCGAGCGCGGCCGCCTCCTCGAAGGCCTCCGGCGCGTAGTACAGCACGGCGTGCAGGGGCTCCAGCAGATGCCAGAGCCGGCGCACCTGCCCGAGGTCGACACCCGCGCCGTCCGTCGGCACGCCACCTTCGCCCGCGACGCCCGCCCCGACGGCCGCACTCGTCCCGCTCACGTTCCCGGACATGACTCCACCTCTCGTCACGCATCGACACGCTCCGCAACTTGACACTGCCAAGATTGCCCCGGCCGCCCGAACTTGTCAACGACTAGATTCGGCGTACGCTGCTGTCATGAATCCCGCGAAGACCAGCGGTCCGGCTTCCGAGAGGACCAGCGGTCCGGTCACCGAGCGGACCAGCGACTCAGCGCGCCCCTACCACCACGGGGACCTGCGCCGCGCCATCCTCGGCGCCGCCCTCGACGTCATCGCCGCCGAGGGACCCTCCGCGGTGAGCCTGCGCGACCTGGCCCGCCGCGCGGGCGTCTCGCACGCCGCCCCGGCGCACCATTTCAAGGACCGCGTCGGCCTGCTCACAGCCATCGCCGCGGAGGGCTTCGGGCTCCTGGCGGCCGCGCTCGACGACGCCGGGGACCTGCGCGACGCGGGCGTGCGCTACGTACGCTTCGCGCGGGAGCATCCCGCACACTTCCAGGTCATGTTCTCCCCGGAGCTGCTCCGGGAGGACGACCTGGAGCTCACGACGGCCCGGACGCTCGCCGGCGGGCGGCTGCGGGCCGCCGTGTCCGCGCTCCCCTCGGAGGGCCGCGGCCCCGACACCCGCCTCGCCGGCATCGCGGCCTGGTCCCTGGCCCACGGCTTCGCCACCCTCCTGATCAGCCACAACCTGGACGGCCAGGTGGGCGAGCAGGACGCCGAAGAGGTCTTCCACGCGCTGACGGGCATGCTGTTCCGCCCCGAGCGGCCCTGATCCGCGCAGGCCTGAGCCACACGGCCCTGAGCCGCGCGGCCTTGATCCGCGCACGCCTGCCCACTCCCCGGCCGCGGCGAGGAGCGGAGGAGCCTCCAGCCCTCTCCGGCCCCCTCCGGTCCTACGACCCCTACGACCCCTACGACCCCTACGACCCCTACGACCCCTACGACCCCTACGACCCCTACGACCCCAGGATCGAGGCCAGGAACTCCCCGGTCCAGCCGAGCAGTTCCCGTCCCACCAGCGGCCTTCCGCCGACCTTCGCGGTCTTCGGGCGCGGGACGAGGATCTGGTGGGCCGTCGGCTTGATGACGGTCCCCGGATACAGGCGCTTCAGACGCAGCTCCTGGGACTCCCTCAACTCCACCGGCGCGAAGCGGACGTTGTTGCCCTGGAGGACGATCTCGCCGACCCCGCAGGCACGCGCGAGCATCCGCAGGCCCGCCACCAGGAGCAGGTTCTCGACCGGCTCCGGGAGCTTGCCGTAGCGGTCGGCGAGTTCCTCGCGTACGGCCTTGACGTCCTCCTCCGTGTTCGCGGAGGCGATGGACCGGTACGCGGCGAGGCGCAGCCGCTCGCCGGGCGCGTACTCGTGCGGGACGTGCGCGTCGACCGGCAGCTCGATCTTGACCTCCAGCGGCGGCTCCTCCTCCGCTCCGCCCTCCAGGGAGGCGCGGTAGTCCGCGACCGCCTCGCCCACCATGCGCACGTACAGGTCGAAGCCGACGCCGGCGATGTGACCCGACTGCTCGCCGCCGAGCAGGTTGCCCGCGCCGCGGATCTCCAGGTCCTTCATCGCCACGTACATGCCCGCGCCCATCTCGGTGTGCTGGGCGATCGTCGCGAGCCGCTCGTGGGCCGTCTCCGTGAGGGGCTTCTCCGGCGGGTACAGGAAGTAGGCGTAGCCGCGTTCCCGGCCGCGGCCGACGCGGCCGCGCAGCTGGTGCAGCTGCGAGAGGCCGAAGTTGTCGCCGCGCTCCACGATCAGCGTGTTCGCGTTCGAGATGTCGATGCCCGACTCGACGATCGTCGTCGAGACCAGCACGTCGAACTTCTTCTCCCAGAAGTCGACGACCACCTGTTCCAGGGCCTGCTCCGACATCTGGCCGTGGGCGGTGGCGATCCGCGCCTCCGGGACGATCTCCCTGAGACGGGCGGCCGCCCGGTCGATGGACTCGACCCGGTTGTGGATGTAGAAGACCTGGCCCTCGCGCAGCAGTTCACGGCGGATCGCGGCGCCGATCTGCTTCTCCTCGTACGGGCCGACGAAGGTCAGCACCGGGTGCCGCTCCTCCGGCGGGGTGGTGATCGTGGACATCTCACGGATGCCGGTGACCGCCATTTCGAGCGTACGGGGAATGGGGGTGGCGGACATCGTCAGGACGTCGACGTTGGCACGGAGCTTCTTGAGCTGCTCCTTGTGCTCGACGCCGAAGCGCTGCTCCTCGTCGACGATGACCAGGCCGAGGTCCTTGAACTTCGTCTCCGAGGAGAACAGGCGGTGGGTGCCGATGACGAGGTCCACCGAGCCTTCGCGCAGCCCTTCCAGGACCGCCTTGGCCTCGGTGTCCGTCTGGAAGCGGGACAGCGCGCGGACGTTCACCGGGAACTGCGAGTAGCGCTCGGAGAACGTGCCGAAGTGCTGCTGCACCAGCAGGGTGGTGGGGACCAGGACCGCCACCTGCTTGCCGTCCTGCACCGCCTTGAACGCGGCGCGGACCGCGATCTCGGTCTTGCCGTAGCCGACGTCACCGCAGATCAGGCGGTCCATCGGGACCGTCTTCTCCATGTCCTCCTTGACCTCGGCGATCGTCGTGAGCTGGTCGGGGGTCTCCGCGTACGGGAAGGCGTCCTCCAGCTCGCGCTGCCAGGGCGTGTCGGCGCCGAAGGCGTGGCCCGGGGCCGCCATCCGCGCCGAGTACAGCTTGATCAGGTCCGCGGCGATCTCCTTGACCGCCTTCTTGGCGCGCGCCTTGGTCTTGGTCCAGTCGGCGCCGCCCAGGCGGTGCATCGTCGGGGCCTCGCCGCCGACGTACTTGGTGATCTGCTCCAGCTGGTCGGTGGGGATGTAGAGGCGGTCGCCCGGCTGGCCGCGCTTGGCGGGGGCGTACTCGACGACCAGGTACTCGCGGGTCGCGGTCTGGACGGTGCGCTGCACCATCTCGATGTAGCGGCCGACACCGTGCTGTTCGTGGACGATGTAGTCGCCGGTCTCCAGGGTCAGCGGGTCGATCGTCTTGCGGCGGCGGGCCGGCATCCGGGCGCCGTCCTTGCCCGCCGCCTTCTGGCCGGAGATGTCGGTCTCGGTCAGGACGGCGAGCCGCAGCGCCGGGTCGACGAAGCCGTAGTCGATGGAGCCGCACGCCACGTGCACGACGGAGGGGCCGAGCCCGGTGAGGTCGGTGTCCAGGCGGGCGGCGATGCCCTCGCCGCCCAGCACCTCGACGGTGCGGGCCGCCGGGCCGTGCGCCTCGGTGACGTAGACCGTGTGCCAGCCCTCGGCCAGCCAGCCCTTGGTGTCGGCGAGCGCGCGGGCGGTGTCGCCGCGGTAGGTCTCGGGGGCGTGCATGCCCAGTTTGAGGGTGTCCCCCACCCCGCCGGCGAAGGCGTCCGTGAGCTCCCCGTCGGCGGCGAACGGCGACACCGACCACCACATCATGTCCAGCTCGCGGGCCCGGTCCCGTACGTCCGCGATGGACCACAGGGAGGCCGCGCCGACGTCGATGGGCGCCTCGCCGCCCCCGGCCGTCGCCGCCCAGGACGCCTGGAGGAACTCCTGCGAGGTCGCGACCAGGTCAGAGGCCCGGGTCCGTACCCGCTCCGGATCGCACACGATCGTCAGCGCGCCCTCGGGCATGACGTCGAGGAGCAGTTCCATGTCGTCGACGAGGACCGGGGCGAGCGATTCCATGCCTTCGACGGCGATGCCCTCGGCGATCTTGCCGAGGAGTTCGCCCAGCTCCGGGTGGGCCTCGGCGAGGGCCTCGGCCCGCGCCCTGACGTCCTCCGTGAGCAGCAGTTCGCGGCAGGGCGGGGCCCACAGGCCGTGCTCGGCGACTTCGAGCGAGCGCTGGTCCGCGATCTTGAAGTAGCGGATCTCCTCGACCTCGTCGCCCCAGAACTCCACCCGCAGCGGGTGCTCCTCGGTGGGCGGGAAGACGTCCAGGATGCCGCCGCGGACGGCGAACTCGCCGCGCTTCTCCACGAGTTCGACGCGGGAGTACGCGGCCGCCGCGAGCGCCTCGACGGTCTCGCCCAGGTCGGCGCTCACGCCGGTGCGCAGGACGACGGGTTCCAGGTCGCCCAGACCCTTGACCTGCGGCTGGAGGACCGAGCGGATGGGGGCCACGACGACGGACACCGGGCCGGTCTCGGGGTCGTCGGGACGCGGGTGGGAAAGGCGCCGCAGGACGGCGAGGCGCCGGCCGACGGTGTCCGAGCGGGGCGAGAGCCGCTCGTGGGGCAGCGTCTCCCACGAGGGGTACTCCGCGACGCCGTCCGGCGGGAGCAGGGAGCGCAGGGCCGCGGCCAGGTCCTCGGCCTCGCGTCCCGTGGCCGTCACCGCCAGCACCGTGCGGCCGGTCTCGCGGGCGAGCGCGGCGACGGCGAACGGGCGTGCCGCCGGTGGGCCGACCAGGTCGACATGCATCCGGTTGCCGTCGGCGGCGGCCTTCACCGCCTCCGTGAGGGCGGCGTCCTTGACGACGGCGTCGAGCAGACCGTGCAGGCTCATGAAGGGCTTCCATCCCGGGGAGTGGGCAACGCGAGACGCCCGACACGTGGGACGGGCCGGGGGCCTCCAGCCTACGACTCCGCGCCCGCCCGCGCGTGACCGTCCGTGAAGGGCCCGCCCGCCGCGGGGCGACCGGCCCGGCGCCCGGCCCGCCCCGGACGCACGGCACCTCCCGACGCACCGCGGGGGGGGGGGGGGGGGGGGGGGGGGGGGGGGGGGGGGGGGCCCCGGGGGGGCCCCCCCCCCCCCCCCGCGGCCGACGGAATCGACTCAGCGAAGGGGGTCGATCACGACTCCGGGATTGAGGATCCCGGACGGGTCCAGCACGGCCTTGCCCGCCCGCAG
>NZ_JBIAQM010000025.1:0-113360 GCF_042888945.1 Streptomyces sp. NPDC002698
GGCGGGGGGGGGCCCCCCCGCGGCGGGGGGGGGGCGGGGGGGGGGGGGGGCGGCGCCCGCCCCCCCCCCCCGCGCCCCGCGCCCCCCCCCCCCCCCCCCCCCCCCCCCCCCCCGCTTCCGTGTACGGGGCCCGGACCCCCGTCCCGGGCCCCGCCCCCCGTCCCCTGTCCCCCGACCCCGGCTACCCGTTGCCTGAGAACGCCGCGTCGAACGACGCGGACGGCGGCTCGAAGTCGTAGGCCTTGAGGCGGGTCAGGGCCTCGGGCGCGCCCTGGAGCCGGTCCATGCCGGCGTCCTCCCACTCGACCGAGACGGGCCCGGCGTAGCCGATGGAGCGCAGCATGCGGAAGACGTCCTCCCAGGGGACGTCGCCGTGGCCCGCGGAGACGAAGTCCCAGCCGCGGCGCGGGTCTCCCCAGGGCAGGTGGGAGCCGAGCCGGCCGTTGCGTCCGTCGAGGCGTTTGCGGGCCTCCTTGCAGTCGACGTGGTAGATGCGGTCGCGGAAGTCGTAGAGGAATCCGACGGGGTCGAGGTCCTGCCAGACGAAGTGGGAGGGGTCGAAGTTGAGGCCGAAGGCCGGCCGGTGGCCGACTGCCTCCAGGGCCCTGTGCGTTGTCCAGTAGTCGTAGGCGATCTCGCTCGGATGGACCTCGTGCGCGAACCGGACGCCCTCGGCGTCGAAGACGTCGAGGACCGGGTTCCAGCGGGTGGCGAAGTCCTCGTAGCCGCGCTCGATCATCGATTCGGGGACGGGCGGGAACATGGCGACGAGGTGCCAGATCGCCGAGCCGGTGAAGCCGACGACGGTGTCGACACCGAGGGCGGCCGCCGCGCGGGCGGTGTCGGCCATCTCGGTGGCGGCCCGCCTCCGTACGCCCTCCGCCTCCCCGTCGCCCCAGATGCGGGCGGGCAGGATCGCCTTGTGACGTTCGTCGATGATGGCGTCGCAGACGGCCTGGCCGACCAGATGGTTGGAGACGGCCCGGCACTTGAGACCGTACTTGTCGAGCAGCGTGCGCCGGGACTCCACGTAGGCGGGATCCCCGAGCGCCTTGTCGACCTCGAAGTGGTCGCCCCAGCAGGCGAGTTCGAGGCCGTCGTAGCCAAAGTCGCGGGCGAGCCGGCAGACCTCCTCGAGCGGCAGGTCGGCCCACTGGCCGGTGAAGAGAGTGAATTCGCGCGGCATTTCGGGGCCTCCTCAGACCGCTACGGGGGTGTACGTGGAGTTCTTCCCGGCGCTCTCCTCGACCGCGGCGAGGACGCGCTGGACCTGGAGTCCGTCGGCGAAGGACGGTGCGGGAGGCCTCCCCTCCGAGATGGCCTGGACGAGGTCGCGGGCCTGGTGCACGAAGGTGTGTTCGTAGCCGAGGCCGTGTCCCGGCGGCCACCAGGCGTCGAGGTAGGGGTGGTCGGGTTCGGTGACGAGGATGCGCCGGAAACCCGCGTGGGCGGCCGGCTCGGTGTGGTCGTGGTACGCGAGTTCGTTGAGCCGCTCCAGGTCGAAGGCCAACGAGCCGCGCTCGCCGTTGAGTTCGATGCGCAGGGAGTTCTTGCGCCCGGCGGCGAAGCGGGAGGCCTCGAAGGAGGCGAGGGCTCCGGAGGCGAAGCGGGCGGTGAACAGGGCGGCGTCGTCGACGGTGACGGTGCCCGAAGGGGAGCCCGGTGCGGGCCCGGAGGCGGACAGTCCGCCGGACGCCCGTGCGGGCAGGGGCCGTCGGCGGACGAACGTCTCGGTGAGCGCGGAGACCCCGTCGAGCGGCTCGCCCGCCAGGTGCTGCGCGAGGTCGACGATGTGGGCCCCGAGGTCGCCGAGGGCGCCGGAGCCCGCCTTCTCCTTGCGGAGTCTCCAGGTGAGCGGGAACTCCGGGTCGGTCAGCCAGTCCTGAAGGTACGTCACCCGCACGTGCCGCAGGGTTCCGAGGCGGCCCTCGGCCACCATGGAGCGGGCGAGCGCCGCCGCGGGGAGGCGGCGGTAGTTGAAGCCCACCATGGAGATCTGGCCGCGTGCGGCGGCTTCGGCCGCGGCCGCCGCCATCGCCTCGGCCTCCTCGACGGTGTTCGCGAGCGGCTTCTCGCACAGCACGTGCTTGCCCGCGGCCAGCGCGGCGACGGCGATCTCGGCGTGGCTGTCGCCGGGGGTGCAGATGTCGACGACGTCGACGTCGTCCCGGGCGATCAGCGCGCGCCAGTCGGTCTCGGCGGCTCCCCAGCCGTGCCGGCCGGCCATCGCGCGCAGGGCCGGTTCGTCGCGGCCGCACACGGCGGCGAGGACCGGGCGGCGCGGCAGGTCGAAGACACGGCCCACGGTGCGCCAGCCCTGTGAGTGGGCGGCGCCCATGAACGCGTAACCGACCATGCCCACGCCCAAGGGCGGTTTCGCGGCCTCGTCGCCCTGGTCCGGCTGTCCCATACGGGGGTCCTCCTCGTCGTCGTGGCGCGGTGGGGGTGGGGCCCGGTCCCGCCGGACCGGGCCCCGGTGTCGGCGGTGCGCATCACTTGAAGCCGGTGGCCATGTACTGCTGGACGTTGTCCTTGTCGACGACGGCCGAGTAGAGGGTGAGCGACGCGGGGATCTCGAACTCGGCGAGCCCGCTGATGCCCTTGCCCTGACCGAGGGTGCGGGCGAGGTCGATCGCGGACGCGGCCATGGTCGGCGGGTACAGGACGGTGGCCTTCAGGACGCTGTCGTCGGCGTCGATGGCCTGGAAGGCGGAGAGCGCTCCGGCCCCGCCGACCATGAGGAAGCCGTCGCGGCCGGCCTGCTCGATGGCCCGCAGCGCTCCCACGCCCTGGTCGTCGTCGTGGTTCCACAGCGCGTCGAACCTCGGCTGGGCCTGGAGGAGCTGGGACATCTTGGCCTGGCCGGTCTCGACGGTGAACTCGGCCGCCTGGCGGGCGACCTTCGTGATGTTCGGGTAGTTCTTCAGGGCGGCGTCGAAGCCCTGGGTGCGCTGTTTGGTGAGTTCCAGGTTGTCGAGCCCCGCGAGCTCGATGACCTTGGCGTTCTTCCTGCCCTTGAGTTTCTCGCCGATGTAGTGGCCGGCGCTGAGGCCCATGCCGTAGTTGTCGCCGCCGATCCAGCACCGGTACGCCTGGGGCGAGTTGAAGACGCGGTCGAGGTTGATGACCGGGATGCCCGCGCGCATGGCCTTGAGACCGACCTGGGTCAGGGCCTTGCCGTCGGCGGGCAGCACGACCAGGACGTCGACCTTCTTGTTGATCAGGGTCTCGATCTGGCCGATCTGCGCGGCCGTGTCGTTGGAGCCCTCGGTGATCTCCAGGGTGACGTCCTTGTACTTCCCGGCCCGGCTCTTGGCGTTGTCGTTGATGGCGTTGAGCCAGCCGTGGTCGGCCTGGGGGCCGGCGAAGCCGATCGTGACGTGCTTGCCGGGCTTGTCGTCGGCGGCCGGCCCGGAGTTCGCCGCCGGGTTCGCGTCCTTGGTGTCGTTGCTGGTGCAGCCGGTGAGGAGGGCGCCGGCCGAGACGGCGGCGGTCCCGAGGAGCAGTCCTCTGCGACTGGTCAGGCTCATGGGTTCTGGCATGGCGGTGGACCCTTCCCGTGTCAGGTCGTGCTGGCTGTGCGCCGCTGGACCAGGACCGCGGCGACGATGATCGCGCCCTTGGCGATCTGCTGGACGTCGCTCTGGAGGTTGTTCAGCGCGAAGATGTCGGTGATCGTCGTGAAGATCAGTACGCCGAGCACCGAGCCGGTGATGGTGCCGCGGCCCCCGCTGAGCAGGGTGCCGCCGATGATCGCCGCCGCGATGGCGTCGAGTTCGTAGAGGTTGCCGTTGGTGTTCTGGCCGGAGCCGGACAGGATGACCAGCAGGAACGCGGCGATGCCGCAGCACAGTCCGGAGAGCAGATAGAGGTAGAGCCGCTGACGTCGTACGTCGATGCCGGCGAGCCGGGCCGCTTCCGCGTTGCCTCCGACGGCGACCGTGCGCCGGCCGAAGGTGGTGCGGTTCAGCACCAGCCAGCCGATGAGGGTGACGACGGCGAAGACCAGGACGAGCGGGGGGACGCCGAGGACGTAGGAGTCGCGTTCGCCGAGCTTCAGGATGCCGTCCACGGTGACGATCTGGGTCCGGCCGTCGGTGATCTGGAGGGCCAGGCCGCGGGCCGAGGCGAGCATGGCGAGCGTCGCGATGAAGGGGACCAGCCCGCCGTACGCGACGAGCAGTCCGTTGACCAGGCCACAGCCGAGACCGACGAGCACCGCGGTGACGAGGATGCCCGTGAAGCCGTACTCCTGGGTCGCGACCGTGGTCGCCCAGACCGAGGAGAGCGCGACGATCGCGCCCACCGACAGATCGATGCCTCCGGAGGTGATGACGAACGTCATGCCGACGGTCACGACGCCGATCACCGAGGCCTGGGTGAGGACGAGTTGGAGGTTGCGGGTGTCGAGGAACTCGTCGGGCCGGGTGACGCCGCCGATGACGACGAGGGCCGCGAGAACGCCGAGGAGCGAGAGCGTGCGGACGTCGGCGTGGGCCACCACGGCTCGCCACGCGGGGAGTTCACCCGTGGCGGGCACCTTGCCGGTGCCGTCCCGGGGCGGGGACACGTGCTGCGTCATGACGCCGGACTCCCTTCACTGGCCACGGGGCCTCCTTCCAGCACGAGGTCGAGGACGCGGTGTTCGTCGAGTTCGTGGGCGGGCGCCGTGTGCACGACCCGCCCTTCGCGGAGCACCAGGACACGGTCGGCGAGCCCGAGCACCTCGGGGACCTCGCTGGAGACCAGCAGGACGGCCAGCCCCTCGTCGGCGAGCCGGCGGATCACCGCGTACAACTCGGCGCGCGCCCCGACGTCGACACCGCGCGTCGGCTCGTCGAGGAGCAGGACACGGCAGCCGCGCAGCAGCCAGCGCGCCAGCACGGCCTTCTGCTGGTTGCCGCCGGACAGGGTCCTGACCGGGAGGGCGGGATCGTCGGGGCGCAGGGAGAGTTCACGGGTGGCCGCCCGGGCCGCCCCGCGTTCGGCCCGCCGGTCGATCCAGCCCCCGTGCGCGTAGCGGGACATGGAGGAGAGGGAGACGTTGCGGGTGACCGACTCCAGCATCAGCAGGGCCTGTGCCTTGCGCTCCTCGGGGGCCAGTCCGAGTCCGGCGCGCACCGCGGCACGGACGCTGCCGGTGCGCAGCGGCTTCCCGTTCACGCTGACCCGGCCGGTCGTCGGTCCCCGGGCCCCGTAGATCGTCTCCAGGATCTCGGAGCGGCCGGAGCCCACCAGCCCGGCCAGGCCGACGATCTCACCCGGGCGCACGTCGAGGTCGAGCGGGGCGAACTCCCCCTGGCGGGAGAGTCCCCGGACCGAGAGCACCGGTTCGCCCGGTGGCCGTGCCCGGGGCCGGTCCGGGAAGACGTACTCGACGCTGCGCCCCGTCATGAGTGCCACCACGTCGCGCGTCGGGGTCGACCTGGCGGGCAGTCCGCCCGCCACCGCGCGCCCGTCCTTCAGCACGGTGACGCGGTCGCCGATGCGGCGGATCTCCTCCAGGCGGTGCGAGATGTAGACGACGGCAACGCCTTCCGCGGTGAGATCGCCGACGATCCGGAAGAGGTTGCCGACCTCGTCGGGGTCGAGGGCGGCGGACGGCTCGTCCATGACGATGAGCCGCACGTCGTGGGACAGCGCCCGCGCCATGGAGACGATCTGCCGCTGGGCGGAGGAGAGTTCACCGACGAGCCGGGCCGGGTCGATCTCGGGATGTCCGAGCCGCTTGAGCAGCAGGGCGGTCGCCGTCCTGGCGGCTCTGCCCCTGACGACGAACCCCGCGGTGGTGGGTTCGTGTCCGAGGTGGACGTTCTCGGCGACCGACAGCCCCTCCACCAGGTCGAGTTCCTGGTAAATGGTGGCGATGCCCAGGCGCATGGCGGCGATCGGGGACCTGAGGGTGACCGGCTCGCCGCGCCAGACGATGGTGCCGGTGTCGGGCTGGTGGGCGCCGGAGAGGACCTTGATGAGCGTGGACTTCCCGGCGCCGTTCTGGCCGAGCAGACAGTGCACCTCGCCGGCCTGGACGTCGAGGTCGACGCCGTCGAGGGCCCGGACTCCGGGGAACGACTTGGTGATGCCGGACATGGTGAGCAGCGGTGGTTCTGGTGCCATGACGGTTCCCTCGGACAGGCGTGCGGGCCGGTTGCCGGGCGGTGCGCGTACGGGCGGGGGGTTCGGTTACGGAGCAGGGGAGTTCGGGTACAGGCAGGGGATTTTGGATACGGGGCAGGGGATTTTGGATACGGGGCAGGGGATTTCGGGTACGGCGGAGCACGACCCTGCGCCGGTGGTCCGATTCCCGGAGGTGGTCTACGCGGTCGAGAACAGGTGGTCGCTGATCAGCCGGGCCCCGCCGATGACTCCGGCGGTCGGGCCCAGTTCCCCGAGGACGATGGGCAGGTTGCCGGTCGCGAGGGGGAGCGACTGGCGGTAGACCTGGGTACGGATCGCGGCGAGCAGGGTGTGGCCGAGCCCGGTCACCCCGCCGCCGATCACCACCAGGGCGGGATTGAAGAAGCTGACGAGGGCCGCGATGACCTGGCCGGTTCGGTTGCCGCCCTCGCGGATCAGATCGAGCGCGGTGGCGTCGCCCGCCGCGGCGGCCGCGGCCACGTCGACGGCGCTCAGCGCGCCGTTCGCCGCCAGCCGCGTGGCGAGTTCGGCCGAGCGGCCCTGCTGGGCCGCCTCGACGGCGTCGCGCGCGAGCGCGGCACCGCTGAAGTGGGCCTCCAGGCAGCCCCGGTTGCCGCAGGCGCAGGGGCGCCCGTCGGGCACGGCCTGGATGTGCCCGATGTCGCCGGCGCTGCCCGTCGCACCGCGGTGGACCTCTCCGCCGACGACGATGCCGCAGCCGATGCCGGTGCCGATCTTGACGCAGAGGAAGTCGCCCACGGAGCGGGCGACGCCCGCGTGCTGCTCCCCCATGGCCATCAGGTTCACGTCGTTGTCGACCATGACCGGACAGCCGAGTTCCTGGCTGAGCGCCTCGCGGACCGGGAAGCCGTCCCAGCCCGGCATGATCGGCGGGGCGACCGGAACACCCTCGGGGAAGCGGACGGGACCGGGAACGCCGATCCCCGCCCCGTCGAATCCCTCCGCGATCCCCGAAGCCCTCAACTTGGCGGCCATGGACAGCACTTGCTCCGACACCGCGACCGGGCCCTCGCGTACGTCCATGGGCTGGTTGATGTGTCCGAGGATCTCCAGCTCCGCGTTGGTGACAGCCACGTCGACCGAGGTGGCGCCGATGTCGACGCCCAGGAACCGCAGCGCCGGTGCGAGCCGGATGTTGTGGGAGCGACGGCCGCCCCGCGAGGCGGCGAGTCCGTCGGCCACCACGAGGCCGGTCTCCAGCAGCCGGTCCACTTCGACGGCCAGCTTCGACCGGGAGAGGTCGATGTGATCTCCGAGCTGGGCACGGGAGTTGGGGCCGCCGTCACGCAACAGCCTCAGCAGCCGGGCCTGATGGGCGTTCGCGGGTCGCGCCGTCATACGTCTCACGAACCCCTCCCCGCCTCGGTCGGCACCTGCGTCGGCAGGTTCCGGCCACCGTCACCGGTCGTGCTTTCGAGGGGAACGTAGCAGTGGCCGCCGGGAGTGGGAAGAAGTCGTGCGGGGATTGCAGCAGACTTTCTCCACTCACAGGACAAAGGAGGGTGGCGCCCGCCGGTCATCCGCCCGTCCCGTACGCAGGGCCGGGACGGCGGCCGCGGGCCGACTACTTCTCGCGGTCGTGGTACATCTGCCGCGTGTGCTCCGTGTGCGCCCGCATGACCGCGGTGGCCCGCTGTCCGTCGCGCTCCGCCATCGCGGCGATCAGTTCGCGGTGCTCGATCCAGGACTGCCGCCCGCGCTGCCGGGCCACCGGTGTGTAGTACCAGCGGACCCGGCGGTCGACCTGTGCGGCGAGCTCGGCGAGAACGGTGTTGCCGGCGAGTTCCATGACCTTGGCGTGCAGCCGCGCGTTCGTCGCGACCGCGGCGTCGACGTCGTCCTCGGCGACCGCGCGTTCGCCCTCGGTGCACAGGTCCTCGAGCGCGCCGATGGCGGCGGGGTCCGCGTTGGCGGCGGCGAGCCGCGCCGCCTCGGCCTCCAGGAGCGTACGGACCGTGAGGAGCTGGTCGGCCTCCGCCTCGGTCGGCTCGTGCACGAACGCGCCCTGGGCGGGCCGCAGATCGACCCAGCCCTCGGTGCTCAGCCGCTGCAGAGCCTCCCGCACCGGCTGCCGGGAGACTCCGAGATGACCGGCGAGTTCGCTCTCGACCAGGTGCTGGCCCGGCTGGAGGGCGCGGGTGGTGATGAGTTCGAGCAGCGCCTCGTAGACGCGGTCACGGAGCGGGCCGGGCCGCTCGAGCTTGGGTACCGCTCCCTGAGGCAGGCCTGTCGACAACATCACGGTCCCTCCCTGGGCAGCGTCGTCGCCGCGGTAGGAAAGTCGATTCCTGATTGTCTTTCGCCTACAGTCTACGGCGCACAAACCCGTCACAGGCACGGGAGTTGGGCTTGTCACACCCGGGGAAGCGGGGGACGGACGGACAGCTCGTGCCACCTCACGGGCAGCTCGTGCCACCTCACGGACGACTCGGGCCACCTCGGGACAGCCCGGGCCGCCTCACGGGCAGCGGACGACCTGCCCCGCGTAGGAGAGGTTGCCACCGAAGCCGAACAGCAGGACCGGGGCGCCGGTGGGGATCTCTCCGCGCTCGACGAGCTTGGAGAAGGCGAGCGGGATGCTCGCGGCGGAGGTGTTCCCGGAGTCGACGACATCGCGCGCGACGACGGCGTTGACCGCGCCGATCTTCAGGGCGAGCGGCTCGATGATGCGCAGGTTGGCCTGGTGCAGGACGACCCCGGCGAGGTCCTCGGGCACGAGGCCGGCCCGCTCGCAGGCCTTGCGGGCGAGCGGCGGGAGCTGCGTGGTGGCCCAGCGGTAGACGCTCTGCCCCTCCTGCGCGAACCGCGAGGGGGTGCCCTCGATGCGCACCGCGTGCCCCATCTCGGGCACCGAGCCCCAGAGCACCGGCCCGATGCCGGGCTCCTCGCCCGCGGGACAGGCCTCGACCACGGCGGCCCCCGCGCCGTCCCCGACGAGGACGCACGTGGTGCGGTCGGTCCAGTCCGCCACGTCGGTCATCTTGTCGGCGCCGATGACGAGCGCCCGGGTCGCGGCACCGGCGCGCACGGCGTGGTCGGCGGTGGCGAGGGCGTGGGTGAACCCGGCGCAGACCACGTTGACGTCCATCGCGGCCGGCGAGGGGATACCGAGGCGGGCGGCGACGCGCGCGGCCATGTTCGGGGAACGGTCGACGGCCGTGGAGGTGGCGACGAGGACGAGGTCGATGTCGCCGGACGTCAGACCGGCGGAGGCGAGCGCCTTGGCGGCGGCGTGCGCGGCCAGCTCGTCGACCGGTTCGTCGGGCCCGGCGACATGGCGGGTCCGGATGCCGACACGGCTCCGGATCCACTCGTCACTGGTGTCGACCATGCCCGCCAGGTCCTCGTTGGTGAGTACCTTGGCGGGCTGATAATGACCGACGGCGGCGATCCGTGAGCCGTTCATGCGTAGTCCCCCTCGTGCTTCGTGTAACGGGATCCACCAGTCTGATCAATGACTCACGAGTACGGCGGCAGGTGAAGCCACAGGATTGCGGCGCCAGGCTTGTCGGCTTCTGTCAGACCTTGGGACGCCCGAACACCTACCCCGAGAACAGTTGGGTGGCCTTCTGCACGAGCTCGTAGACGCCGTAGCACAGGGGCGCGCCCACCCACAGCCAGGCGAAGGCGGTCAGGGCCCGCCGGTCAGGCGGACTCGGGCTGCTGTCGTGCGACATCGGCGGCCTCCCTCGGTGCGGGGATGTGGTGGCGGGCGTCCACGGGGCGTACGAGCTCGTTGGCGACGAAGCCGACGGCGAGCAGCCCGATCATGATCAGGAACGACATTCCGTACAGGGACGAGCCGTGTCTGCCCGCCGCCTCCTGGTGGTCGGCGATCCGGTTCACGATCAGCGGTCCGAGGACACCGGCGGTGGACCAGGCGGTGAGCAGTCTGCCGTGGATGGCGCCGACCTGGTAGGGGCCGAACAGGTCCTTCAGATACGCGGGCACCGTGGCGAAGCCTCCGCCGTAGAAGGAGAGGATCACCAGCGCGCTCAGGACGAACAGCGGTTTCGAGGAGTCTCCGAACCAGGCGATGAGCGCGTACATCAGGGCGCCGACCCCGAGGTAGACCCGGTAGATGTTCTTGCGTCCGATCAGGTCGGAGGTCGAGGACCAGCCGATCCGGCCGGCCATGTTGGCGGCGGAGAGCAGGGCGACGAACCCGGCGGCGGCGGAGACGGTGACCGGGGTGGAGGTGTCCGCGAAGAAGTCCGTGATCATCGGGGCGGCCTTCTCCAGGATGCCGATGCCGGCGGTGACGTTCATGCACAGGACGACCCACAGGCACCAGAACTGCGGGGTGCGGACGGCGTTGCGGGCCGAGACCTGGACCCCGTCGAGCGCGCTCGGAGCGGACGGGGACGGCTTCTCGCCGCGCGGCACGCGCACCAGCAGCACGCCGAGGCTCATGAACACGGCATACGCCAGCCCGTGGACGAGGAAGGCGACCGCGATCCCGGAGGAGTCGGAGCCGAACGACTTCAGCATCTGGGCGGACCAGGGCGAGGCGATCAGCGCGCCGCCGCCGAAGCCCATGATCGCGATGCCGGTGGCCATGCCGGGCCTGTCCGGGAACCACTTGATCAGGGTGGAGACGGGTGAGATGTAGCCGATGCCGAGGCCGGTGCCGCCGACGAAGCCGTAGCCGAGGACGATCAGCCAGTACTGCTCGGTGGCCGCGCCGAGCGCGGATATGAGGAAGCCGGAGGAGAAGCAGACGAGGGCGACGGTCATGGCCCAGCGCGGACCGTTGCGCTCGACGAGGGTGCCGCCGAACGCGGCCGACAGGCCGAGCATCACGATGGCGAGCTGGAAGGGCAGGGCGCTCTGGGTTCCGCTGAGACCGAGCGCGGATTCGAGCGGCGGCTTGAAGACGCTCCAGGCGTAGGCCTGGCCTATGGAGAGATGGACCGACAGGGCGGCCGGCGGGACGAGCCAGCGGCTCCAACCGGGGGGTGCGACAGGAGGGCTCATGATCCGGGACGATAGAAAGCGGTCGCCCGGCTGTGAAGCGACCCGACCGAAACCCGTCGACCGTATGCGATGAGCGGTATCCCTGACGCGACGAACGGTCATCCGACCGGGCGCCGGCGATCACCCGGGCCTGTCCGGCGGCGGCCACCCCACCGGTCCGCCCCTACCGCCCGCCGGTCCGCCTGTACCGCCTCGCAGCCCGGCCGCATCGCCCCGGCGTTCCGCCCGCCTCACCCGCCCGCCCGCGCCACCCCGGCCGCCCGCCCGTCTCACCCCGCCGCTCCACCCGCGGCGGCCACGACGGCCACGGGGGCGCCGGGTCCGTACGGTCCGGCCCCTTGTCGCCCTTCATCCCATCCTGTAGACAATATTTCGTCGACAGAGTTCGGCAGTTCCTCGGTACCCTCGACCGAACGGAGCGCCACACAGTGAGAGTCGCAGTTCTCGGCGCCGGTGCGATCGGCGCCTACGTCGGCGCCGCCCTGCACCGCGCGGGCGCCGACGTGCATCTCGTCGCCCGTGGACCGCATCTCGCGGCCATGAGGCAGCACGGCGTCCAGGTCCTCAGTCCACGCGGTGACTTCACCGCACACGCCCACGCCACCGACGATCCGGCCGAGATCGGTCCGGTCGACTACGTCTTCCTCGGCCTGAAGGCCAACTCGTACGCGGCGTGCGGGCCGCTGATCGAGCCCCTGCTGCACGACACCACGGCGGTCGTCGCCGCCCAGAACGGCATTCCCTGGTGGTACTTCCACCGGCACGGCGGACCCCACGACGGCCACCGGGTGGAGAGCGTGGACCCGGGCGGCGCGGTCAGCGCGGTGCTGGCCCCGGAGCGGGCCGTCGGGTGCGTCGTGTACGCCGCGACCGAACTGGCGGGACCGGGCGTCGTCCGCCACCTCGAAGGCACCCGGTTCTCTCTCGGGGAACCGGACCGGTCCGTCTCGGCGCGCTGCCGGTCGTTCAGCGACGCCGTGCGGGAGGGCGGGCTGAAATGCCCGGTCGAACCGGACCTGCGCAACGACATCTGGCTCAAGCTGCTCGGCAACATCTCCTTCAACCCGATCAGCGCGCTGGCCCGCGCCACGATGCGGCAGATGTGCCTGCACGGCGGGACGCGCAGGGTCATCGAGATCATGATGACCGAGACGCTGACCGTCGCCCGGGCACTCGGCTGCGAGGTGGGGGTGTCCATCGAGCGGCGCCTGGCGGGTGCCGAGCGGGTCGGCGACCACCGCACCTCCACGCTCCAGGACCTGGAACGCGGCAAGCCGCTGGAACTCGACGTGCTGCTCGCGGCCGTCGTGGAACTGGCGGAGATCACCGGGGTGCCGGTCCCGACCCTGCGCACCGTGCACGCCATCTCGGATCTGCTCGCGCTGCGGACCGCGGCGTGAGCGCGGAGCGGGCCGCCCGCCCGGCAAGGCACCCCGCGGCCCGCTCCGCGGGTGCAGGACAATGAGAACGTGAAGGTCGCCCTTACGGCACGCCCCGGACGACCCGAACTCCAACCGGCGATCGCGACAGCCGATCCGGCCGGCCGCACGTACGGAAGCGGGACTGATCAGGACATGGGACGAGTCACGGAACGACGCAAGGTGATCCGCGTCCGGA
The DNA here is from genome assembly GCF_042888945.1 of Streptomyces sp. NPDC002698. Lineage (NCBI taxonomy): Bacteria > Bacillati > Actinomycetota > Actinomycetes > Kitasatosporales > Streptomycetaceae > Streptomyces > Streptomyces sp. NPDC002698. Next base: position 12,754 of record NZ_JBIAQM010000025.1, read on the forward strand.
ACGGAGCCGTGAGCTCCCGCCCGGACACGCTCGTCGCGGAGGAGCCGCTGGAGATCCGGCTCAACGGAAAGCCCCTGGCCATCACCATGCGCACTCCGGGCGACGACTTCGCGCTGGCCGCGGGCTTCCTGGTCAGCGAAGGGGTGCTGGGCCGGGCCGACGAGCTCCAGAACATCGTGTACTGCGCGGGAGCCACGGAGGACGGCTCCAACACGTACAACGTCGTCGACGTGCGGACGGCGCCCGGTGTCGTCGTCCCCGACATCACCCTCGAACGCAATGTGTACACGACGTCCTCGTGCGGCCTGTGCGGCAAGGCGAGCCTGGACGCGGTCCGTACGACAGCCCGCTGGGCCATCGACGACACGGCGGGCGGCACGACTCCCCCGGTGCGGCTGGAGCCCGACCTGCTCGCGAGCCTCCCCGACCGGCTGCGCGCGGCCCAGCGGGTCTTCGACCGGACCGGGGGCCTGCACGCGGCGGCGCTGTTCACCGAGGACGGCGAGCTGGTCGACATCCGCGAGGACGTGGGCCGGCACAACGCGGTCGACAAGCTGGTCGGCCGCGCCCTGCAGAACGGCACGCTCCCGCTCACCCGGACGGTCCTGCTGGTCTCCGGCCGGGCGTCCTTCGAGCTGGCGCAGAAGGCGGTGATGGCGGGCATCCCGGTGCTGGCGGCCGTCTCCGCTCCGTCGTCCCTGGCCGTCGACCTGGCGGCGGAGACCGGCCTGACGCTGATCGGCTTCCTGCGCGGCGCCGACATGAACGTGTACGCGGGCGAGCACCGCGTCGCCCTGCGGGCCGCGGCCGGCCAGGGCTGACACCGCCTCCCCGCGGCACGGCGGCGGGGCCCCGGACGGCGGGGAGCGCCCCCTGCGCCGGAGGGGCCCCGCCTCGGCCCGGACCACCACCGCCGCCACCCGCCACCCGCCACCCGCCACCCGCCGTACGCGACGGGTCTCACCCGCCCGGGGTTCACCGGGCCGAGAAGCGCACCTCACCGGCGGTCACGACCGTGCCGAGGCGCGGGAAGTCCAGACGGACGGAGGCGTCGTGCTCGGAGGCGGTGAACGCGGCCATCGCGTCCTCGACGAAGACGAGGTCGTAGCCGAGATCCCCGGCGGCGCGCGCGGTCGACTCGACCCCGAGGTTGGTGGCGATCCCGCCGAACACCAGGGTGGAGACGCCGTGTTCGCGCAGACGCTCGTCGAGGCCGGTGCCCTGGAACCCGCCGATGGTCCGCTTCACGATCTCCAGGTCACCCTCCGCGACGAGTCCGGCGACCAGTCCGCTCCCGGGCGGCTGCTCCGCGACTCCGGACCGCTCGACCCGGATGAGCACGACGAGCGCGCCCGCCTTCCGGAAGGTTTCCGCCAACTCCTCGGCGGTGGCGAGAACTTCGCTCCCCTTGTGCGGCTCCAGGGGCAACGCCACGATGCGCTCCATCAGATCGACGAGCACGAGTGCGGTGCGCGCCGGGTCGAGGGCGAGGCGGGGTTCGGTTTCGGGTGCGGTCATGACGGAACGTTAGCCCGCATCAGCCGTCCGTACCGGAAATCCGGGTCGACAAGCCCGTGAACTACTCCTCGCCGAGCGGACGCGCAGGCACGCAAATTCTGGCGTGAACACGACCGGTACCTGCTCCTTGTGGGGTGCATGAGGGCCCAAGTAGCCTCTGCGGCGCGAACGTTGGACGTGGGATGTCCTTAGAATCCGGATTGCCCAGCCGCCGTACGAAGGGCAGGTCGCACCATGCCGTCACGCCTCGCCACCCGTCTGAGATCCGTCCTCGGGGCCCTCCCCGGACGCCGCTCCCGCACGCGTCCGCTCCCCGCCCCCTCCACCCGGCCGGGCCCCGGCCCGCGTACCCGCACCCGGCCCTCCTTGGGCGCCGGGTCCGGACCCCGTTCCCGGGCCCGCCTCACAGCCGCCCTGACCTCCGCCTTCAGCGTCGCCGCCCTGGTCGTGCTCCCGGGCACGGCACGGGCGGAACCAGCCGCCGCGGGAGGCGAGTTCGAGCAGCAGGTGCTGTTCAAGGCCTCCCAGGATCCGGGCTACGCCTGCTTCCGTATCCCCTCGGTCGTCCGGACGACCGAGGGAACGCTGCTGGCGTTCGCCGAGGGGCGCGTCCTGAACTGCGGTGACGCGGCCGACATCGACATCGTCGTGAAGCGCTCCACCGACGGCGGCCGTACCTGGAGCCCGCTCCAGGTCGTCAACGAGGGGAACGGGGACACCCACGGCAACCCCACACCGATCGTGGACCACGAGACCGGCCGGATCGTGCTGGCGGAGACCTACAACACGGGCCGTACGGACAGCGCGGGCTGCTCGGTGCCCTGCGACCGCACCCCGCATCTCCAGTACAGCGACGACGACGGCCTGAGCTGGTCGCAGCCGCGCGATCTCAGCTCCGAGATCCTGCCCCCGAACTGGAACTCCTGGTACGCCACCGGTCCGGTGCACGGCGTCCAGCTCACCCGCGGCCGGCACGCGGGACGGCTCGTGTTCGCCGTCAACACCGAGACCTGGGACGGCGGACGGGTGACCGCCAACAACGCCGCCCTCATCACCAGCGACGACGGCGGCGACCACTGGGACATCGGGGCGAGCGACTCCTGGCCGATCGCGGCCGACGGCACCTTCCGGCAGAAGCCGTCCGAGATGACCCTCACCGAGCGCGCCGACGGATCGCTCCTGATCAGCGGCCGCGAGCAGGACGGGACCGACCTCGGCCACCGTACCCAGGCGGTCAGCCGGGACGGCGGCGACAGCTTCGTGTCCCCCTTCCGTGACGTCCCGGACCTCTACGCGCCCCAGGTGCAGGGCTCGACGCTGCGCTTCGGGGACCGGATCCTGCTCTCCTGCCCGGCCGACCCGGACCGCCGCCGCACCATGACGGTCCGCTCCTCCTACGACGGCGGACGCACCTGGGACAGCGTGGACCGCGGAACGGTCGTCACCACCGACTGGTCCGGCTACTCCGACCTGGTGGATATCGACGGCGACACCGTGGGCCTGATGTACGAGGGCGGCGCGGTCGACGCGCGCGACGAGATCCGCTTCGCCCGCTTCACCGAGGACTGGCTCCGGCCGCGCCGGGGCCCCGACCCGACGACGGCCGACCTCGCTCCGCTCACCCGGCGGGCGGCGGTCCTCGGCGGCCCGAGCGAGACCGCCGGCGTGCTCGGGGGCGGGCTGGAGTTCGACGGAACCGACGACGCCGTACGACTGCCGTATCAGGACCGGCTGCCGTTGGGGACGAAGGACTTCACCGCGTCCCTGTGGTTCCGCTACACGGCCACCAGCGGTGAACAGCCACTGCTGTGGATGGGCGGGATCGGTACGAGCCAGCCGCAGGTGTGGCTGCGCGGGGAGCCCGCGTCCAACCGGATCACCGGGCTCATCACCACCAGGAACGGCGCGTCGCCCCCGGCCACGGCGTTCGTCCGCACTGCGGGCGCCTTCAACGACGGCGGGTGGCACCATCTGGCGCTGCGCCGCGGCGGGGGACAGCTCAGCCTGTTCATCGACGGGACGACCGTCAGTACGGCGGACGTGCCCGGATCGGTGAGCCGGAACTCGCCGTTCGGCGTGCACATCGGCCAGCGGATGGACAGCCGGGCCTACTTCACCGGGGCGATCGACGAGGTGCGGGTCCACGACCGCGCGTTGAGCGATGAGGAACTGTCGGCGCCGCCCTCGCGGAAGGTGACCCGGGACACCGTCCTGTGGCTCCCCCTGGACCGGGTGAGCGGGGACCACTAGGGCGCGCATCGAGTCGTGATCATTGCGGGATGTGCCTTCGTGGCATGGTCCGGTCCGATAGACAGTCTTACGTGACGCGAGTGCAACTGACCGATCCGGATTGGGAGTTCATCGAGCCGTACCTGCCGATCGGCGAGTACGGCCCGTACCCCGAGCGATTGCGGCAGCAGTTCGAGGGCGTGATCTGGCGGTTCGAGCCGGGCGGGCAGTGGCGGGAGATGCCGACGGAGTTCGGCGCCTGGTCGACCGTCCACAACCGCTTCCGGCAGTGGCGTGACGCCGGCGTCTTCGAGGCCCTGCTGGAGGGCCTGATCACGGAAGCCACGAAGCGGGGTGAGATGGACCTGTCCCTGGTCGTCATCGACTCCACCACCGCCCGAGCCCACCACGACGCGGCCGGGATGCACCTCGACGAGGACGTCGTTACCGCCCTGGAGAAAGCCGCAGCCGAGGAGGAGAAGGCCAGGTCAAAGGGGGCGACCTCGAAGAGCAAAACGGGCAAGAGATCGAAAGTGATCCCGCGCTGGAAGAACGACGACGCATCCGGCGTCGGCAGAAAATCCGGCTGAAGGCCGCCCTCCTCGGACGTTCCAGAGGCGGGCAGACCAGCAAGGTCCACCTCGCCGCCGATCGCAAGTGCCGCCCGCCGGCGTTCATCCTGACCACAGGCCAGGCAGCGGACAGCCCACAGTTCATCCCCGTCCTGAAGAAGGTACGGGTACGCGGGCCCGTCGGCCGACCCCGCATCCGGCCGGACGCGGTCGCCGGGGACAAGGCGTACTCGTCTCACGGAAACCGCGCCCACCTGCGCAAACGCCGTATCAAGGCGGTCATCCCGGAGAAGAAGGACCAGGCCGCCAACCGGAAGAAGAAGGGCTCCAGAGGTGGCCGACCCGTCAGCCACGACGCCGGTCTCTACAAGGAGCGGAACACCGTCGAACGCCTGATCAACAAGCTCAAAGCATGGCGAGGCATCGCCACCCGATACGACAAGACTCCCGACAGCTACCTCGCCGGTCTCCACCTGCGCGCCTCGATGATCTGGATCAAGGACCTCACCAGGACCACCCGATGAACACGACTCGATATGCCCCTGGGTGAAGCGCTGAGGTGCCGGACGCCAAGGGCGGGCAGGAGTTGAGTCAACGGTCGACCAGCCGTGGACGCGGGGCCTCACCCGTGGATTCCGCGTCGGTGTCGTCGGTGCCGACCGGGCCGCGGGGAAGCATCCGGTCCAGCCACTTCGGCAGCCACCAGTTGGTCCGGCCGAGGAGTGTCATGGTCGCCGGTACCAGCACCATGCGTACGACCGTGGCGTCGATGAAGATCGCGGTGGCCAGGCCGAGCCCGAACATCTTGGTGGAGGGGTCCTCGGCGACGGCGAAGGACAGGAAGACCGCCACCATGATGAGGGCGGCCGAGGTGATGATCCGGGCGGTGCGCGAGACGCCCTCAACGATCGCCGTGCCGTTGTCGCCGGTGCGCAGGTACTCCTCGCGTACGCGGGAGAGGAGGAACACCTCGTAGTCCATCGACAGGCCGAACAGGATGGCGAAGAGGAACATCGGGATGAACGACACGATCGGAACCGTCGCTTCCAGCCCGATGAGTGCGCCTCCCCAGCCCCACTGGAAGACCGCGACCATGATGCCGTAGGCCGCGCCGATGCTCAGCAGATTCAGCAGTACCGCCTTGAGCGGTACGACGACCGAGCGGAAGACCAGCATCAGCAGCAGGAACGACATCGCCAGCACGGCGGCGACGAACACCGGCAGGCGTTGGCTGGTGCGTTGGCCCACATCGGACAGGCTCGCGGCGGCGCCGCCGACGTGGGCCCTGGCCGGGCCGTGCCCGATCGCCGTGGGCAGCACGTCGGTGCGCAGCCGGGCGATGGTGTCGGCCGTGGCCTTGTCCTGAGGGCTGGTGGTCGGGAACACCACGAGGGTCGCGATGCCGGTGGCCCGGTCGATGCGCGCCGGAGCGACGGATGCGATGCCCGGATCCGCCGCGACCGTTGCGACGAGTCGGTCCAGCACTCCCGGATCACCGGTGGGGTCCGCGGCGATGACGAGGGGACCGTTGGTGCCCGGGCCGAACCCCTCGGCGACGAGGTCGTAGGCCCGGCGCTCGGTACGGCTGTGGGGCAGTGAGCCGTCGTCGGGCAGGCCGACGCGCAGGCCGAGCACGGGCAGCGTCGCGGTCAGCAGCAGCCCCGCCGCGCCGACCGCGTACGGCACCGGGTGCCGGCTGACGTGCCCGATCCAGCGACGCCACCCGGCGGCGTGGGCGGCGCCCGCCGCAGTGTCCCGCCGTCGGCCGAGGCGGCCCGACCTCCCGGCCCGAAGTGCCCGGCCGATCCGGCCGATCCGGCCGGCCCGGCCCAGCCGCGGGCCCGCCGCGCCGAGGAAGGCCGGCAGCAGCGTCACCGACGCGAGCACCATCGTCAGGACGACGATCGAGACGGCAACCCCACCCACCGTCATGAACGGCACGTTCGCGACCGCCAGGCCGAGGATCGACACGACGACGGTGCCGCCGGCGAAGACCACCGGCCGCCCCGCCGTTGCCACCGCTCGTCCGGCCGCCGCCTGCGGATCGAGCCCGCACGCGAGGTACTCCCGGTGCCTGGCGAGCACGAACAGCGCGTAGTCGATGCCCACTCCGAGCCCGACCATGCTGCCCAGGACAGGGGCGAAGGTCGGGACGTCCGTCACCGCCGCCAGTACCGTCATCGTGGCGACCCCGACGGTCAGCCCGAAGACCGCCATGCCGATCGGCAGCGCGGCGGCGACGAGCGAACCGAACGCCAGGAACAGGATCGCGGCCGCGGCGAGGAGGCCGATCAGCTCGCTCGCGCCGCCGTCGGGGTCGGAGAAGACGTAGAAGAGGTTCCCGCCCATCTCGATGCGCAGCGGCAGCTCGGCGCGCAGCCGGTCGCCGAGATCGACGAGGGCGTCGAGGTCTTCGGCCGACAGCCGGCTCTGGTCGGGGTACTGCACCCGGACGACCGCGATCCGCCCGTCGGCCGAAACGAGGCCGCCGCGCACGGCGGTGTCCCCGCCCGCGTCGAGTGCCCCCGCCGGGTCGCTCGTGCCGAGCACGTGCGGCAGCCGCTTCACCTCAGTCTGCAGCCGCGTGAGAGCGGTGCGCGCGCTGCCGTGGTCGAAGAACGTCGCACCGCCGTCGAGGGGGGTGACGACCACTTGGGCGGTCATCCCCTCCTGGCCGGTGCCGGCCCGCTCGATCAGTTCCGCGGCCCGCTGGGAGTCCAGCCCCGGAGCGGTCATCGAGTCCGCGGTCCGCCCGCCGAAGGCGACGGCGGCGAGGACGGCGAGCGTGGCGGCGATCAGCCATGCCGCGATCACCCGCCAGGGATGGCGGGCGGCGCTTGCGCCCAGGCGCAACAGGGCTTTCGAGAGCATCGGGTCCTCCAACCACCTCGTCGGCCGTCCTTGTACGGCCGCCGATACCGAGGCTCGTCGCCACGGCGCTCCGCGGCATCGGCTCGCGGGCCACGGATCCGTCGGCCCCGGGGCGGAGTGACGACCCGTCCTTTCGGCCGATGCGCGGCACGGCGCGGCCCCTAGGCTGAGAACCGTGCTGCGAGACGACCTGCGAACCCTGTGGACCGAACCCCGGCCGCCCGACGCGCCCGCCCGGGTGTGGCGGGACTGGGCGCTGCTCGCCGCGAGCCTGGGCGCTGTGGTGCTGGAGGCCACCCTGCGCGAGAACGTCGTGTGGCGGCCGGTGGCGGTGGTGTTCGCCGTATGGCTGTGCCTGCTGCCCCTGTGGCGCCGGACCCGCCCACTGGCGATGGTCACGCTGGCGTTCGGCTCGGTGATCCTGCTCCAGCTGGCCTCGCTGGTCGCCGCACCGCGCGAGCCCGTCGGCCTGGACACCAGTGTGGTCGTGCTCGTGCTGGTGTATGCGCTGCCCCGGTGGGGATCGGGACGGGAGATCGTGCTGGGCAGCGCGGTGATCCTCACGGCCTTCGCGCTGGGGGTCATCGCGGACGACACTCCGGCCGCCGAACAGGTCGGGGGCTTCGTCTTCCTGTCGTTGCCCGGCTTGATCGGGGCCGCCGTGCGGTTCTGGGGGACCGCTCGCGAGCGGCAGTTGGAGCAGGTACGCTCCCGCGAGCGTGAGCAGCTCGCCCGGGAACTGCACGACACTGTGGCCCACCACGTTTCGGCCATGGTGATCAGCGCCCAGGCGGGCCGGGTGCTCGCGGGCACCGACCCGTCCGCCGCCGTCGAGGCGCTGGAGGGGGTCGAGGAGGAAGGGGCGCGCACGCTGGAGGAGATGCGCGCCATGGTCGCCGCGCTGCGCGACCGCGGGGCCGGCGCCGAGCTGGCGCCCCCTGCCGGCGTCGCGGATCTGGAGCGCCTGGTGCACACCCCGGGTGGTCGCCTCAGGGTCGACCTGAGTCTCGACGGCGAACTGGACACGCTGCCCCCGGCCGTGGACGCGGCCGTCTACCGCATTGTGCAGGAGTCGGTGACCAACGCCATGCGCCATGCGGTCAACGCGACCGAGGTCGTCGTCCGGGTCACCACGGAACGGCACACGGTACGGGTGAGCGTGCGCGACAACGGCCACCGCACCGGCCGAGGCCGTGCCGGATACGGACTCACCGGACTGCGCGAGCGCGCGACGCTGCTCGGCGGCACACTACAAGCCGGCCCCGGCGCCGACCAGGGCTGGCATGTCGAAGCCGAGCTGCCGAGAGGGAGGACCGAGAGCGGTGCCCATCCGCGTCCTCGTCGCTGACGACCAGACCATCATCCGCACCGGGCTGCGGATCATGCTGAACGCCCAGCCCGGCATCGAGGTGGTCGGCGAGGCCGCCGACGGACAGGAAGCGGTACGTCTGGCCCGCGAACTGCGCCCCGACGTCTGCCTGTTCGACATCCGCATGCCCGTGATCGACGGGCTCGAGGCCACCCGGCTGGTCGCCGGCCCGGGCGTCGCCGACCCACTGGCCGTGGTCGTCATCACCACGTTCGACCTCGACGAGTACGTCTACGGCGCGCTGCGTGCCGGCGCCCGCGGATTCCTCCTCAAGGACACGGGACCAGACCTTCTGGCGCAGGCCGTACGGTCGGCGTCCGGCGGTGAGGCGCTCATCGCGCCCAGCGTCACCGTCCGTCTGCTCCAGGCATTCGCGGACCTGCCCGCCGGCCGGCCCGTGGCCCAGCCGGTCTCCCCCGTCACCGCCCGCGAGGAGCAGGTGCTCCTCGCCGTCGCTCGCGGGCTGACCAACACCGAGATCGCCGATGCACTGCACATCAGCCTCAGCACGGTGAAGACGCATCTGGCCAGCCTGATGGCCAAACTCGGCGCCCGCAACCGGGTCGAGATCGCGATGTGGGCCTACGAAACGCGCCGTATCCTCCCCGGAACCTGAGCCGGGCCATGTCCCATGAGTCCCCGCCCGGACATCACTGCACCGGCCGGCTCACGTCGGCTCCACGTGCCTCACCCGCCCGAGAGCGTGACGTACCAGGAGGCCGGAACCGGGACGGTGAGACACCCGATACGACAAGACTCCCGACAGCTACCTCGCCGGTCTCCACCTGCACGCCTCGATGATCTGGATCAAAGACCTCACCAGGACCACCCGATGATCACGACTCGATACGCGCCCTAGGCCCCCCTGCCCACCCTGCCCGACAGGCTCTAGCGTCCCGTCGTCGCGACCGGGGAGAGCGGGGACGCGGAGGAGCGGGCCGAGCCGGTGGCGCGGCCCGCTCCTCCGGCCGTACCTCCGGCGCCGGTCGCTCCCCCGGTACCGGCCGGCCCGTCCGGGCCGGGCCGGCCGCTCACCTCGGGATCACGGGCCCGGCGTCTGGCGATCACCGCGCACACCATGAGCTGCATCTGGTGGAAGAGCATCAACGGGAGCACGGCGAGGGAGGCGTGGGCGCCGAACAGGACGCCGGCCATGGGCAGACCCGAGGCCAGCGACTTCTTGGACCCGGCGAACTGGATGGCGATCCGGTCCTCCCGGCCGAAGCGCAGGGCCTTGGCGCCGTACCAGGTCAGCAGGAGCATCACGCCGAGCAGCAGCGCCTCCACGACGAGGAGCCCCGCCAGCCGCACCGCGCTGACCTGGCTCCAGATGCCCCGCACCATGCCCTCGCTGAACGCGGTGTAGACGACGAGCAGGATCGAACCGCGGTCGACGTGGCCGAGGACCTTCTTGTGGCGGGTGATGAAGGCGCCGACCCAGGGGCGCAGCAGTTGTCCGGCCATGAACGGCACCAGCAGTTGCAGCACGATCCTGACGACCGAGTCCGTGGAGAAGCCGCCGCCGCTGTTGCCGAGGAGGAGTGCGGCGAGCAGCGGGGTGACGACGATGCCCGCGAGCGACGAGAAGGAGCCCGCGCAGATGGCGGCGGGCACGTTGCCACGGGCGATCGAGGTGAAGGCGATGGAGGACTGGATGGTCGAGGGGACGAGCGTGAGGAAGAGGAGGCCGGTGTAGAGGTCGTGCGTCAGGAACACCGGCTCCAGGCCGCGGGCGGCGAGGCCGAGCAGCGGGAACACCACGAAGGTGCAGATCAGGACCGTACCGTGCAGCCGCCAGTGTTTGAGGCCGTCCATCGCCTCACGGGTGGACAGGCGTGCGCCGTACAGGAAGAAGAGGAAGGCGATGGCCGCCGTGGACGCGCCCGAGGCGACGTCCGCCGCCCCGCCGCTCGCCGGGAACAGGGCGGCGAGGCCGACGGTCCCGAGCAGCAGCAGGATGTAGGGGTCGACCGGCATCCAGCTCGGCCACTTCAGGCGTTTCACGGTGCTCCACTGCTCGGTTGCTCGGTTCGGTGCGGGTGATCGTCATCGGCGGATCGTGCCCTCTCCATCGTCCCCTTCCGGGGCGCGATCGGGAATCCGTCATACCGCTCTGACTGTCATCACGTATCGCGATAACGTGGGGCCGTGTACGACCCTTCCCAGCTGCGTACGTTCCTGGCGGTGGCCCAGACGCTGAGCTTCACCCAGGCCGCCAGGCGGCTGGGGGTGCGCCAGTCCACGGTCAGCCAGCACGTGCGCCGGCTGGAGGACGCCGCCGGACGTCAGTTCTTCTCCCGCGACACCCACTCCGTCGAGCTCACCGAGGACGGTGAGGCGATGCTCGGGTTCGCGCGGCGGATCCTGGAGGTCCAGGAACAGGCGACGGCGTTCTTCACCGGGACCCGGCTGCGGGGCCGGCTGCGCTTCGGCGCGTCCGAGGACTTCGTGCTGACCCGGCTGCCGGAGATCCTGGAGGGGTTCAGGACCGACCACCCCGAGGTGGACCTGGAGCTGACGGTCGAACTGTCCGGCACCCTCCACGAACAGCTCGCCGCCGGGCATCTCGATCTGGTGCTGGCGAAGCGGCGGCCCGAGGACCCGCGTGGCGAGCTCGTCTGGCACGACCGTCTCGTGTGGATCGGCGCCCAGCGGCTTCGGCTCGACCCGGACCGCCCGGTCCCGCTGATCGTCTACCCGCCCCCGGGCATCACCCGGGCGCTCGCCCTCGAAGCGCTGGAGCGCCAGGGCCGGCCGTGGCGCGTCGCCTGCACCAGCGGCAGCCTCAACGGCCTCATCGCGGCGGCCCGCGCGGGCCTCGGCGTGATGGCCCACTCGCGGGGGCTGGTGCCGCCCGGCCTGGTCCGGGTGCCGGAGCGGGCGGGGCTGCCGGAGCTCGGCGAGGTCGACTTCGTGCTGGTGCACGGCCGGCGGCGGCCGTCCGCGCAGGACGCCGCGGACGCGCTCGCCACGGCGATCCTCGCGGGCGGGGACCGGCTGCACCGGGGGCAGCGGCACTAGGAACACCGGTCGTACGGCCCACGCGGGCGGGCTCCGGCACCAAGCGGGCTCCGGCGCCGACGTGCGGCGGAGCCGAGCGTGCGGCGTGCCCGTACGTGCCCTGCTCCCAGGAGCCTGGATCACCCTGTCCCGGCGGTCGGACCACCCGGTCCCGGCGGCCCGGACAGCTCGACCCCGGCGGCCCGACAGGCCGGAATAAGACATTCCGAATCGACGCTCCGTGGCGTCGGACCCCCGTTCCCGGACGTAGCGATTCCGTGGAGATTACGGACTCGAAACCTACGGAACCGTAAGGGATTCTGTCCGACCCTTCCCCTTGTGCGGCATTTCCGTGGCTGACCTGTGCGGACGCCGTACCCGTCGACGGTTCGAGGCCCCTCCCGTCCGCTCGCGTGGTGGGGTAGCTTTCACGGCGCTGTGCGGAGGCCACGAGGAGCGGTATTGCGCGAGTTCACCAACCCCCCGTTGGCGTCGGCGCCGCCGGTGGGCGGCCTGGCCGACGCCGTGTTCGAGTATGCCCAGGTGGACCCGCTCCACGTCGCCCTCGGCCGCAAGGACGAGCAGGGACAGTGGCGCGACGTCACCTCGGCCGAGTTCCGGGACGAGGTCCTGGCGCTGGCCAAGGGCATGCTGTCCCAGGGCATCCGCTTCGGCGACCGGGTCGCCATCATGTGCCGCACCCGCTACGAGTGGACCCTCTTCGACTTCGCCCTGTGGACGATCGGCGCCCAGGTCGTGCCCATCTACCCCACCTCCTCGGCCGAGCAGGTCTTCTGGATGCTGCACGACGCGCAGGTGTCGGCGGTCATGGTGGAGCACGAGGACCACGCGATGACCATCGCCACGGTCGTCGACCGGCTGCCCCAGCTGCACAAGCTGTGGCAGCTCGACGTGGGCGCGGTGCACGAGCTGTACGAGGCGGGCGCGCACATCGACGACGAGGTGGTCCACCGGCACCGCCGCGCGGTCACCCCCGAATCCATCGCGACGATCATCTACACCTCCGGCACGACAGGCCGCCCCAAGGGCTGTGTCATCTCGCACGCGAACTTCATGTTCGAGGCGGACACCGTCATCGAGCGCTGGGAACCCGTGTTCCACTCCAAGCGCGGCGACGAGGCGACCACCCTGCTGTTCCTGCCGCTCGCGCACGTCTTCGGGCGGATGGTGCAGATCGCCGCGTTCCGCGGGCGGGTCAAGTTCGGGCACCAGCCCCAGCTCAACGCGTCCGCGCTGCTGCCGGACCTCGCCGCCTTCCGGCCCACCTTCTTCCTGGCCGTGCCGTACATCTTCGAGAAGGTCTTCAACGCCGCGCGCCGCAAGGCCGAGAAGGAGGGCAGGTCCGCCCCCTTCGAGAAGGCCGTGGACATCGCCGTGCGCTACGCGGACGCCGTCGAGTCCAAGGCGTGGGGCACCGGTCCGGGCCCCTCGGCGAGCCTGCGCATGCAGCACCAGGTCTTCGACAAGCTCGTCTACTCCAAGGTGCGGGCCGCGATGGGCGGCCGGGTCAGGCACGCGATGTCGGGCGGTTCGGCGATGGACCGGCGGCTCGGACTGTTCTTCGCGGGCGCGGGTGTCACCATCTACGAGGGATACGGGCTCACCGAGTCCACCGCCGCCGCCACCGCCAACCCGCCCGAGCTCACCCGGTTCGGCACCGTCGGGCAGGCGATCCCCGGCACCACCGTGCACATCGCGGACGACGGCGAGATCTGGCTGAACGGCGGCAACGTGTTCCAGGGCTACCTGAACAACGACAAGGCCACCGACGCCACCCTGCACGACGGGTGGCTGGCCACCGGCGATCTCGGTTCCCTGGACGAGGACGGCTACCTCACGATCACCGGCCGCAAGAAGGAGATCCTGGTGACCTCCGGCGGCAAGAGCGTCTCGCCGGGCGTGCTGGAGGAGCGGGTGCGGGACCACCCGCTGGTCGCGCAGTGCATAGTGGTCGGCAACGACCGGCCCTACATCGCCGCGCTCGTCACCCTCGACTCCGAGGCCGTCGAGCACTGGCTCCACATGCGCGGCAAGCCTCCGCTGTCCGCCGGCGATCTGGTGCGCGACCCGGATCTGGAGACCGAGGTGCGGCGCGCCGTGGTCGCCGCGAACACGCTGGTCTCGCAGGCCGAGTCGATCCGCACGTTCCGGATACTGGCCAACCAGTTCACCGAGGAACACGGCCTGCTGACGCCGTCCCTGAAGCTGAAGCGCAAGGCGATCGAGAAGGCGTACACGGCCGAGGTCGAGGCGCTCTACCGGACGTGACCCCGGGTGGACCGTGGGCGGACCGCGGGCGGACCGCGGGGCGGGCGCGCGGAGACCCGCATCGGCCTCCGGCGCAAGCGCCGGCATGATTGATCGGACTATTTCAGCCAATCTTCGATTCTCCGTGCCCGGAGCCCGGTCAGGAATGCATCACGGCCCGTGATCGTTGACCATACGAACACCACCCGACGACTGAAGGATCGAGAGCTCGTGAGCAAGGTCCCCCCGATCATCCTGAACAACGGCGTCGAGATGCCGCAGCTGGGCTTCGGTGTCTGGCAGGTGCCGGACGACGAGGCGGAGCGGGCGGTCGCCACCGCACTGGAGTCCGGGTACCGCAGCATCGACACTGCGGCGATCTACGGCAACGAAGAGGGCACCGGCAAGGCCGTCAACGCCTCCGGCATCGCCCGCGAGGAGCTCTTCGTCACCACCAAGCTCTGGAACAGCGACCAGGGTCACGACTCCGCCCTGCGCGCCTTCGACACCTCGCTGGACAAGCTCGGCCTGGACTACGTCGACCTGTATCTGATCCACTGGCCGACGCCGTCCAAGGGCACGTACGTCGACACCTTCAAAGCCTTCGAGAAGATCTACGCCGACGGCCGCGCCAAGGCCATCGGCACGTCGAACTTCCTGCCGGAGCACCTGGCGAAGCTCATCGAGGAGACGTCGGTCATCCCGGCCGTCAACCAGATCGAGCTGCACCCGCACCTCCAGCAGCGCGCGGCCCGCGAGTTCCACGCCGAGCAGGGCATCGCCACCGAGGCCTGGTCGCCGCTCGGCCAGGGCAAGGGCCTCCTGGAGGTCCCGGCGATCGTCGCCATCGCGCAGAAGCACGGCCGCACCCCGGCCCAGATCGTCCTGCGCTGGCACCTCCAGCTCGGCAACGTCGTGATCCCGAAGTCCGTGACCCCGTCCCGGATCAAGGAGAACATCGACGTCTTCGACTTCTCCCTGGACACCGAGGACATCGCGGCGATCTCGGCACTGAACGAGGACCGCCGGCTGGGTCCCGACCCGGCCACGTTCGACATCGGCTGACCGGCCCGCCCGCTCCGGAGGCCGACCGGCCCGACCGGCAGCACGCCGTCGGCCCGGATGCTCACCGCATCCGGGCCGGCGGCTTTTTTCGTGCCCTTGGACCGGACCGATCCGGGAACAGGCCTTGACGCGGTCATGCAAGCAGGGCCACTTTGTACGGCAACCCGGTAAGGAAAGTTTCCTAACAGAAGGGTCCCCCACAGTGCGCACTCGAACACTGACCCTGTCCGCGGCCGTCGGAGCGGCGCTGCTCGCCGTCGCCGCGCTCCCGGCGAGCGCCTCCGGCACAGCCGACCCCCGCTCGGCGCGGGAGGGTTCGGTCAGCGCGGCCGCTCTCCTCGCCAAGGTGACGTCCTGCTCGCAGATATCGAGCGGCAAGTACAGGACCGACGAGGAGACTTCGGCCACCGTCCCCGTCTGTGGCAAGAACGGCGCCGTGTTCTGGAAGGCCGACATGGACATCGACTGCGACGGCCAGGTCACCGCCAAGTGCAACGGCTCCACCGACCCCTGGTTCCAGGACGACACGGCGTTCCACCAGTCCAACGGGCAGGCGCTGCGCGCCGACTCGCTGCCCTACGTCGTCGTGCCGAGCACCAGTGGCATCTGGAAGTACACGAGTTCGGGCATCAAGGGCGGCGGCGTGGTCGCCGTGATCTACAACGGCAAGGTCGAGTACGCGGTGGTCGGCGACACCGGTCCGACGCAGATCATCGGTGAGGCGTCGTACGCCACCGCGAGCGCGCTCGGTATCGACCCCGACCCGGAGACGGGCGGGACCGACTCGGGCGTGACGTACATCCTGTTCAAGAACTCGCAGGTGTCCCCCATCGAGAGCCACAGCGCGGCCGTGTCGCTCGGGGACTCGCTGGCCAGGCAGTTCGTCCAGAACAACTGAGGACCTGCCCGGTGGGGCGCGCGGCACCCCACCGGGCACGGCTCAGACGGGCTGGCCGATCGGGCGGACGACGACCGTGTTCACGTCGACGCCCGTCGGCTGCCCGACCGCCCAGACGATCGAGTCGGCGAGCTGGTCCGCCGTCAGGAGCTGCCCGGGCGGGAGGCTGCCGTAGCTGTCCCAGAACGGGGTCTCCACGCGGCCGGGCGAGACCAGGGTCACGCCCACGCCGTACTCGGTGACCTGGCGCCTGGTGTTCTCGGCGAGCCCGGTCACCGCCCACTTGGTCGCGCCGTAGATGTTGCCGGGCGTGTTCACATGCCCGGCGACACTGCCGATCAGGACGATGCGGCCGCGGGACTCCTTCAGCGCGTCGATGGACGCCCTGATGAGCAGCGCGGGCCCCAGCACATTGGTCAGCACCATCTCGGACCAGCCGGCGGGGTCCCCCTCGGCGACCGTGTCATGGGTGGCGAAACCGGCGTTGGCGACGACGGTGTCGAGCCGCCCGAACTCCTTGAGCGTCGCCTCGACCGCGGCCCTCACCTGGTCGTACTCCGCCGCGTGCCCGACGATCGTCAACAGCCTTTCGGAGCGGTCGAGTTCCTCGGCGAAGGCGTTCAGCCGCTCCTCTCCGCGGCCGGTGACGGCCACCCGGTGCCCGGCGTCGAGCAGCCGGCGGGCGACCGCGGCTCCGATGCCGCTTCCGCCTCCGGTGATGAGCGCGACAGGCGAATCGGTCATGGTGTACCCCCAGGAGTGTCCGGCCCGGCGCGGGCCGACCGTGCTTCGGACTCCGGGAGTTCATCACTTGGAGCGCGCTCGATGTCAAGGTCCGCCGACCGCCCTCACGGCGGACGACGGTCACCCGGACCGCGCCGGCCCGCCCCGACGGACACCGCCGAGGACTACTCCGGCTTGACCCCCACGTACACCGTCATCGCCGTCAGGATGAACACGTCCGAACGGTGGTGCACGCTCGCCTTGTCGTCCGGGTCGAGGAGCCGGTCGAGCGCCGCGAGGTCCTCGGCGTCGAGCCCCTCGGCGAGACCCTCCCGCCTGCGGGTGAGAGCGGTGACGACGAAGGCGCGGGCCTCGTCCGAGACCGGGGCGGGCAGATCGAGCAGGAAGGTGCGGGTCGCCGTGTGGCGCAGCCCGACGGCGTTGAGCAGGGCGGGCCAGTCCTCCGTCTCCGCCACCGATCCGGGCAGCTCGGCCCGCATGCGGGTGAACCACTCGTCGTGCACCGCGTCGATGCGGGCCTCCAGGCCGGGCCGGCCGATGCCGGTGTCGCGCGGGAGGAAACGCGTCGGCAGACCGCCCTCCAGCAGGGCGAGGGTGCCGCCGGGGGCCAGGCTCCCGACGAAGCCGGTGAGGGCGGCCCGCTGGTCGCCGACATGGTGCAGCGACCTGCTGGCCCACAACAGGTCCGCGGGGTACTCCAGATCACCGACGCCCTCGGAGAGTTCGGCCTCGATCGTGCTGAACCGGTCGGCGAAGCCGAGCCGCCCGGCACGGGCGCGGGCCTCCGCCAGCAGGGTCTCGGCGCCGTCCACGGCGACGACCCGCGCACCGGGGAACTTCTCGGCGAGCAGGCCGGAGATGACCCCGGGGCCGCTGCCCGCGTCCACGATCAGCCCGGGATCGGGCCGCTGCTCCCGCAGCCACTCGGCCGCCTGGAGGTAGGCCGGGGTGAACAGCTCCGCCTCCTGCACCAGCATGGGCAGCATCTGGCCGAAGTCCATGTGGGTGTGGTCGTGGGAGCCGCCGTGCCCGTGGCTCTGCGCGGAGCCGTGGTGCGGGCCGTGATCGTGCGCCCCGCCCGGGTGGTGCGCGGGGCCGTGCCCGCTGCCGTGGTCGTGGTCCTGCGCCATGGGACAAGCCTCTCTCTCGGGATGGGGACAGCCTGCTCCGCCACTCCCGGAAACGGCCAGTCGTGTTGCTCTAACAGCAAAAAAAGGGGGCCCGCGCCGCCGGCGGACCGGGGCGCGGCCACCGCCGTCGGCGGTGCCCCATGAGCCGGAGCGGACCGACGGGGACCGCTCGGCGGTGGGGTTCGCGGTCCGCCAGGGGCCGGGGAAGGGGAACCGGCCCCTGGCGGACCGCACGCGGTCAGCCGGTCACAGTGCCGGATACGCGTTCTTCATGAGCTCCTGGAACTGCGCGGAGAACCAGTGCCCGGAGAGCGGGGCGTTCGGCAGCGCGCCGGAGAGGCTGTTCCCGTTGCGGGCGTTGCCCGTGTACGTCGGGTCGCACATCCGGTCGAAGCCCTTGCCCTCGTCGTTCGCGATCGCCGAGCTGGAGCCGTCGGACTCGCCCGGAGGCTTCATCCACACGTAGGCGTCGATGCCGGTCGCCGGTGCCGCCTTCGGCCGCTCGCCGAGGCCCGCGCCCGACTGGTTGCACCAGTTGCCGATGTGGATACGGCGGTCGTAACGCCCTCCGTCGACGTACGTGTCGACGCTGGTCGTCGCGCCGGGGCCGCTGGGGCGCCCGGTTCCGCCCCAGCCGTTCCTGGAGGTGTCGATCAGCATGCCGATGCCGGAGTTGAAGCCGACCGAGACGAGCTGGGTGCGGAAGGCCTGCGCGAAGGACAGTTCGTCGACATAGCGGTTCCAGTCCACCCACTTGGACTGGCGCACCGAGGTGCCGTTCACCGTGTCGTTGATGGTGAAGTTGTTCTCCTTGAGGGCGCTGTAGTTCGCCGTGTTGGTGATGAAGCCCGCCACGTCGTCGACCGTCGCGCCCTCGGCCGTCGCCGCCTGCTTGAAGATGTTGGCGGCGGGGGCGAAGTTGTCGTCCCAGCCGAGCCATCCGTGGTGGCCGGCGTCGAGGTAGTTGTAGACGTTCGGGATCGCGCCGAGCTTGGCGAGCGCGTAGCCGACGCCCTTCACGTAGTTGCCGTTGGCCAGCATGGTGTCGCAGTTGGCCGTGGCGGTGGCGCGGCTGCCGGTGTTGGTGACGAGGTTCGGCAGCGAGTCGATCTCGATGGTCGTGACGATGCGCAGCGAGGCGTACTTGCTGTCGGAGAGGATCGCCGCGATCGGATCGATGAACTGTGTCTTGTACTTGTCGATCTCCGTGGCGCCGAGTTCGCCGTTGGAGGCGAGGGCGGCGCAGTCACGTCCGGGCAGGTCGTAGACGACGAGCTGGACGACCTCTTCGCCGCTGCCCTTCTGGGCGAGCGCCGCGTCGAGGTGGGCGCGCAGGCCCATGCTGGTGGACGAGCCGTTGATCGCGGCGATGCGGTCGAGCCAGACGCCGGTGGGCTGGTTGGAGATCCGGCTGCCGCCGGTCTCGGCGGCGGCCTTCGCCGACCATTCCGGGTTCACGTACACCTTGGCGCCGGAGTACGGGTTGTCGACGCGGGTTCCGGTGCCGCCGCCTCCCCCGCCGCCTCCGCCGCCGTCATCGACGTTGCAGGTGACGCCGTCGAGCGTGAAGGCGGTGGGCAGGGCGTTGGTGCCGCTGTAGGAGCCGTTGAAGCCGAAGCTCACCGAACTCCCGGTCGCCAGTGTCCCGTTGTACGTCTCGTTGGCCGCGGTGACGGCCGTCCCGCTCTGGGTGATCTTCGCGTTCCAGCCGGAGGTGACCTTCTGGTTCCCGGCGTACGACCACTTGACCGCCCAGGAGGACTTGGCGGCGCCGTTGTTGGTGACGGTGACGGCGGCTGTGAAGCCGGTGTCCCACTGGTTCTGCACCTTGTAGTCGACGGTGCAGGGTATGGCGGCGACGGCGTTGGCGCCGACGTCGGCGGGGACGGCCGCGGCGGCTCCGCCCGACCCCGCGGCGATCAGGGCGAGCGCCCCGAGAACGGCTGTTCTTGCACGGCTCATGTGCGGGTTCCTTATCCGTTGAGGGCGCGCAGGTGGTCGCGCAGCCCGATGCCGTAGGAGGTCGGAGTTCCGTCGTAGTTCGAGATCAGCGACGGACCCGAGGAACAGTCCCAGGTGTTCCAGGTCCAGCCGAGGTAGGAGAGCCCCCGGTCGTCGAACCACTTCATGACGGTGTCGACGAAGGAGTGGGAGCAGGTGTTCTCCCCGATCTCGCCCGCCACCAGGGGTACTTGGGCGGCGACCGGGGCAAGGGTCGAGTTCCAGCAGGTCTCGCTCGCGCAGGTGTTGAAGTTGTAGACGTGGTACGCGGCGACGAGATTGCCTGTCGGATCGCTGGGCTTGTACGCCAGCCACTGGCTCAGGTCGTTGGAGTACGCGAGACCGCCGGCCAGGATCAGGTTCTTGGCTCCGGTGCCGCGGACCGCGTCGACCAGGTCCTGCATTCCGGCGACCTCGTAGGAGATGCCGGGGCAGGTTCCGCCGTCGCGCCAGCAGGTCCACGCCTGGGTGGTCGTGGAGGTCGCGCGGTCCGGGTAGGGCTCGTTGAACAGGTCGAACGCGACGGCCGGGTCGTCCTTGAAGGTGTTCGCCACCGAGGTCCAGAAGGACGGGGTGTACTGCGCGTCGGGCATCGGTTTCTGGCAGGTGGCGTGCACGTCGGAGCAGCCCGCCGAGTTGCCGGTGTACTGGCCGTAGCTCCAGTGCAGTTCGACGAGCGGTGTCATGCCGTGCGCCTCGACCTTGGCCACCAGGTCCTTGACCGCGGCGATGTAGTTGGCGCCCGCGTACTCCGGTTTGATGTTGGAAAGCCCCAGCCAGCACTCCTCGTTCAGCGGAATGCGGACCGTGTTGACCTTCCAGTCGGCGATCGCCTTGACGGAGGCGTCGTCGACGGGACCGTCGAAGAAGCCGTAGCCCTGGACGCACATGAACTCGCCGCCGGAGCGGTTGACGCCGAGCATCCTGCGGGTGGCTCCCGTGGAGTCGACCAGTTCGTTGCCCGAGACGTGCAGTTTCGGCGCCTCACCGCCGGCCGGCGGCGGGTCGGTCGGTGTGGGCGTGGGCGTCGGCTGGGCGTCCACGTTGCAGGTGGTGCCGTTGAGCCTGAAAGCCGTCGGCACCGCGTTGCTTCCCGACCAGGAGGCGAGGAACCCGGCGCTGACGCTCGCGCCGGTGGCCAGCGAGCCGTTCCAGCTCTCGTTGGACGCGGTCACCGCCGTACCGGACTGGGACCACTTGGCGTTCCAGCCCTGGGTGACCTTCTGACCGGCGGGGAAGTCGAAGCCGAGGCTCCAACCGCTCAGCGCGGCCATGTTGTTGGTGATTCTCACGGCGCCCTGGAAGCCGGTGTCCCACTGGCCGGTGACCGAGTACTCCACCGTGCACGCGGGAGTTGCTCCCGAGGCCGTGACGACCGGCGCGACGACCGTGCCCACGAGGGCGACGGCGGCGCCGATCACTAAAAGGGACAAACGCGGGGGGTGACGCATGAAGCGACTCCTTGCAGCTCTGGCGCGCCGTTACGGACGCGTCGACTGATGGAACCGCTCCCACTGGTGCGGATGAAGCTAGCGCCAAGTGCCCGCGTTGCCCAGAGGAGTTGCGCAGTTGATCTGTCGAATCATTTCGACTCTTCAAGCACCTTGACCCCTCACACCCCCATCTCCAATATGGGAGCGCTCCCACTGGTTCAAGGCTTGTTGCTCCTCCCCCCATTCTCCGAGCCGCAAGGAGGAACCAGCACCATGGATCCGAGCCCTCGATGGAGACGTCGCCGCAGGTCACGACGGCTGTGGACCGCCGTAGTGGCGGCACTCGCCCTTCCGCTCACCACGCTGGCGACCGGTACGACTCCCGCACACGCGGCCACGGTTCAGTGCAGCGTCGACTACAAGACCAACGACTGGGGCTCCGGCTTCACCGCTGATCTGACGATCACCAACCGGGGCACCGACGCCATCAACGGCTGGACCCTGACCTACGCCTACACGGGCAACCAGACCCTCACCAACGGCTGGAACGGCACCTGGTCCCAGTCCGGCAAGTCGGTCACCGTGAAGAACGCCTCCTGGAACGGGACGATCGGCGCCGGGACCGCCGTGACCACCGGCGCGCAGTTCACCTACAGCGGTACCAACACCGCTCCCGCGTCCTACGCCGTCAACGGCACCACGTGCACCGGCGCGCACCAGCCGCCGATCACCGTGCTGACCAGCCCCGCGGCGGGTGCCGTCTACACCCAGGGCGACGCCGTCCCGATGGCCGCGACCGCGGCGGCGGCCGACGGAGCGACCATCTCCAAGGTCGAGTTCTACGACGACACGACCCTGCTCGGCACCGACACCAGCTCGCCGTACACGCTGTCGGCGTCCGGACTGGCCGTGGGCAGTCATTCCGTCCTCGCGAAGGCGTACGACAGCCTGGGCGCCTCGGCGGATTCCGTACCGGCCGGCATCACGGTCGCCGCGGGTCCGGCGATCGTCGCCTCGCCGACGCAACTCGGCGTCCAGCAGGGCAAGTCGGGGACGTTCACGGTCAAGCTCTCGACCCAGCCGAGCGCCAACGTGACGGTGGCGGTGGCCCGTACGGACGGGAACACCGGGCTGTCGGTGACCGGCGGTTCGAGTCTGACGTTCACCCCGTCCAACTGGAACACCGCCCAGACGGTGACGATCACCGCCGACGCCTCGGGCACCGGGTCCGCGACCTTCACGGCCTCGGCGACCGGTCAGGCCAAGGCCACGGTCACCGTGACGGAACTGGCCGCGTCGAAGGCGTACGACGCGCGCTTCCTGGACCTCTACGGCAAGATCACCAACCCGGCGAACGGCTACTTCTCCCCCGAGGGCATTCCCTATCACTCGGTGGAGACACTGATCGTCGAGGCCCCGGACCAGGGACACGAGACGACGTCGGAGGCGTACAGCTATCTGATCTGGCTCCAGGCGATGTACGGGAAGGTCACCGGCGACTGGTCGAAGTTCAACGCCGCGTGGACGACCATGGAGACGTACATGATCCCCACGCACGCCGACCAGCCGACGAACTCCTTCTACAACGCCTCCAAACCGGCCACCTACGCGCCGGAGCTGGACACCCCGAACGAGTACCCGGCCAAGCTCGACACCGGTGTCTCGGTCGGCCCGGACCCGATCGCCTCCGAGCTGAAGAGCGCGTACGGCACGGACGACGTGTACGGCATGCACTGGCTCCAGGACGTGGACAACACCTACGGCTACGGCAACGAACCCGGCAAGTGCGAGGCCGGTCCGACCGCCACGGGTCCGTCGTACATCAACACCTTCCAGCGCGGCGCGCAGGAGTCGGTGTGGGAGACGGTTCCGCAGCCGACCTGTGACGCCTTCAAGTACGGCGGCAAGAACGGCTACCTGGACCTCTTCACCGGGGACTCCTCGTACGCCAAGCAGTGGAAGTACACCGACGCCCCGGACGCCGACGCGCGTGCGGTGCAGGCCGCCTACTGGGCCGACCTGTGGGCCAAGGCCCAGGGCAAGAGCGCCGATGTGTCGGCGACCGTCGGCAAGGCCGCGAAGATGGGCGACTATCTGCGCTACGCCATGTACGACAAGTACTTCAAGAAAATAGGCAACTGCGTCGGCCCGTCGGCCTGCGCCGCGGGTACCGGCAAGGACGCCTCGCACTACCTGCTCTCCTGGTACTACGCCTGGGGCGGCGCGAACGACACCTCGGCGGGCTGGGCCTGGCGCATCGGCTCCAGCCACACCCACGGCGGCTACCAGAACCCACTGGCCGCCTACGCGCTCAGCAGCAACGCCGACCTGAAGCCCAAGTCGGCGACCGGCGCCTCGGACTGGGCCACCTCGCTGACCCGGCAGCTGGAGTTCTACCGCTGGCTCCAGTCGAGCGAGGGCGCCATCGCGGGCGGCGCGACCAACAGCTGGGCGGGCCGCTACGCGACACCTCCCACCGGGACGCCGACCTTCTACGGCATGTACTACGACCAGCAGCCGGTGTACCACGACCCGCCGTCCAACCAGTGGTTCGGCTTCCAGGCGTGGTCCATGGAGCGGGTCGCCGAGTACTACCAGCAGACGGGGAACGCGAGCGCCAAGGCGGTCCTCGACAAGTGGGTCACCTGGGCGCTGTCCAAGACCACGATCAACCCGGACGGCACCTACCAGATCCCCTCCACCCTCCAGTGGTCCGGCGCACCGGACACCTGGAACGCGTCGAGTCCCGGCGCCAACAGCGGACTTCACGTCACCGTCGCCGACTACACGAACGATGTCGGGGTGGCCGCCGCGTACGCCAAGACCCTGTCGTACTACGCCGCCAGGTCCGGCAGCACCCAGGCGAAGACGACGGCCAAGGCGCTCCTGGACGGCATGTGGAACAACTACCAGGACGGTCTGGGCATCGCCGTCCCGGAGACCCGCGCCGACTACAACCGCTTCGACGACGGCGTGTACGTGCCGAGCACCTTCACCGGCACGATGCCGAACGGCGACGCGGTCAACTCCTCCTCGACCTTCGCCTCGCTGCGGTCCTTCTACAAGAACGACCCGGCCTGGTCGAAGATCCAGGCCTATCTGGCGGGCGGCGCCGCGCCCTCCTTCACGTACCACCGGTTCTGGGCGCAGGCGGACATCGCCCTCGCCATGGGTTCGTACGCGGAGCTTCTCGAATAGTCCCCGCTGTGGCTCCGGGTACGCGGTCCTGTCCCTGACGGCAGGGCCACCGGCCGGGCGGTCCCTCACCGCGCTGAGGGCCGCCCGGCCGTCCATCTGTCCCTTCCCGACTCCTCCTGCGCACCGGAGAGGACTCCCCCGTGCGAAGAACACGCATCCTCACGGCCGTACTCGCCCTCGCCGCCGGGCTCTTGGCCGGCACCCCGCCCGCACTGGCCGCGAACACCCCCACGACGAACGCCGCGAGCACCCCCACGACGACGGTCGCGGCCGACACGTACACCTGGAAGAACGCCCGTATCGACGGCGGCGGCTTCGTCCCCGGCATCGTCTTCAACCGCTCCGAGAAGAACCTCGCCTACGCCCGTACGGACATCGGCGGCGCCTACCGCTGGGTCCAGGCCACGAAGAGCTGGACCCCGCTGCTGGACTCGGTCGGCTGGAGCGAGTGGGGGCACACCGGCGTCGTCAGCCTCGCCTCCGACTCCGTCGCCCCGGACAAGGTGTACGCGGCGGTCGGCACGTACACCAATGACTGGGACCCGACCAACGGGGCCGTGCTGCGTTCCTCCGACCGGGGCGCGAGCTGGCAGAAGACCGACCTGCCCTTCAAGCTGGGCGGCAACATGCCCGGACGGGGCATGGGCGAGCGGCTCGCCGTCGACCCCCGCAAGAACAGCGTGCTGTATCTCGGCGCGCCCAGCGGCAAGGGTCTGTGGCGCTCCACGGACTCCGGAGTGACCTGGTCGCAGGTCACGGCGTTCCCGAACCCGGGCAACTACGTCCAGGACTCGACCGACACCAGCGGCTACGCCTCCGACAACCAGGGCGTCGTCTGGGTCACCTTCGACGAGTCGACCGGCACCTCGGGCAGCGCCACGCAGACGATCTACGTGGGGGTCGCCGACAAGGACAACGCGGTCTACCGCTCGACGGACGGCGGCGCGACCTGGTCCAGGCTCGCCGGCCAGCCGACCGGCTACCTCGCCCACAAGGGCGTCCTCGACGCCGTGAACGGTTACCTCTATCTCGCCTACAGCGACAAGGGCGGCCCGTACGACGGCGGCAAGGGCCGGTTGTGGCGGTACGCGACGAAGACCGGGACGTGGACGGACATCAGCCCGGTGGCGGAGGCCGACACCTACTACGGCTTCGGCGGGCTGACCGTCGACCGCCGGCACCCCGGAACCGTGATGGCGACGGGGTACAGCTCCTGGTGGCCGGACACCCAGATCTTCCGGTCCACCGACAGCGGCGGCACCTGGACCAAGGCGTGGGACTACACGTCGTACCCGAACCGCTCGAACCGCTACACGATGGACGTCTCGTCCGTGCCCTGGCTCACCTTCGGCGCGAATCCCTCGCCGCCCGAACAGACCCCCAAACTCGGCTGGATGACCGAGGGGCTGGAGATCGACCCGTTCGACTCCGCCCGGATGATGTACGGAACCGGCGCCACGGTCTACGGCACCGAGAACCTCACCAACTGGGACTCCGGGAGCCAGTTCACCGTCAAGCCCATGGTCCAGGGACTGGAGGAGACGGCCGTCAACGACCTCGCCTCTCCCTCGTCGGGCGCCCCGCTGCTCAGCGCGCTCGGTGACATCGGCGGCTTCCGGCACACGGATCTCACCAAGGTCCCGTCGATGATGTACACCTCGCCGAACCTCACCAGCACGACCGGCCTCGACTACGCCGAGACCAACCCGAACACGGTGGTCCGGGTCGGCAACCTCGACTCCGGGCCGCACATCGGGTTCTCGACGGACAACGGCGCCAACTGGTTCGCGGGCAGCGACCCTTCGGGCGTCACCGGCGGCGGAACGGTCGCCGCGGCCTCGGACGGCAGCCGCTTCGTGTGGAGCCCGGCGGGCACCGGGGTGCAGTACACCACCGGGTTCGGTACGTCGTGGTCCGCGTCGAGCGGTATCCCCGCGGGCGCGGTCGTCGAGTCGGACCGGGTCGACCCGAAGACCTTCTACGGCTTCAAGTCGGGCAAGTTCTACGTCAGTTCGGACGGCGGAGCGACCTTCACGGCGTCCGCCGCCGGCAACCTGCCGACCGGGGACAGCGTGCGCTTCAAGGCGCTGCCCGGCACCAAGGGCGATGTGTGGCTGGCGGGCGGCGCGAGCGACGGGGCGTACGGCCTGTGGCACTCGACGGACGGCGGAGCGACCTTCACCAAGCTGTCGAACGTCGACCAGGCCGACACGATCGGCTTCGGCAAGGCGGCGACGGGGGCCTCGTACCAGACGCTCTACACCAGCGCGAAGATCGGGGGCGTACGCGGGATCTTCCGCTCCACGGACGAGGGCGCGAGCTGGACGCGCGTCAACGACGACGCCCACCAGTGGGGTTGGACCGGCGCGGCCATCACCGGGGACCCGCGGGTCTACGGACGCGTGTACGTCGCGACGAACGGGCGCGGGATCGTCTACGGCGACACCTCGGACACCGGGGGTGGTGACGGGGGCGGCGGTACGGACCCGACACCCCCGCCGACGGGGGCCTGCACAGTGACGTACAGGATCACCAGCCAGTGGCAGGGCGGCTTCCAGGCCGACGTGTCCCTCGCCAACACCGGCTCCACCGCCTGGAGCGGCTGGAACCTGGGCTGGTCCTTCTCCGACGGCCAGAAGATCACGCAGCTCTGGAACGCCGACCACACCCAGTCGGGCGCGGCGGTGACGGCGAAGAACGTCGGCTGGAACGCGAACGTGGCACCGGGTTCGACGGTCGCCTTCGGCTTCACGGGGAGCTGGACGGGGGCGAACACGAAACCGGCGGCGTTCAAGCTGGGGGATCGGAACTGCGCGGCGGGTTGACCCCGACGCGGCGGCCACCGAGGGCGCGCACCCGCCGGGTGCGCGCTCAGAGGCTGCGGACGACGCGGGCGGGGTTGCCGACGGCGACCACACCCGGCGGTACGTCCTTGGTGACGACGGCGCCCGCGCCGATGACCGAGTCGTTCCCGATGGTCACCCCGGGCAGGACGATGGCGCCTCCGCCGATCCACACGTTGTCGCCGATGGTGATCGGCTCGGCCGCCTCCAGCTTGTCGCGGCGGGGCTGCGGCTCCAAGGGGTGGGTCGGAGTGAGCAGTTGGACGCCGGGGCCGATCTGGCAGTCCTCGCCGATCGCGATGGCGGCGACGTCCAGGGCGGTGAGGTCGTAGTTGACGAAGGTGCGCGCCCCGATGGTGATGTTGACGCCGAAGTCGACGTGCAGCGGCGGCCTCACGTGGACCTCTTCGCCCACCGAGCCGAGGAGTTCGGCGAGGACGGGCCGCGCCGTGTCCGCGTCCTCGACGTAAGCGGCCCGGTAGCGGTCGGCCAGGCGTACGGCCCGCTGCTGACGGCGGGCGATCTCGGGGTCGTCGGCGATGTAGTGGTCACCCGCCCGCATGCGTTCGAGGTGGGTACGGGGGTCGTTCTCGAAGTAGTCGGTCGCCATGGCCGCGAGCCTATGGGCTGTCCCGTGATCCCTGGCGGATCAGCGCGCGGCGGCCCGGACAGCAGCCGGCCCCGCACCGGGCATCACTCCGGGCGGGGCCTCAGCAGCATCCCCGACTTGTTCGGAACGGATGCCTGTGCGACCAGCGTAACCGGCGGCACCGACAACAGCCCGGCACGCCCGTCGGGCCGCCCGAGCGCCGGCGCCCACCAGGTACCGTCGGTCAACCGGCATCGCCAACCACAAGCGCAAGTACCACTCCGAGCAGTAGAGGACACGGAACCCCATGACGCATCAGCAGGTTCTCGCGCAGTCCGTTCGCGCACTCGGCGGCACCTGGGACACCCAGCGGGCGGTCACCGCGCTCCGGGACGCCGGGGTCGGCGACGGGGACCGGATCCAGCAGGAGAAGCGGGCCCGGCAGGCACTCCGCGACCTCGCCACGGCCGGCCTCCTCGTGAAGACCGACCCGGACAGCGCCACGTACCGCCTCGCCGATCAGTAGGCACCCGGTACCAGGGCCCCGCCCTGACGGCCGCCGGGCCGGCTCCGTCGTGCGCGAGACGGCGCGACGGACGGCCCGGGCGGGTCGAGGGCAGCCGCGAAACCTCCCGTGGGGAGCCGGGAGGAGCGGCGGGCCGGTCGGAACCGCGGTTCAGGCAGGACCCGTGCGGAGGCCGACGCCCGGGAGCTGTGGAACCCGCACGCCCAACGATGCACCACAATCGGCCACCCGGATAGACCATGGCCGGAAGTTGCTGCCGACCCGCCGCGAGCACGAGGGCCGTCGGCGGCGACCGGACACGTGACCCGGCTCGGGGCGGACCGAAGGCAGGGCTCAGGGCGGGTCGAAAGCAGGGCTCAAGCCTGGTCGCGAAGCCGGACACCGGGCCGAGCGCGCCGGCGTACGGGGGTGTGGTGCGCGATACCGGAGACCGGCCCGCGTCACAGTCGGGCCGGGCTCCGGCACATACGAGCCTACAAGGCGCCGCCGCCGAGGACGGGCCCGCGCCGGCCGCCGTGGACCCGGCGGGCACGGACCCCGGCGGATACAGGTCGCGGCGGCCCTCCGACGGGTGCGGAGAGCCGCCGCGACCTGTGCTCGGCCCCAGCGATTCAGCGGCTCACGGCGTGTACACCGACGGTCGCGGGGCCGTCGCCATGCCGTTGCCGAGGAAGAAGCTCGGGTGCGGGGGCTGGTTGTACGCGGTGTTCTGCCAGGCCAGGGCTGTGCGGTACTGGGCGTCGTGGAGCAGGGTGGTGATCTTCGCGGTGGTCTCGTAGGGGGTGGAGTAGATCCTCAGGGCCGTGTTGTCCGTCGTGGGCCAGACGGCTTCCTCGCGCCAGTCGCCGAGAATGTCGCCGGACAGGGACGGTGTCGCCTTGGTGCCGTTGCCGGAACGGACACCCGAGCCGGTCAGCAGGCGGGTGTCGGCGGACGTGCCGTACTTGTCGATGTGGGTGTCGTCGAGGAGTTCGCGGACGGTGTCCCCGTCCCACCAGGACAGGAAGTTGATGCTGCCCGGCTTGCGGGTGGCCACCACCGTGCCCTTCGGGTCGCGGACGCCGTCGGCCTTGGAGGACCAGGACTCGGCTCCCGCGCTGCCCGCCCAGACGTCCCCGGACACGCCCCGGCCGTTGTCGCCGTTGGCGGCCGTCGACCAGAGGATCGCGCCGGTCCTCGCGTCCGCCATCCACGAGGACGGCTTGGTGGAGTCCTCGTCGACCTTGAACTCCTCCAGGCCCGCGCGGGACGGGTCGAGATCGCCGACGTGCATCGCGTCGCCGTGGCCGTTCTTCGTGGTCCACAGCCCGGAGCCGTTGTCGTCGACGGCCATCGAGCCGTACACGATCTCGTCCTTGCCGTCGCCGTCGGCATCGGCCACGGACAGCTGGTGGTTGCCCTGCCCGTCGTACCCCTTGCCGCTGTTGGTCGAGGAGTTGGTGTCGAAGGTCCACCGCCGGGTGAACGCGCCGCCCCGCCAGTCCCAGGCCGCGACGACCGTACGCGTGTAGTAGCCGCGCGCCATGATCAGGGAGGGCCGGGAACCGTCCAAGTAGGCGGTGCCCGCCAGGAATCGGTCGACACGGTTGCCGTAGGAGTCGCCCCAGGAGGAGACCGTGCCGCGCGCCGGGACATAGTCGACGGTGCCCATGGCCGCCCCGGTCAGGCCGTTGAACATGGTCAGGTACTCGGGCCCGGAGAGGACGTATCCGCTGGAGTTGCGGTGGTCGGCGGAGGAACTGCCGATCACCGCGCCCCGGCCGTCCGTCGTGCCGTCCGCGGTCTTCATGGCCACCTCGGCCCTGCCGTCACCGTCGTAGTCGTACACCTGGAACTGTGTGTAGTGGGCGCCGGAGCGGATGTTCCGGCCCAGGTCCACGCGCCACAGGCGGGTGCCGTCGAGCTTGACGCCGTCGACGATCGTGTTGCCGGTGTAGCCGGACTGGGAGTTGTCCTTGGCGTTCGTCGGCTGCCACTTGAGGACGAAGTCGAGCGCGCCGTCGCCGTCGAGGTCGCCGACGGAGACGTCGTTGGCCTCGTAGGTGTACGCGACACCGTCGGGGGTGGTGCCGCCCGCGGGCGGGGTGATCGGAACGTCCTTGTAGCCCGCCCGGAACTGGACGGCGTGGACGGAGTCCGCCTGCTCCACGCCGTTCACGATCGCGCGGACCGTGTAGTCGGCCTGCGCGGGCGCGCCCGGGTGGAAGTAGTTCGTGGATCCGCCGACCGGGGTGGAGTTGACCAGGGTCCCGGCGCGGTAGACGTTGAACGACACGTCGTTCGGGTCGGTGCCGAGCCAGCGCCAGGTGACCAGGTTGCCGCTGTCGGTGTGGACGCTGACGACGCCCCGGTCGAGGGCTTCGACCTGTCGCGCCGTGGCCGCCCGGGCCGGAGCGGCGCCGAGACCGGCGAGTCCGGCGGTGATGAGGGCCGCGGCCGCCAGGGCCGAGCCGATCGCACGTCTGCGGTGCTGCCGTTGCGGGTGCTGCACGGTGATTACCTCCTGGGAGGACAGACTGCTTCCGCTTCCCAGTCGCCGCTGCGCGCAGGGGGGTTGCCGCCTCGCGGCAAGCGCTCTCTACGCGTATCTGCGGGCCAGCTCGGCGACCGTCTCGGTGATGCGGGCGCGCAGCTCGGGCGGCTCCAGGACCTCGACGGCCGTGCCGAGCCGCAGGAAGTCGTCGTGGGCCTGCTCCAGGGACTCGACGGGGACGGTGGCACGCGTCCAACCCTGCTCGTCCGTACGCCCGTCGACCGCCATCGCCCGGCCGGCGAGACCGCCCAGGCCGGTTCCGGGCGCGATCCGGACGACCACCTCCGCCTGGTGCAGCCGCTCGTGGAAGTCCCGTTGGTAGGCGGTCCAGTACTCCGCCAGATCGAATCCCTCGGGCCGGGTGAACTCCGCTTCCGAGGTGCGCAGTCCGAGAATCTGGTCCACCCGGTAGGTGCGGGGTCCCGGGCCCGCGACGACGTACCAGCGACCCGCCTTCAGGACGAGACCGTACGGTTCCAGGCGGCGGTCCACGTCGGTGGGTTCGCGCCAGCGGCGGTAGCGGACGTCGAGGACCCGGCCGTTCCATACGGCGTCGGCGACCGCGGTGAGGTACGGGGTCTCGTCGGCGTCCGCGTACCAGCCCGGCGCGTCCAGGTGGAAGCGGCCGCTCACCCGGTCCGCGTGCTCGCGCAGTTCACGCGGGAGGGCGGCGCGCACCTTGAGCTGGGCCGCGGCGAGCACCGCGCCGAGTCCGAGTTCGGCGGCGGGCCCGGGGACCCCGGCGAGGAAGAGCGCCTCGGCCTCCTCGGTGGTGAGGCCGGTGAGGCGGGTGCGGTAGCCGTCGAGGAGGCGGTAGCCGCCTTCGTGCCCCGCGTCGCCGTAGAGCGGGACGCCCGCCGCGCTCAGTGCCTCGACGTCCCGGTACACCGTCCGGACCGACACCTCCAGTTCCGCGGCGAGCTGGGCGGCGGTGAGTCTGCCCCGGGTCTGGAGCAGCAGCAGGATCGAGATGAGACGGCTGGACTTCACTGACACATGGTGTCAGTGAAGCGGGCCTAGCGTCCCTGCCATGGCTTCAGCTTCCTCCACACCGTCCACCGCTCCAGCGGTGGTGTCGGCCTCAGTGCCCTCCGGGGCATCCGATGCGTCCGTGCCTTCCGGGGCTTCCGGCGGTTCCAGGGCTTCCGGCGGCTCCGGGGCTTCCGCGGCCTCGGACGCGTCCCCGGCCCGTGCGGCCTTCAGGGAAAAGTTCCTGACCGTGCCGCCGCCCGTCGAGATGGCGGGACGGCGGATCAAGCGGTACCACGTGACCGCGGACCCCGCCGGTATCGAACCGGAGGTCGAAAGGGCGGCCTACGCGATCCTGCCGCGGCTGCTTCCCGAGCCGGACGGCACCCCGCCGGCCACGTTCGTCGTCCTGCACCGGGGCGCCGACGACAGTGCCTATCTCAACGCGTACAGCTGGGTGTGGGACAACGTCCTGCACTTCCGGGGCGCCGCCGCGGGCCAGCAGGTGCTGGGCTGCCCCGACCGCGACCCGGCGCACTTCGTCACCACGGACCTCCCGTGGATCGGCTGCGTCTGGGAGCTGCCGCCGGTCCTGCACGAGCGGGACGCCTGGGTGCGGCATCTGCTCGCCCCCGAAGTACCCGACCTGGCCGCCTACTTGACCGACTCCCTGCCTGAAGGAACCACAGGGGACCGCGCATGAACGACGTCCGGGACAACGTGTCGGCCCTGAACGACTTCGACTTCCTCCACGGCGACTGGGACGTCGTCAACCGCCGTCGTACGGACTTCCTCGACCCGGAGAGCGGCTGGGAGGAGTTCTCCGCGGTCAGCCGCTGCTGGAACCTGTTCCGCGGCGCCGCGAACATCGACGAGATCGACGTGCCGAGCCAGGGATGGACGGGCCTGACGCTGCGGCTCTTCGACGTGGAGACCGGGCGGTGGTCGCTGAACTGGTCGTCCAGCCGCAGCGGCCGGCTGTTCCCGCCGGTGCTCGGGCGGTTCGGACCGGACGGACGCGGCGAGTTCCACGGCGACGACACCCATGACGGGAAGGACGTGCGGGTGCGGTTCGTGTGGTCGGGGATCTCGGAGACGACGGCTCGCTGGGAACAGGCCTTCTCCGTGGACGGGGAGAACACCTGGCTGACGAACTGGACCATGGACTTCACCCGGAGGAAGACCCTCTGACCCCGGGCCCGGGCCGGTTCGCACGAGTTCAGTTCCTTCGGAAGGCCCGCAGGGTGAAGTCGGGTTCGCGGCGCGGGACATCGGGCCCCGGCAGGGTCTCGACCCGCTCGGCCAGCCGAGGTCCGCCGGCCGCGTAGAGCCGGCCGCTGCGGATGTACCGGGCCACATCCCGCGGGGTCCGGCCCTGGCCGTGGCCGCGGAAGAGGGCCGTGCCGCTCGGCACCAGGCCGTGCTCGGCGGCGTACGCCGTGACGCGTGCGGTCCCGTCCTCGGCGTGCCCGGTGGGACAGGGCGCGGTCAACGCGTCGATGTCGCTGCCGACGTGGTGGGCCGCCGCCTTGTCGACGGTGGTGACGAACACACCACCGGGGCGCAGGACGCGCGCGGCCTCGGCGACGACGGGGCCCGCGTCGTCCAGCAGATGGAGCAGCCAGACGGCGCACACCGCGTCGAACGAGCCTTCCGGGAAGGGGAGTCGACGGCCGTCGGCGCGGACGACGGCTCCGGGGAGGCGCTCCGCCGCCCGGCGCGTCATGCCGTGGGCCGCGTCCGTCCCCGTCACCCGGAGCCCCGGCCGCCCGGCGGCGAGCCCGCTCGTCACGATGCCGGTGCCGCAGGCCACGTCGAGCAGGCTGCGGGCGTCGTCGGGGACCAGGGCGAGCACGGCGGCCGCGGCAGCGGCGGCCCGTGGTTCGCCGCCGCGCGTCGCGTCGTAGCGGTCGGCTTCCTTGTCGTAGTCCAGCACGGAGGTCAGCTCGCCCCGTGTCCCGGCGCGAGTTCCTCCACCCTGCGGGCGAGATCGAAGTCGAGCACGGTGACGGCGCCGCCGACGCTGTGCGTGTTCACGGTGAGGGCGATCGTGTTGTAGCCGAGGGTGAGGTCGGAGTGGTGGCCGAGCTCCTCCTGCACCTGGGCGATGTGCACGACCATCGCGGTCGCCGCGAAGTGTGTGCCGAGCCGGTAGGTACGGGCGAGCCGGTCACCGTCCAGCGACCAGCCGGGCAACGCCGCCAGCCGCTCCTCGATCTCCTTGGGCTCCAGCGGTTCGACGGCCATGGACGTGATCCCTTCGTACGGCGGGTCGGGCGTGCGGAGCGGTGGGTCCGGGGTGGCGCAGGGGGCGGACCGGCCCCGAAGAGCGGCGGAGCCGAGCCCTTCGCCCAGCGTGCCACAGCCGTCACCCCTCGGCAGGGCACACGGGCCGCGGCGGCTCGCCGCGACGGCCGGACGGGTGCAGGCCGGTCACCGCCCCGGGCGATCCTCCACGTGCCGCTCCTCGGCTACCGTCCTCGCATGAGCCCTGTCCCGTCCGGTTCCCCCGCCGTCCCCCGCACCCCGGCCGACGGCGGCGTCGGGCCGCTGCTGCGCGGCTGGCGGGAGCAGCGCCGGGTGAGCCAGCTGGAGCTGGCCCTGCGGGCGGGGTCCTCGGCCCGGCACATCAGCTTCGTCGAGACGGGCCGTTCCCGCCCCAGCGAGGAAATGGTGCTGCGGCTGGCCGAGCACCTCGACGTGCCGGTCCGCGAGCGCAACGCGCTGCTGCTCGCGGCGGGTTACGCGCCGCGCTACGCGGAGACCCCGATCGACGACCCGTCGATGGACGCGCTGCGCGAGGGCATGGAGCGGCTGATCCAGGGCTACGAGCCGTATCCGGCGCTGGTGGTCGACGCGAGGTACGACGTTCTGGCCGCGAACCGCGGGGTCGCCCTGCTGCTGGACGGTGTCACGGACCGGCTCCTCGTGCCGCCGCTGAACGCGATGCGGCTGGTCCTGCATCCGGAGGGCCTGGCACCGCGCATCCGCAATCTGCGCACGTGGCGGGATCATCTGCTCGCCCAGATGGACCGGCAGATCGCGCTGCGCCGTTCGGAGCCGCTGCGCGCGCTGTACGAGGAGGTGGCGGCGTATCCGGTGCCGGACCGGGACGCGGAGGTGGACGACGACGAGCCGCTCGGTCCCGCGCCCCGCTTCGCGCTCCCGATGCGGATCGAGCACGAGGGGCGGGTGCTGTCGTTCATCTCGTCCATCTCGACGTTCAACACCCCGATGGACGTGACGGTCGCCGAGCTGGCCATCGAGACGTTCCTCCCGGCGGACCCCGCGACGGGCAAGTACCTTCACGCGCTGCACGCGTGATGATCTGTCACCGAGAACGGAAGAGGTGCCGGTGACGGTGGTGCGGCATGGGCGACAGGATGCCCACGGTGCGTCAGATCGCGCTGGCTGTCCGCATGTTGAGGCCGATCGATGATGGTTCCGCACGGACATGGCACACTGCACGCATACTTCGGCGCGTGGGGAGGCGTGGCGTGAGTGAGCGGCGGCCGGCACCCACGGTGGGGCAGGTGGTTCTGGGGCGACGGCTCCAGGAGCTGCGCGAGGCCGCGGGCCTGAAACGGGAGGAAGCGGCGCGTGTCCTGCGGGTCGCGCCGGCGACCGTGCGGCGGATGGAGATGGCCGAGGTCGCCCTCAAGATCCCTTACGTGCAGGTTCTGCTGACGACGTACGGTGTCTCCGAGGACGAGACGGACACCTTCGTGGCACTGGCCGAGGAGGCGAACGAGCCGGGCTGGTGGCAGCGGTACCACGACGTGCTGCCGGACTGGTTCAGCATGCACGTCAGCCTGGAGGGCGCGGCCCGGCTGATCCGCAGTTACGAACCGCATTTCGTGCCGGGGCTGTTGCAGACCGAGGAGTACGCGCGGGCCGTGCTGGAGGCCGGGACCGTCGGGCAGACGGGTACCGAGGCCATCGACCGGCATGTGGCGCTGCGCATGAAACGGCAGGCGCTGCTCACCCGCGAGAACCCTCCCCACCTCTGGGTGATCATGGACGAGACGGCGTTGCTGCGTCCGGTGAGCATCCGGGGTGAGGTCATGCGCGACCAGATGGACCGGCTCCTCGAATGGGTCGAGCTCGATCACGTCACGCTTCAGGTCGCGGAGTTCGCGGCCGGGCCGCACCCGGGGACGTACACGTCCTTCGCGCTGTTCCGCTTCGCCGAGCGAGAGCTGCCGGACATCGTCTACAGCGAGTACGTGACCGGCGCTCTCTACCTCGACGCGCGCGAGGAGGTGGCCCTGCATCTGGAGGTGCTGGACCACATGTCGGCCCACTCCGCCTCCGCCGAACGCACCAAGGAGATCCTCCAGGAGTTCCGCGAGCGCTACTGAGCGGGCCCCTGCCCCGGGGACCCGTCCCGGCCGCCCCCCGCGTCCCCCGCTTCCCTCGCGCGGTCCTCGTCCACGATCTCCGCGTCCACCACGTCCTCGTCGTCCTGCGCCTGCTCGGTGGGCGGCTGGTCGGTGGGCGGCTGGTCCTGCGGGGCCGACCTCTGCTGGGCCTGGGCATACATGGCCTGGCCCATCTGCTGGCTGACGGTGGCCAGTTTCTCGATGGCGCCGCGCAGAGCGGCGGTGTCGGTGGAGGAGTCCTCCAGAAGCTGTTTCAGTTCGGCGGCCGTCGAGGCGACCGCTTCCTTCGTGTCGTCGGGGATGCGTTCGTCGTTCTCGCGGACGAACTTCTCGGTCTGGTACACGAGTTGCTCGCCGTGGTTGCGGGTCTCGGCCGCCTCCCGGTTCCGCCGGTCCTCCTCGGCGTACCGCTCGGCCTCTCGCACCAGGCGGTCGATGTCGTCCTTGGGCAGCGCGGAGCCGCCGGTCACGGTCATCTTCTGCTCGCGCCCGGTGGCCAGGTCCTTCGCGGAGACGTGGGTGATCCCGTTGGCGTCGATGTCGAAGGCCACCTCGATCTGCGGGACACCGCGCGGCGCGGGCGGCAGGCCGGTGAGGTCGAAGACGCCGAGCTTCTTGTTGTAGGCGGCGATCTCGCGCTCGCCCTGGTAGACCTGGATGCCGACCGAGGGCTGGTTGTCGGCGGCCGTCGTGAAGATCTCCGAACGCCGCGTGGGAATCGTGGTGTTGCGCTCGATGAGCGTGGTCATGATGCCGCCCTTGGTCTCGATGCCGAGGGACAGCGGGGTGACGTCGAGGAGCAGGACGTCCTTCACGTCTCCGCGGATCACACCGGCCTGGAGTCCGGCGCCGAGAGCCACGACCTCGTCCGGGTTGACGCCCTTGTGCGGGTCCTTGCCGGTGAGTTCCTTCACCAGGCCGGTGACGGCGGGCATCCGGGTGGATCCGCCGACCAGGATGACGTGGTCGACGGCGGACAGTTTCACACCGGCGTCCTTGACGGCCTGGTGGAAGGGGGTCTTGCAGCGGTCGAGCAGGTCGGCCGTCAGCTCCTGGAACTGGGCGCGCGTCAGTTTCTCGTCGAGGTGCAGGGGGCCTTGGGCGGTGGCGGTGATGTAGGGCAGGTTGACGGTGGTCTCGGTGGACGAGGACAGCTCGATCTTGGCCTTCTCGGCACCCTCGCGCAGCCGTTGCAGAGCCATCTTGTCGTGTCCGAGATCGATGCCGTGCGCGGCCTTGAAGCGCTGGGCGAGGTGCTCGACGATCCGCTGGTCCCAGTCGTCACCGCCCAGCCGGGTGTCACCGTTGGTCGCCTTGACCTCGATGACCCCGTCACCGATCTCCAGGAGCGAGACGTCGAAGGTGCCGCCGCCCAGGTCGAAGACGAGGACGGTCTGCTCCTCCCCGCGGTCGAGCCCGTACGCCAGGGCCGCGGCGGTCGGCTCGTTGATGATCCGTAAGACCTTCAGGCCCGCGATCTCGCCCGCCTCCTTGGTGGCCTGGCGCTGCGCGTCGTCGAAGTAGGCGGGCACGGTGATGACGGCGTCCGTGACGTCCTGGCCCAGATAGGCCTCGGCGTCCCGCTTCAGTTTCTGCAGCACCCGCGCGGACAGCTCCTGGGCCCGGTAGCGGGTGCCGTCGATGCTGCCCTTCCCGGGAAACCGCCAGTTCACATCGCCCATGTACCGCTTCACGGACCGCGCGGTGCGCTCCACGTTCGTCACGGCCTGCCGTTTGGCGACCTCGCCGACCAGCACCTCGCCGTTCTTGGCGAAGGCCACCACCGAGGGTGTGGTGCGTGCTCCCTCGGCATTGGCGACGACCGTCGCCTCACCGCCCTCCAGGACGGCCACCACCGAGTTCGTCGTCCCCAGATCGATCCCGACCGCACGTGCCATGTCCGTCCCCTTCCGCCACGGCTCTGCCCGCCCCCAAGCACAAAACCTGTGTTCTCGCTTGTCAATGGCGCGGACGGCGCACGCGGGCGGACACGCCGATGCCGCGCCCCCGCGGGGAGGACGCGGCATCGGCGTACGAGCGTCAGGCGAGCTTCGCCG
Source organism: Streptomyces sp. NPDC002698 (assembly GCF_042888945.1). Classification (NCBI taxonomy): domain Bacteria; kingdom Bacillati; phylum Actinomycetota; class Actinomycetes; order Kitasatosporales; family Streptomycetaceae; genus Streptomyces; species Streptomyces sp. NPDC002698. Next base: position 50,949 of record NZ_JBIAQM010000025.1, read on the forward strand.
ACAGCGTGATCGTCGTACCGGTCAGGGCCTGGCTGACCGGGCAGTTCTTCTTGGCGTCCTCGGCCGCCGCGACGAAGCCGTCGTTGTCGAGGCCCGGCACCGTGCCCTCCACCGTGAGGTGGATGCCGGTGATGCCCTCGCCGGGCTGGAAAGTGACGTCGGCGTTGGTGAGGAGCTTGGTGGGCGGTGTCCCGGCACCCGCGAGGGCGTGCGACAGCGCCATGGAGAAGCAGCTGGAGTGGGCGGCCGCGATCAGTTCCTCGGGGCTGGTCTTCCCGTTGGCGTCCTGGGCCCGCGACGCCCACGTCACCGGCTGCTGGCCGATGCCGGAGGAGTCGAAGGTGACGACGCCGTTGCCCTCGAGCAGGTTGCCTTCCCACACGGTGTGTGCGGTGCGCGTGGTTGCCACGGTGATTCCTTTCGGGAGTGGTCCCGTTGCCGGGGTCCGTGTCTCCCATCCGATCACACCTGGGCCCGGCGCACCCCGCGGTTCGGGCGGCGACCTGCCGGTGCGTGTCCGGGATTTCGTCGGACGGTGCCGCGGAGCCCGCCGGAACACCGCGGCGGGGGCTCAGGTCACCCGGAAGACCGGCCCGCGCGCGGTGAAGGGGAGCCGTGCGGCGTGCGGGATCAGATAGGCGTGCTCGCGCCGTACCCGCAGCACGTCGCAGTATCCGTCCGTGATCACCAGGACGGGCGCGCCCGGCGGGAAGTCGTCGGCGCGGTGCAGCAGATCGACGCCCGGCTGGAGCACGGTGCCGCCGCGCCCGTGCACCCGTACCCGTCCGGCGATCTCCGTGACGGGCAGATAGCCCGCGTCGTGCGGGGCGGCGTCGCAGAACACGACGCGCGCGGCCGGTACGTCGCGGGACCCGGCGTACGAGGCGATGGCGCCCAGAGCCTTGCCGAGCAGGGTGCGGTCCATGGAGGCGGAGGTGTCGAGCACGACGCCGAAGGTGCAGCGGGCGATCTCCTCGGGCGGGAACCAGCGGCCCGCACGGGGGATGCCCGGGGTGGCCGCCTGCCGGCGGGAGGGACGCGCGTACGAGCGCAGCGGTTCGGGCCGGGGCACGAACTCGTCGAACCAGCGGGCGAGCCGGGCGTCCCAGGGCAGCGGCGGATGGCTGAGCGCGCGGATCTCCTCGACCAGACCACCGGGCAGGAAACCGCGCTCCTGCCGCTGGTGCAGATCGAGGCCCCGGGCCAGGCCGCGGCGGTAGAACTCGTCGAGGTCGACGTAGTCGCGCGCCGAGCCGAGCGGTCCGCCCAGGATGTCGCCCGTTCCCCTGCCGCGCAGCGTGGCGAGGCGGCGCATCCGGCGCAGATCGCCGGCGATCCGGTCGTACACCTCCTCCGCCGACAGGTCCTTCAGCTCCGGGTCGTGCAGCAGCCCCTCGGGCATCGTGCCGACCTGCATCTCGCACAGCCAGCCGTTGATCACGTAGTCGGCGGCGACGTTGAAGAGGTAGGGGTCCCGGGTGCCGCAGCGGTCGCCGTGGCGCAGGGCGGCGTGCAGCATCTCGTGGGCGAGGACGAACCGCCATTCCTCGTCGCTGAACGCGCACAGCGGGTTGACGTAGATCTCGGCCGCGTCGGTGTCCACGGCGGCGACCGAGATGTCGTGGGCGCGGGCGAGTTCGGCGTCGGCGATCAGGGTGATGCCCGCCGCGAGGCCGCCGAGCAGCGGATAGGAGGAGACGAACCAGCTCAGCGCCCGCTCCCAGGGCCGGAGCGGGGTGGGGCCTTCGTTCATGGAGGCGCGTCTGCCGCCCGCCACGTCCATCGCGGCGGACATGGTCCTGATCAGCGCGTGCGCGAAGGCCACCTGCCAGTCGGTCGGAGTGCTGCCGAGCCAGGCGTTCCAGGACACGAGGGCCTGGTCCGGGCCGCCGCCCGCCGTGCCGCAGTGTTCGTACCGGGGCGGGATGCCGTCGCGGCGCCAGGCCGCGGCGAGCCGCTCCTCGTCACCGTCGGGGTAGGAGTCCGGGAGGTCCTCGGGCGTCAGCCCCACCGGGAAGCCGAGCAGGAAGCGGTTCACCACCACGCAGCGGGCTGCGAGGTCGAAACGGTCCGGCTGCTCGCGTGTCCCGGCCGCGGCCCGGACATGGCCGAAGCCCAGATGGATGACGGCGTGCGCCATGGCCCAGGCCCAGGCGACGGGTTCGGCGCGACGGGTCGGGTTGACGTGCACGGTCCCGTTGGAGTCGACGACCGCCAGGCCGTCCCGGGGAGCCCGGGCGCACGTGTCCTCCCGGCAGACGCGGAAGCCGACGGCGCCCAGCGCCGGATTGGCCCGGACCAGCCGCAGTCCCTCGGCGAACGCCTCGGCCGCGGGATCGGGCTTGGCCTTGGCCCCGGCCTTGCGGGAACGGCTCACCGGCGCGCCTCCACCAGGCGCGGCATGTCCCGGGCCGCCTCCACCAGGAACCACGCGGGCAGGACCGGATTGCCGTCGGCGTCCGAGGCGATGACGCTCTGGGCGACCTCGACGGATATCTCGGCGAGCTGGATGAGCAGGGACTTGGCCCGGTACGCGGTCTGCCGGGCGTTCGCCGAGATGTGGTCCCGGCCGGCCGGGAGTTCCTTGACGAGGCGGCCGCGGAAGGACTCCGCGAGGTAGTAGAGGAGATCGCGGTCCTCCGTGCGGGAGGGCCAGCGGGCGTCACCCTTGAGGATGGCCTCGATGCCGAAGCGACTGCGCACGATCTTGACGTAACCGCAGAACGCTACGGCGTGCGCGGGCGTCAGCGTGCCGTGGGCGATCACCTTCAGGGTCTCCTCGTCGAGCGCGTCGCCGAAGGAGCCCAGCGCGTCGGAGAGCATGTGCCAGGAGCGCGGGGTGGAGAAGGGCTCCTCGGTCTTCGGCGGCTTGGACCACAGGTGGTCGGGGCGGTCGGTGAGGTGGTCGAGCACCCAGGGGTGGATGTCGTTCGCGGCGGCCCAGACGAGCCAGTCCTTCGGAGAGGCCTCCAGATGGACGTGGGTGAGCCGGTTGACCAGCGCCGAGGCGATCGGGCGGGCCAGCGCGTTGTCCGTCGCCCGGTTGCCCGCGCCGATCACGATGGAGCCCTTCGGCAGCTCGTAGTCACCGATGCGGCGGTCCAGGATCAGCGAGTAGAAGGCCTTCTGCACATCGGGCGTCGCCGCGTTCAGCTCGTCCAGGAACAGGCAGTACGGCTCGTCGCGGGCGATGGCCTGCGGAGGGCAGAAGACGGAACGCCCGTCACGGATCTGCGGCACGCCGATCAGGTCCTCGGGCGCGAGCTGCGTACCCAGCAGGCTCACGCACTCCAGCCCGAGCGATTCGGCGAACTCCCTGACCAGGGAGGACTTTCCGATGCCGGGTGCGCCCCAGAGAAAAACCGGCCGCACGGTGGCGAGACCGAGAAGCAGCTCCGGGACACGGGAGGGCGTGACGGTGACGGCTGCCTGCACAGGCGAGCTCCTTGAAGGCGTGAGAGAGGGGTGGGAGACGAGCGATGGGTGAGGGACGCGCGCGAAAGCGCGGCGTGCGACGCCCCCAGTGTGGGCGCGGCACGATGTCCGCCGCCTCCCATTTTTTCCGGTGCCCGCGACCGGACCGGCCGGTGAACGGGCCGGCCGTTCTCCGCCCGCGGCGGAGCCGGCGCTCAGGCGGCCCGCTCGTCCGGAGGGGACGGCAGCGGTACGCGGGAGCCGTCGCACTCGCGCAGCCAGCGCCGCAGCACGTCGTGCACCCGCTCCGCGCCGACGAGTCCGGCGTCCGGGCCGGCGGGTTCCGCGGCCGCGCCGGCCGGTGCGGACAGGGTGAGCGGAGAGAGCAGGAACGGGTGCCCCTGGGCGCCGCCGAGCCCGCCGTGCGAGCCGATCTGCTCCTCGAAGGCGAGGACTTCGCCCTCGACGGGGTCGTACCAGGAGTTGACCATGATGTCGGCGGTGTGCGGGAACGTGTGTGTGCGCCGCACCGCGTCGGCGGCGCCGGGACCGAAGTCGGCGAGTGGGCCCGGGTGTTCGTCGTCGAGCCGGCCCACCGGCACCTCGGCGCCGTGCGCCCCGAGCACGAGGCCGCCGTGCTCCTCGCTGCGCACCAGGAGGAAGCCGATGCCCGGGTGGTTGGCGAGCGTGGACAGCAGCGCGGGGTGGCGCCGGTCGATCTCCTCCCGGCTCATCCGGTGCGCGACGTCGGGGAAGGAGACGAGGCCGAGATTGCCCGAGGCCAGGACCAGGGGCTCGGAGCGGCGCCCCGCCGGTCCGCGCCGCTCCTCGCGCTCCTCGACCGGTCTGCGCAGCGCGGCGCGGACGGCGGTCCGGGCCTCGGCACCGCTGTGGGTCCTGCGGGCCCTGCGGGGCACGGGCAGCCCGCAGCCGGCCCGGACCAGATTGCCGAGGCTGAGGCCGTACCTGGTCAGGAAGGTCTCGCCGGGGCTCTGGCCGTGGTCGGAGAGCACGACGATCCGGTACGGCCGCGGGGCGTGCTCGGCGACCTTCTCGATGAGCGCGAGCGACCGGTCGAGCCGCTCCAGGATCCTCTCGGCGTCCCGGCTCCGCGGCCCGGAGTGGTGCGCCACCTCGTCGTAGGCCACCAGGTCCGCGTAGACCGCGTTGCGCCCGGCGAGCATGTCGCCGATCACCGCGGCGACCACGACGTCCCGCTCGACGACGGTCGCGAAGGCGCGGACGAACGGGTACAGCCCGCCGCGTCTGACGCGGGGGCGTCGCCGCTGGAGGCGGGCCCGGGTGGACTGGCCCGTCTCCCTGAAGACCTCGGCCACGAACGACATCGCCGTACGGACGGCGTTGGCCGGGTCGGAGAAGTAGGCGAAGTAGCCGGCCCGCGAGCGGTTGTCCCGTCCCCTGCGCGCGGCGACGGACAGCACGAGGGCGAGCTCGTCGGCGCCGCCGCTGAAGAGGTTGCCCCGGCTCGCGCCGCCGGCGGTGAGCAGGCCGCCGTCGCCGGTGTGCGCGACGGCCCGCCGCTGGAGCTCGGCGGCGCTGGTCGGCCGGTTGCAGACCATGACCTCCTGGGTGTCCTTCTCGTACCAGCGGAAGGCGGGTACGTCGTGGTTGCTGCCGTGCAGGATGCCGAGCTGGCTGGCGCCGGTCTGGCTGGACCAGTCGGTTCTCCAGGGGGTGAGCCGGTGGGTGGGGCGCTTCCCGTCGAGCCAGCGGGCGGCGGTGGGCATCAGACCCTTGCCGATCGCCTCGCGCAGCACGTCGTGTCCGACGCCGTCGAGCTGGAGGAGGACCACGCCGGGAGTCGAGGGGCCGGGGCGCCCGGTGGCGCGTCTGCGGCGCCGGTCGGCGAGCCGGTAGAGGCGGCGCCGGTACGCGTCGTCGTCCCGTACGGCGAGGGCGGCACCGGTGGCCGAGGCGACGGCCGACATGACGGCGGCCACGACCACGGCGGTCTCGGGGGCCGCCTCGCCGTGCCCGGAGGGGTTGAGCCGCAGGGCGATCAGCAGCAGCGAGCCGTTCAGGAAGAAGACGAGCAGGCCCAGCACCAGGGCGGGGACGAGCAGCAGGGCCCGCACGAGCAGGGGCCACACCAGCGCCGACAGGAGACCGAAGACGCCCGCGCCGGCCGCCGCGGTGACGGCGATCCGTGTCGCGCTGTCCCCGCTCTCCGACTGGAGCCGGAAGTCGGGCAGCGCACCGGCGAGGACGAGCATCGTGAGCGTGGACACGGCCCACACCGTGATGCTGCGTCCCGCCGCGCTGGCGAGGCGCCGCCAACGTCCCTTGTCCACGCCCAGTCCACCTCACGTCCCGGCCCGCCCGGTCCGCGCGGCCTGCTCCCACCCTGTCACAACGGCCGGAGATCCCCAGAAGTCCCCAAAAGCCGCGCGCAGTCCCTCAGCAGGCCTCCCCGGGTGCCCCTTTGCCGGGACTCACCGCGGGGGAGGGATCAACGGCCGTCGTAGCCCGCCGTCGGCATCGACAGACGGCGGTGGACCCTGGCCTTCATCTGGGCGTCGTACGACGGTTCGGCGGTGCCCACGGTCTCGACGCGGACACCGCGGCGCGCGCACTCGGCGGTGAACTCCTCGACCGAGGCGAGGGCCCGCTCCAGCACCCGGCGGCTGGGCGCGACGAACAGGTCCACGAGACCGGCCTCGACGTCCGCCCACAGGCTGCGGTGGTCCGGGCGCAGCCCGCGTACGAGAAGTTCCCGGGTGACGACGTAGCCGTGCTCGGCGGCCCAGCGGGCGCACATCGCGTGCTGGCTGCGGGAGTCGACGAGAAAGGGGTCCTCGTCGAGCTCTTCCAGAGGTGTCAGGCTCGCGATCGCCGTGACGCGAAGCGACGGGGAGCGCGGCACGGGGCCGCCGCGCTCGTGCGGGCGTTTGAGGGCGTGCGTGCCGGAGGCACCGCGTGCGTCTCCCATGGTGTCCCCCTCACCTCATGGTTTCGCCGCAGACCCTACTCCTGCCCGTAGGCTCGGGGGGAGTCGTGCGAAGGAGGCAAAGAGGTGCCGGTGGAGATCACCTGGTGGGGGCACGCCACCTGCACGCTGGAGGACTCCGGGACACGCGTGCTCACCGATCCCCTCTTCGCGCGCCGGCTCGGGCACCTGCGGCGCAGGCGCGGGGCGCCGCCCCCTCCCCCGGCCGCGGTCGCCGACGTCGCGCTGGTCTCCCATCTGCACGCCGACCATCTGCATCTTCCCTCGCTGGCGCGGCTGGCCCCGGGTACCCGGCTGCTCGTGCCGCGCGGTGCCCCGCGTTCGGTGCCCGGACTGCGCAAGCTGGACCATCTGCGGCTCACGGAGGTCGCGCCCGGTGACCGCACCCGTGTCGGTGACCTGGCCGTTCGCACGGTTCCGGCACGGCACGACGGACGCCGGCTGCCGATCGGACCGCACCGCTCCCCCGCCGTGGGGTACGTGATCGAGGGCGAGGCGCGGACCTACTTCGCCGGGGACACGGGGCTGTTCGCGTCGATGGCCGAGGAGGTCGGACCGGTCGACGTGGCCCTGCTGCCGGTGGGCGGCTGGGGCCCGTATCTCGGGGAGGGGCATCTCGACGCGGGGCGTGCCGCCGAGGCACTCGCCGCGTTGCGTCCGCGCAGCGCTGTGCCGGTGCACTACGGCACGTTCTGGCCCATCGGGATGGATGCCGTGCGCCCCCATGAATTCCACGCGCCGGGTGAGGAGTTCGTGCGCCTGGCCGCCGAGCGCACGCCCCAGGTGGCGGTCCATCTGCTGAGGCAGGGCGAGAGCGTGCGTCCGGAGGCCGCTCGGTGATGTCCTGGTCCGCCGGGGTGGTGGCTCCCCCGGCCCTTCAGTCGGCCAAGAGCGGCGCTCTTCTGTCGCTCAAGGGCACGACCCTCGTGCCGCTCAAGAGCACCGCACCGCTGGTGTTCCTGTCCGCCACGGCGCCGACCGTCCCGCCGGAGTCCACTCAGCAGGCGATCGGCTATCCGTCGCTGTTCCTGCTGGTGCTGATCGGCGCTCTGATGCCGGTGGTACCGACGGGGGCGCTGGTGAGTTCGGCGGCGGTCGTGGCCTTCCACCAGACGTCACCCTTCGCGCTGCTCATGGTGTTCCTGGTCTCCTCGGCCGCCGCGTTCCTCGGCGACATGTCGCTCTACTGGCTCGGCCGGCGCGGCATGGGCTCGAGGAACGGATCGCGCTGGCTGGAGGCGATCCGGGAACGCGCCCCCGAGGACCGGCTCGCCCGGGCGCAGCGGAAACTCGCCGACCACGGCATCGCCGTCCTCGTCCTGTCCCGCCTCGTTCCGGCGGGCCGCATTCCGGTGATGCTGGCCTGCCTGATCGCGAGGATGCCGCTGCGCGCCTTCGCCCGCGGGGACATCCCGGCCTGTCTCGCCTGGGCGGCCACGTACCAGATCATCGGCATCCTCGGCGGCTCGCTCTTCCCCGAGCCGTGGCAGGGCGTGGTGGCGGCGGTGGCACTGACCGTGGCGATCAGCCTGGCGCCCGGTGCGTGGCGCAGGTTCCGCGGCACGAAACCCTCGTAGGACGGGGAGGCGCCGTCACTCCAGCACCCGGGAACCTCCCACCGCCAGGTCCCACAGGTTCTCCCGGGCCAGGCCCGCCCGCTCCCACGCCGCCCGCACCCGCCGCAGTGGTTCCAGCACCGGTTCGGCCGAGAGCACGAAGGTGCCCCAGTGCATCGGGGCCATCCGCCGCGCGCTCAGGTCGACGGCCGCCTGCACGGCCTCTTCCGGGTCGCAGTGCACGTCGCTCAGCCACCAGCGGGGGTCGTACGCGCCGATGGGCAGGAGGGCGAGGTCGATCCCCGGGTGGCGCTGCCCGATGCGGGTGAACCAGTGGCCGTATCCGGTGTCGCCCGCGAAGTAGACGCGCCGGCCCTCGGGTGCCGTGAGCACCCAGCCGCCCCACAGGGAACGGCAGGTGTCGGTGAGGGTGCGCTTGGACCAGTGGTGGGCGGGGACGAAATCGAAGCGGACGCCGTCGAGTTGGGCCGCCTCCCACCAGTCGAGCTCGGTGATCCGGGTGAACCGGCGCCGCCTGAACCAGCGTCCGAGGCCGGCCGGTACGAACACCGGTGTGCCGCGCGGGAGTCGGCGCAGGGTCGGTGCGTCCAGATGGTCGTAGTGGTTGTGGCTGACGACGACCGCGTCGACGTGCGGCAGCGCGCTCCAGGCCACGCCGACCGGGGTGATCCGGGCCGGGGTTCCCACGATGCGGCGGGACCAGACCGGGTCGGTGAGGACGGTGAGCCCGCCGATCCGGATCACCCAGCTCGCGTGCCCCGCCCAGGAGACGGCGACCGTCCGGGCGTCCACGGCGGGCAGCGGTTCCGGCTCGAAGGGCAGCAGCGGGATGTCGGCGAGCCCTTCGGCACGCGGCCGGAGCGCGCCCTCGCGGGCGAGCCGCGCGAAGGCCCGCAGGCCGGGCAGCGGGGCGGTCAGCCGGTTCGCGAAGGACCGGGGCCACAGGCGCCGCTCACCGAGCGGGCGGGGCTCGGCGAGCGGCGCGGGAGGGAGGACGGCGGGGTGTCCGGGCGCCGGGGCGGCCGGGGGCGCGGGATCGCCGGTGGCCTGGGTCGTCGTGCTCGTGGTCGACTCGGACTGCTGCGTCATCGAGGAGACTCCCGTCGCTCGGCGTCGTCGCGGAGATCGCCGAAAGCCGACCCCACGAGGGTCAACGCGCGCTGCACGTGCGGCAGTTCCAGTGGCGAGGGGGAGATGAGCGCTTCCTCCCGCTCCTCGTCCGTGGAGCCGAGCAGCGGCCCGGTGCCGAGGCGGATCCGGAGGGCGGCGAGGTCGTCGCCGAAGCGGTGTCCGCCCGGCGCGGGCATGCCGAGCCGGGCGGAGAGGTGGTCCTCCAGGTCCTGCGCGTCACCGACGCCGCGCGCGCCGAGGGCGGATCGGAACGCGCCGAGGTCGACGTACAGGTGCCGGCCCGCCTGCGGGGGGCGCGCGACGGCCCCGGCGGCACCCACCGCGCGGTGGACGGCGTCGGCCACGCGGGCGTGCAGGCGTACGGCGGCGGTGAGCCGTTCGGTGATCGCGGCGGGCTCGCCGAGCGCGTACGCGGCCGCGGCGGCGACCGGTTCGGCGACGCGGGCGCCGAGCACGGTGAGCACGTCGAGGACGCGGGAACGCAGGGACGCGCCCGCCGCGTTGTCGGGGAAGCGGGCGACGGCGGCGGGCCAGCCCTGGGGCAGGAAGGCACCCGCGAGGTCGGCGATCACGGAGACGTCGCCGGGGAGCATCTCGGCGGGGCTGAGCAGCACGGTGTCCCGCGGCTCGTGCAGGGTGTCGCGCCAGGTCTCGTCGCTGACGATGTGCAGTCCCTCGCCCGCCGCGGCCTCCACGGCCTCGTGCACCACCTCGGGCGGTGCGACGGTGGCGGTCGGGTCGTCGGCGACGGACAGCAGGAGCAGCCGCGGGTCGCCGCCCTCCGCGCGGACCCTGCGGACGGTCTCCAGGAGGGCGTAGGGATCGGGGACGCCGCCGCACTCCGCGGGCGTCGCCACGTGGAACACGGATCTGCCCAGCAGGCGTGCCTGCGGCGCCCACCAGGCGGCACACGGGCGGGGCACGAGGATGTCGCCGCCGAGCGCGCCGGTCAGGGCCAGCAGCAGCGCGGCGGCTCCGGGGGCGGACGCCACCCGGTCGGGTGCGGCACGCAGTCCGCGCCGGGTCCAGTAACCGCTGGCGGCGTCGAGGAGCACGGGGCCGCCCCCGCAGGGTTCGACGGCGGAGCGGTTCGCGGCGGCGGCCAGCACGGAGCGGAGTTCCGGGAGCACGGGCAGGCCCTGGTCGGGCAGGGGCGGACCGTACCGGAGCGGTCCGTGGCCTTCAGGGTCCGTTCGCCGCATACCTGCCTCCGCACCGTGGATGCCGCCGTTCCCTGTTCCGGAGCCCGCCCGCCGTACGGTTCCGGGTGTCGTCGTCCTCCCGTACGGCTCACCGGGCGCCGCTCGCCGGTCCGCGGGGTGGACCGCCCAGCGCCCGGAGGCGTGCCGTCCCGTGTGTCCTCTCGTGTGTGTCTGTCACATCGTCAGCCGCCGTCCGTCCACCGCCACCGTGGCGTCCGCCTGTCACATCCGTCGTCGGCGCCGTCTGTGCACCCGTTGCGCGGCCGCGCCCAGGGCCCCGGCGATCAGCAGTCCGCCGGCGACCAGGGCCGGCACGGAGTCGGTGAACACCCCGCCCTCACCGGCGTGTACACCCCGCTGGACCGTGGGCGGACGTTCACCCACGCCGGTGTCGGAGCCGGTCCCGCTGTCGGGAACATGGGTCGCCGTGGCACCGTGGGCCACGGAGTACGAGGCGGTCCACTGCTTCCCGTGACCGCCCGGGGGCGCGGGACAGACCCCGCCGACGTTCCACCGTCCGTCGGCGCCCCCGGTGTCCGGGCCCGCGATGTCCGGTTCCACCGTGCCGGGAGCCGCGGTGCCGGGACCCACGGCGTCCGGGCTCAGCGGCTCGGGAACCGTGTCGGGCCCCACCGCGTCCGGGCCCAGGTCGTCGGGGGCCACCGAATCCGGGCCGACCGCGTCCGGGCCCACCGAATCCGGACCGCTCTGATCCGGGCTCACCGTGTCCGGGGCCACCGTGTCCGGACCCACCATGTCCGGGCTGTCGGTGTCGGGGATCAGCGAGTCGGGGACCACGGGGTCACCGGGGCCGGGAACGGGGGCCTGGGCGTCGGGCACGACGGTGACCCAGCCCCCGGGAGCGGGGCTCACCGCTCCCGGGGGCGCGCCCTCGGCCGCGTCGGCGGAGTTCTTCGCGTCGGAGTTCGCCACCGCGCCGGAACCGTTCGTACCGGGGCTCACCTCGTCGAAGCCGCGCCCTGACCCCTCCGTGGCGGAGCCGGCGGCCGGATCGGGTTCGCCGGACCCGATGTGGGCGGTGCCGCTGTAGGAGGCGGCGCCCGGGTCGGCGCCCTCGACGCGGTGAAGCTGGACCTTGCCCTCCTGGAAGCCCTGGGAGCTGGCGTCGATGGAGTCGGGCGGGGTCCCCCCGATCGCGTCGCAGCTGACCGTGACGGTGACGGTGCCACCGGGTTCGGCTGAGCCCGGACTGACCTCCGCGGCCGGATCCGCGGCCGCGCCCGACGCGGCGGCGCCCAGAGCGGCGCCGGCCAGGGCGGTGGCGTACAGGACACGGGCGGTACGGCGCATGAGCGGGGCTCCTTCGGCGGGCTGCGGTCCGAGAGCCACGGCCGTCGTGTCCCTCGGGCCCATCAGAGCCCGCCGTACCGCCGGGCGCGAACGGCCGGGCACCATTCGCGGGAAAGCGGGGGCCCGAGCGGGTGACATCGCGGGCGGTCCGCGACCGGTCCCCCGCACCCACCGTGCGATGCCGCCCCCACCCCGGCCCACCCCCACCCGGAGCCGTACGACACCCATGGCCGGGGCCCCGGCCGGATCGACTCGGGCGGAATCCAGGACCTGTCCGGTCGGTCACGGTGGAGGAAGCCGACGGCCCTGGTGGGCGCCGGTGAGCGGGGCGTGGTGCGTGCGGCTGCGAGGCGGAGGAGGGCGACGACGCGGTGGGGGCACCTCCCGGCCGAAGGCCGGGGGACGTCGGCGACCGACGACAACGCCGCTGGGGTCCCCCCTGCTCACAGAACTCGGGGAGCGCGCACCCTGCCCCGCGTCCCGCCGCACGATCCGAACGACAGGCCCTAGGCCGCGTCGCGCATGATCTGGTCGCGCATTCGCGTGCAGCAGCGGCTGATGAGGCGGGAGACATGCATCTGGGAGATGCCCAGTTCGTCGGCGATGCGGCTCTGGGTCATGTCGCTGAAGAACCGCATGTAGAGGATGGCCCGTTCCCGCTCGGACAGGGCCTGGAGCCGGGGTTTGACGGCCTCGCGGTCGATGACGGTGTCGAGGGCCGGATCGGGCGAGCCGAGGGCGTCGCTGAGGGAGTAGCCGTCCTCGCTGCCCGGCAGTTCGGCGTCCAGGGAGAGCGCGGTGAAACTCTCCAGGGCCTCCAGACCCGTGAGGACGTCCTCCTCGCTCATGCGGGCGTGCTCGGCCAGCTCGGCGACCGTCGGCCGGCGGCCCGGGATGGTCTGCGACAGGTCCTGGGCGGCGAACCGGACCCGGTTGCGCAGGTCCTGGACCCGGCGCGGCACGTGCAGGGTCCACATGTGGTCACGGAAGTGGCGCTTGATCTCGCCGGTGATCGTCGGCACCGCGTAACTCTCGAAGGCGTTGCCGAGTTCGGGGTCGTAGCGGTCGACGGCCTTGACCAGTCCGAGCGCCGCGACCTGGCGCAGGTCCTCGGCGCTCTCGCCGCGGTTGCGGAAGCGGCCCGCGAGCCGTTCGGCCATCGGCAGCCAGGACTCGACGATCTCGGCACGGAGTGCGTCGCGCTGCTGTCCCGGGGGGAGGGCCGCGAGCCTGCGGAACGCCTCCCCGGTGTCGGGGGCGTCGTCGTGCGGATGGTGCGTCGCGCTCACTCGAGTTCGCATGGTGCGTCGCAACTCCCTTGATGGTGCCATGTGATGGACAGTCATCGTGGGAACGCACCCGTGCGCCGGACGAGTACACCCATGGCGCGGATAGCCGCTCCCACGGACGTGCCTCCTGTCCGAAGCACTGCAACTGCGTCTGCCCCGCGCCATGCGGGGCAAACACCCTCCGATTCTCCCCGACGCCGGCCCGCCCGTCCTCCCGGGGCCCCGGTTCCGGCTTCCCCGTGGTGGCACCCGGGGTCGGGGCGGGGTCAGGGCCGGCGCCCGACCAGGCAGAGAAGTTTCGTCTGGACGTCCGCGCCGGGCGGTGGCTCCTCCGGGGCCGCGAAGAGTCCGCTCTTCTCCAGTTCCGCCGCGTGCGGGGTGACCTCCCGGACCGCGAAGGACAAGAGGTCCCCGGGAAGTCGTTCGTCGGCGCCGATGGCGCGGGACAGGTCCCAGGTGTGAACCGTCAGATCGGTGACGAGCTGCGCGCAGTAGTCGTCCGCCGGCAGGTTCCCGAAGGAGAGGTGGACCGTGCGGTCGAGCGCGCCCGGCTCGGCGAACACCGCGCGGGAGGCATCGGCCACGGACTCCCAGGCGGCGACCGGATCGGGACCGAGCAGGTCGCCGGCCAGGCTGTCGCCGACCGCGTCGACGGTGGCGCCGTCACGGACCAGCGCGGGCACCCAGGCCTGCTCGGAGACGAGGTGGCCCACGAGATCGCGCACGGTCCAGGCGGTGCAGGGCGTGGGGGCCTCCCACTGGTCGTCGTGGATCGCGTGGACCCGGCGGCCGAAGAGCTCCAGTGCCTCCGCCTGCCGGACCAGGACCGACTGCGGCTCGCTCATGCCGGCGGCGCCCCCGCCGCTCCGCGTTCCCGGGCACCGTCGCGGGTGCGGCCCGCCGTGACGGGCCGCCGCGGGTGGCGGCGCAGGTACTCGCCCTCCAGCTGGGCCATGCGCACGTTGTGGGTGTGCAGCGCGTCGTTCGAGCCGTGCAACAGCGTGTCGTGGCGGGTGCGGTGGATGGCCTCCAGCTCTTTCATGAGCTGCTGATCGTCCAGCCGGTCCGGGTCGACTCCGGTCATGGTGCTACCCCGCTCGTCGTGGCCGTCGGTGCGGTCCGGACGTCCACCCCGGGCAGACACTGCCCCGAGCGGCCTCCGGGAGGGAGCCGTGGGTCGAGACCCACTCCCTCCACTCTACGAACATCCGGGGTGCCGGGCCTCCCCGGGACGGGTCCGGCGTCCGGCGTCCCCACCGGGGCCCGCCCGCGTGAGGTCACCGCACCGGACGGCTCCTACCGCTCGCGCTCCACGCGGCGCTCGTCCCACACGGGCTCCCGTGTCTCCCGTACCCGGCCGTCCGAGCCGAAGACCAGGTAACGGTCGAAGGAGCGGGCGAACCAGCGGTCGTGGGTGACCGACAGGACCGTCCCCTCGTACGCCTCCAGGCCCTCCTGAAGTGCCTCCGCGGACTCCAGGTCGAGGTTGTCGGTCGGCTCGTCGAGGAGCAGGGCCGTCGAGCCCTCCAGTTCCAGGAGAAGGATCTGGAAACGTGCCTGCTGGCCGCCCGACAGCTTCTCGAAGCGCTGCTCGGCCTGCGCGGTCAGCTCGTAGCGGCGCAGCCGGGAACTCGCCGCTCCGCGGTCCTGCGCGTGCTCGGTCCACAGGATGTCCAGGAGCGTGCGGCCCTCCAGTTCCGGGTGGGCGTGCGTCTGCGCGAAGTGGCCGGCGACCACGCGGGCGCCGAGCTTCCACTCGCCGGTGTGCGCGACGTCGCCGCCCGCGAGCAGCCGCAGGAAGTGCGACTTCCCCGAGCCGTTGGAGCCGAGGACGGCGACACGCTCGCCGTAGTAGATCTCCAGGTCGAACGGTTTCATCAGACCGGTGAGCTCGAGTCCCTTGCAGGTCACGGCCCTCACCCCGGTCCGCCCGCCGTGCAGCCGCATCTTGATGTCCTGCTCGCGCGGCGGCTCCGGAGGCGGTCCGGCCTCCTCGAACTTGCGCAGCCGGGTCTGCGCCGCCGCGTAGCGGGACGCCATCTCATGGCTGACGGCGGCCGCCTGACGGAGGTTCAGCACCAGCTTCTTGAGCTGCGCGTGCTTCTCGTCCCAGCGCCTGCGCAGCTCCTCGAAGCGCGCGAACCGCTCGCGCCTGGCCTCGTGGTAGGTGGCGAATCCGGCGCCGTGCACCCAGGCGTCCGCGCCGGCCGGGCCGGGCTCGACGCTGATGATCTTCTGGGCGGCGCGGGCGAGGAGTTCGCGGTCGTGGGAGACGAACAGGACGGTCTTGCGGGTCTCCTTGAGCCGTTCCTCCAGCCAGCGCTTGCCGGGCACGTCGAGGTAGTTGTCCGGCTCGTCGAGGAGGAGCACCTCGTCGGTGCCGCGCAGCAGCGCCTCCAGCACCAGGCGCTTCTGTTCACCTCCGGACAGGGTCCTCACCAGCCGCCACTGGGCCTTCTCGTACGGGATGCCGAGGGCCGCCATCGTGCACATGTCCCAGAGGGTCTCGGCCTCGTACCCGCGGACCTCGGCCCAGTCGGACAGCGCCTGCGCGTAGCGGAGCTGTGACGCCTCGTCGTCGACGGTCATCATCGCGTGCTCGGCGGCGTCCACGGCCTTCGCCGCCTCGCGGATCCGGGGCGGGGCCACGGAGACGAGCAGCTCGCGCACGGTCGTCTCGTCGCGCACGGACCCCACGAACTGCCGCATCACGCCGAGCCCGCCGCCCACGTTCACGGTTCCTCCGTGCGGCTTGAGCTCTCCCGAGATCAGCCGCAGCAGCGTCGTCTTCCCGGCGCCGTTGGGCCCCACCAGGGCCACGACGGCGCCTTCCCCGACCCGGAACGACACATCGCCGAGCAGCGCCCTCCCGTCGGGAAGGTAGTACTCAAGGTGCGCGGCTTCGAGATGTCCCATGGGCAGGCATTCTCCGGGGAGCGGGGGTGCGGGGCAAACGCGTATGCGACGAAGGGCCGGGGGCGGGGGCGGGAACCGTCCGATCCGGGGTAGACGGACCCGCATGACCACGACCCCGGATGTCGACCTGACCGCCCTCGTACCGGGCCGCCACGCCCTTCGGGACCGCCTGCTCGGCCTGGACTGCCGCCTCTTCGAGGCGGTCGCGGCGCGGCACTGGCCGGGCGGCGACCCCGTGCTGCCGCGGCTGAGCCGGAGCGCGAACCACGGTGTCCTGTGGTTCGCGACGGCCGCCGCCGTGGCGGCGAGCCGCACCCCGCGGGCCCGCCGGGCCGCCGCACGGGGTGTCGCCTCGCTCGCCCTCGCCTCCGCCACCATCAACACGCTCGGCAAGCGCTCGGTACGCCGCACCCGCCCCGGACTGGACCCGGTCCCCGCGATCAGGCAGCTGAAGCGCCAGCCGATCACCACGTCGTTCCCGTCGGGACACGCCGCCTCCGCCGCCGCCTTCGCCACGGGGATGGCACTGGAGTCCCGCGGCTGGGGCGCGGCCGTCGCACCACTGGCCGCGGCGGTGGCACTGTCCCGCGTCTACACCGGCGTCCACTTCCCGAGTGATGTCCTGGCCGGCGCGGCCCTGGGCGTCGGCGCCGCGTACGCCGTGCGCGCGCTCGTGCCCACCCGCGACCAGGTGACCCCGCCCGGCCGTCCGCGCACCGACGCGCCCGCGCTGGCCGACGGTGAGGGCGAGGGCCTGGTCATGGTGGCCAACACGGGCTCGGGCACCTCGGAGCGGGTCGGCGCGCTGGCCGGAGCGCTGCCGGGGGCCGAGATCGTGGAGTGCGAGCCCCGCGACCTGCGGGAGGAGCTGGAGAAGGCGGCGACCCGCGCCCGGGTGCTGGGCGTGTGCGGCGGCGACGGCACCGTGAACACCGCGGCCGAGGTCGCCCTGCGCCACGGGATCCCCCTCGCCGTGCTGCCGGGCGGCACGCTCAACCACTTCGCCCACGATCTCGGCGTGGAGGGCGAACGCGATCTGGTCCGCGCGCTCCAGGAGGGCGAGGCGGTCCGGGTGGACGTGGGCCGGTTCGCGTCGGGCGGCACGAACGGCATCTTCCTCAACACGTGCAGCCTGGGCATCTATCCGGAACTGGTGCGCGAGCGGGAGAACTGGTCCAGGGTGATCGGCAGCTGGCCGGCGGGAGTGCTGGGCGCCCTGCGTGTGCTGCGCGCCGACCATCACCCGCTGCGGGCCGAACTCGGCGGCCGTACGCACCCGTTGTGGCTGCTGTTCGCCGGCAACGGCACGTACCACCGGATGGGGCTGGCACCCGCCCGCCGCTTCGACCTCGCGGACGGCCGCCTCGACGTGAGGGTCGTGCACGGCGGCCGTCATCCCGCGGTGCGGCTGCTGGCCGCGGCCTTCGCGGGTCCCCTCACCCGCTCGCCCGCGCACGCGGCCGTAAGGGTGGGCCGGCTGCGCATCGAGGGCGTGGCTCCCGGCACGCTGCTGGCCTACGACGGTGAGGTCACCGAGGTGAGCGGCGAGGTGACCCTGCGCAAGAGCCGCGAGGCGCTGACCGTCTACCGCCCGTTCCCCGCGCACTGACCCGTTCCCGCGCGTCGGTCGCCCCTCCCTCCCCTCCCTGGCCGGGCCCGTACGTCGTGCCCTCGCGACCGTCCGTGCGCGCCCGCGCGGCTGCCACCGCCCACCCGGTGTCCACATCGCAAGATACAGGTCTCACTATTCGGCATGACCGCGTACGGTGATGACATCGCCTCAGGGAGTGCGCACCCCTCCGCGAGGCCCGTACGAGAAGGGGATCGGTCATGTCGCAGTCGCAGTCGAAACCGCAGGAGACCGCCGTCTACACCCACGGCCACCACGAGTCGGTGCTGCGCTCCCACACCTGGCGTACGGCCGCCAACTCGGCGGCCTACCTGCTCGACTCGCTGAAGCCGCACATGAAGATCCTCGACATCGGCTGCGGACCGGGCACCATCACCGCGGACCTGGCCGAACGGGTACCGGACGGCCACGTCACCGGCGTCGACCACGCGCCCGGCATCCTCGACCAGGCACGCCGGACGGCGGCCGAACGCGGCCTGGGCAACGTCGAGTTCGCCGTCGCGGACGTCCACGCGCTGGAGTACCCGGACGACACGTTCTGCGTGGTCCACGCCCACCAGGTGCTCCAGCACGTGGGCGATCCGGTGCGGGCGCTGCGCGAGATGCACCGGGTCACCAAGCCCGGCGGGCTCATCGCGGTCCGCGACGCGGACTACTCCTCCATGACCTGGTACCCGTCCACCCCGGGCATGGACGCGTGGCTGGACCTGTACCTGCGCGTCGCCCGCGCCAACGGGGGCGAGCCCGACGCCGGCCGCCGTCTCAAGTCCTGGGCGCTGGCAGCCGGGATCCGGGACATCACGGCCACGTCGAGCACCTGGACCTTCGCCACCGAGGACGAGCGGGAGTGGTGGAGCGGGCTGTGGGCCGACCGCACGCTGGCCTCGGCGTACGCGGAGCGGGCGACGGAAGGGGGCCACGCGGACACGGGCGAACTGCGGGCGGTGTCGGACGCCTGGCGGCAGTGGGGACGGCAGGAGGACGGCTGGTTCTCCGTCCTGCACGGAGAAATTCTCTGCCGAAAGGAAGCCTGATTCCGCGGTATCGGGAAAACCGGAACGCAGGAGGTCTCACATTATGGTTCCCATTCTGCTCGTTCTGTTGCTCGCGCTGATTCTCTTCGGTGCCGGATTCGCACTGAAGATCCTGTGGTGGATAGCACTGGTGGTCATCGTCCTGTGGCTGCTCGGATTCCTGGTGCGCGGCACGAGCGCTTCCGGAAGCCGGGGCCGCTGGTACAGGTGGTAGCCCTTCCCTCTTCGGGAAGAGCTCGGGGAGAAACAGCTTCGCGCGGCCCGGGTTCCAGGACGGTCCTGGAACCCGGGCCGCGCTCCGCGCCATTCAGCCCGTACAGCCCGTGAGGCCGGCGAACCCGGTGAGGCCCGTGGACCCCGTGAAGGAGTACGCCGCCCACGGCCCCGTCAGCTCCACGCGCATCCCCGGCTCCTCGCCCACACTTCCGTTCACCCGCTCCAGGAATTCCCCCGAGTCCGCGCGCGGCACCAGATAGGCCGCGTCAAGAATTCGGGAACCCTCTTCCGGATTCCTCGGGGTCAGCAGCCTGTTCTCCTCGGCGCACTCGGAAAGGGTGCCGTGCAGTCGGCGCGTGAATTCTCCGGAATCCCCGGAAGCATCGGCCGTCTCGGCATACACTTTCACGTCCCATTCCACGCGTCCGTCGAGCCGGTCGAGCGTCCGCTCGAAATCCTCCCGGCGTTCGTCCATCATCACGCGTACGCCGCTGTCGTCCCGGAGAACGGTGGCGAGCCGGAGCGGCAGCGGGCTGGTGACGGCGGTGAGCGCGTCGATGACGCCCTGGTGGGCACGGGCCGTCGCCTCCAGCCAGTGGACGTCCTCCAGCCGGCGGCGCAGCGGCTCCGCGTCGAAATCCCGCTCCGGGACCGAGCCGACCACGGCGATCAGGCCGTCGTGGCGCAGCAGTCTGGGCGGGACGCCCCCGACCCCGGCCAGCTCGGCCGACAGCGCCGCCGGAAAGGGGCGGCAGATCGCGTAGACATAGCGCAGAGCGCTCATGAGTCTCCTCCCGCGCTTCCCCCCGCACCCCCGCGGCGTACTGACCATGGTGCCCTCCGGAGTCCGGTCGGCGCACCACGGCGACCCGCCGGCGCGGTCGGCGCACCACGACGTTTCTCTCGTCCCGCGTCCCGGGCCGGTCAGGGCAGCAAGGCGTTTCTCCCGTCCCGGGCCCGGGACGGGTCAGCGCACCATGGCCGTCCCGACCAGCAGACGGCCCGCCGCCGCGATCGACTCGGCGTCGATGCCCGCGGCGTGGAGCTGCTCCTCCGGACTCGCGGAGCCCGGCATCGTACGGACGGCGAGACGCACCAGACGGGGCACGGGCCGTCCGTCGGTGAAGGCGTCGAGGACCGCGTCCCCGAGACCGCCCTCCTCACGGTGGTCCTCCACCGTGACCAGGCAGCCGGTCTCCTCGGCGGCCTCGCGCAGGGTCGCGCGGTCCACGGGCTTGACCGAGTAGAGGTCGATCACGCGGGCCTGGATGCCCTCGCGGTCGAGTGCTTCCGCGGCGGCCAGCGCCTCGTGGACGGTGACACCCGCGGCGACGAGCGTGAGCCGGTCGTCGGCGGAGGCGCGGAGCACCTTGCTGCCGCCGACCGGGAACTCCTCGGTGGCGCTGTAGATGACGGGGCTCTCACCGCGTGAGGTGCGCAGATAGCGGACGCCCTCCAGGCCCGCCATCGTGGCGACGAGCTTGGCCGTCTGGTTGGCGTCGCACGGGTACAGCACGGTCGAGCCGTACACGGACCGGAACATCGCCAGGTCCTCCAGGCCCATCTGCGAAGGCCCGTCCTGGCCGATGGAGACGCCCGCGTGGGAGCCGACGAGGTTGATGCCGGCACCGCTGACGGCGGCCATGCGGACGAAGTCGTGGGCCCGGGTGAGGAAGGCCGCGAACGTCGAGGCGTACGGCACCCAGCCGCGCGTGGCCATGCCCACGGCGGTGGCGACCAGTTGCTGCTCGGCGATGTAGCACTCGAAGTAGCGCTCGGGGTGGTCCTTGGCGAAGAACTCGGCACGGGTCGAATCGCCGACCTCGCCGTCCAGGGCGACGACATCGCCGCGGGCGTCGCCGAGCGCGGCGAGTGCCTTTCCGAAGGCGTCGCGGGTGGCGACCTCGTCACCGGTCTCGTACCGCGGCAGGTCGAGGTGTCCGGACCGTACGGCGTGCAGCATCCGGGCGGCGGGCGGCTGCTGGACGACCACCCGGCGGTCGTGCACCCCGCCGAGTTCGGCGATCGCCCCGGCGGCGTCCGGCAGCGGTTTGCCGTGCAGTCCCTCGCGGTCCTGGACCGATGCCACGCCCTTGCCCTTGAGGGTGCGGGCGAGGATGACGGTCGGCTGTCCCGTCGTGGAGTCCGCCTCCGTGAAGGCCCGGTCGATCGCCTCCACGTCGTGTCCGTCGATCTGGACGGTGTGCCAGCCGAAGGCCCCGAAACGGCGCGCGTACGCGTCGAGGTCGTGTCCGTGCCGGGTCGGCCCGCGCTGGCCCAGGCGGTTGACGTCGACGATCACGGTGAGGTTGTCGAGGTGCTCGTACCCCGCGTGCTCGGCGGCCTCCCACACGGAGCCCTCGGCGAGTTCGCTGTCACCGCACAGCACCCGGACGCGGTATCCGGTGCGGTCGAGCCGCTTTCCGGCGAGCGCGATGCCGACTCCGACGGGCAGCCCCTGGCCGAGCGATCCGGTGGCGGTCTCGACCCACGGGAGCCGCCGGGGCGTGGGATGCCCTTCGAGCCGGCTGCCCGCCTTGCGGAAGGTGAGCAGTTCGGCCTCGTTCAGGGCGCCTGCGGCCTTGTACGCGGCGTACAGGAGGGGTGAGGCGTGTCCCTTGGAGAGGACGAAGCGGTCGTTGCCGGGATGCTGGGGGCGTTCGAAGTCGTAGCGCGTGTGCTCGGCCAGCAGGACCGCCATCAGGTCGGCGGCGGACATGGACGACGTCGGGTGTCCCGAGCCCGCGGCGTCGGCGGCCCGGACGCTGTCGACGCGCAGTTGCCGGGCCAGGTCGATGAGCCCGCGTGTGTTCATGATGCTCCTTCCTACGTCTCCCCCGAGGCCGGTGGCCTCTGGACAGCGGCTTCCGGACAGCCCGGTGCTCCGGCCTCCCTCATGAGCGCGGTGCGGGGCCGGTTTCCGCCCGCCGTACGGGCTTTCCGCGTCCCCCTGAGCCGGGAGCCCAAACGCGGGCACGCCCGGTGTTTCACGCGACCGGCACCCCGGGCGGTTTCCTGTCGCGCCCGGTGCGGCCGCCCCTCGGGGCCGTCACCCGCACGGCCGGACACACAACGTGAACGCCCGGGCGCCGAGGGCGATCGTCCGAATCGATCTCCCCCGCCGTATGCGCCCAACTAGGCTCGCCCCCATGGAGATTCTGGGAGCCACGCTGCGCGTCTGCGTCGACGACCTGGAGACTGCGGTCCCCTTCTACGAACGGCTCGCGGGCGGCAGAGCGCTCCGCTTCGAGCGCGGCGGCGTGTCGGTCGCCGCGGTCGGCTGCTTCCTGCTGATGAGCGGGCCCGCGTCCGAACTCGACGTGTTGCGCAAGGTCGCGGCGACGATCGCCGTCAAGGACGTCGAGGAGACCGGCCGGGTCCTCACCGGTCTCGGCGCCCGTGTCGTCGCGGGCCCGGTGGAGACACCCGCGGGCCGCAACCTCATCGCCGTACATCCCGACGGGTCGGTGTACGAGTACGCGGACCGCCACGGCTGACAGGCGCCCGCCCCGCGACGCGACCCGGCACGATCCGATGCGGCACGATCCGACACGGCACGACGCGGGTGCTCCACCCGGCGGTGGAGCACCCGAGGCGTGATCACGGGGCCCTGCTCCCGAAGCGGTGACCGCGACAGGTTCAGGGCGTGGACGGCGGCCGCATGCGGAAGTCGTAGCGCGCCGGCAGGGGCTCGTCGCTCAGCCGGGACCACAGCCGGTCGATGGTCTCCGCCCCCTCGCGCAGGTCGGCGACCTCGAAGCCCGCGTCGAAGACCGCCCGCGCGTCCTCGCGACGGCCCTCGGCGAGCAGCAGTTCCGCCTCGACGAGACGGAACCGGCCGCGGTCCCGGGTTCCGGGGTGCAGCCGCGCCCAGACGGCACGCGCCTGCGCGGGACGGCGGGCCTTCAGCAGCGCCTCGACGGCCTCGCGGCCGAGCGCGGCGGTCGCCGCGGTCCACCGCTCCGCGTCGTCGCACCGCTCCCGGCACAGGTCGTCGAAGGCCTCGGCATAACGGTCCGCGGCACGCTCGTCGTTGCCGGCCTCCTGGTCCGCGACGGCGAGGCAGCGCAGCAACGGCCACCGCGACGGGGCGAGTTCGAGCGCCCGCTCCCAGCTCCGCACGGCCTGCGCCACGTCTCCGGCATGCCACTGGGCGACTCCGAGGTGGTACTCGGCGGCCGGAGTGGCGGGTGCCGTCTCCAGCAGGTCGCGCCAGTGCGAGGCCACCAGTGTCCCGCCGGGCGGTCCGACCCGCCGGAGCTCGGGGAACGCGCCGGAGCTCAGCAGTTCCCGCCACGACTCCTGGTCCTCGCCGAGCGTGCTCTCCTCGAAGGGCGTCCCGGGCAACTTGTGCTCGGCGCGCAGCACTTCGAGCGCGCCCCAGCCGGAACCGACGGCGAGGACCTCGCCGGGCGCGGTGTCGGCGTGCGGCAGCCAGGCGGCGTACGCGGCCTCGACCGCGTCCCGGGACAGGGCGCTCTCCAGACGGCCCTCGACCTCCGCCCGCGCGGCCTCCCAGTCGGCCCCGTGCGCCGGCTCAGGGCTCACGGACAGCGGCCCGTACGCCTCCAGCCAGGAGACGTCGCTCTCGGCCTCCAGCCTGACGTGTTCGAGCTGGGTGCGGGCGAGTCCGGCCTGGATCTCGCAGTACCCGCCGGTCCCCGGCTCGGTGAGCCACTCCTGCCAGCGCCGCCCGCCGGGCCCCGATCCCCAGACGAAGAGCTTGCGGCCGCGCAGGACATCGGTGGACGTCTGGACCAGCCCCTCGCCCGCCTCGTCGACCGCGGCGATCCAGCGGCGCCGCCCGTCGGGCACCTCGTAGAAGTAGTCGGCGGGGAAGACGCTGTTGAGCGGGTACGTCCGGTCGGTCCCGTCGTACGCCGGCACGGACACCCGGCGCAGCCGTCGCTCGTAGCCGAAGTGCCAGGCCTCCTCGGCCGGGGCGATCACCCTGCGCTCCTCGGGGACCGCGATGTTGGACCACCAGTACAGCGGGGCGGGCCTCTCGTGCGGGTTGCGGACGCGGACGCCGACGTACAGGAAGTCGGAGCCGTCCGGCAACCACAGATCGACCTGGAAGGGGAGGTCGCGCAGGCGTTCCCACTCCCACAGGCGCAGCATCTCGCCGCCGCCCGGGGCGGGGACGCGGGCCGCGTGGACGGGTGAGCACGACAGGGTGGTGTGCCCGGTGGCTCCGATGTTCCACTCGATGCCGCCGGAGAACCAGGCGCCGTTGAGGGCGAAGCAGGCCGGCTGGAGCACCGGGTTGGTGTAGAGCAGTTCCGTCTCGGTGGGCTTGTGGAAGAGCGAGACGACGCGGCCCCCGTAGCCGGGCAGCACGGTGGCACGCAGCCGGTCGTTCTCGATCACTATCGTGTCGAGTTCGCGCGGCGCCCGTTCTCGCGCGTACCCGTCCCGTATGTGCTCCGGCAGCACGCTGCGCAGCGGCTCGTACCCGATCTGCCGGGCCATGTCGCCCGGCAGGCCGACACGGTCGCGGTCGTCGATACGGTGCATCTCGTCGAGGGTCCGCAGCGGCGGCAGCGGGTTGCTCGGGCCCAGTTCCGCGGCCGGAAGGGCCAGTACGTCACGTCGGATCGTCGTCACGATGACCATGGAACATGGTCATCGGCCTGCTGACCAGGGTGTCCGCTCATCAGAATCCGGTCAGGATTCCGTAAAGGCGTCAGCCGGGCTTGACCATCTCCGCGGTGATCGCCCACCGTTCGTGGTCCCGCCAGGCACCGTCGATGTGGATGAAGGCCGGCGAGAAGCCTTCGAGCCGGAAGCCGCAGGTCCGGGCGAGCGCGATCGACCCCGCGTTGCCGGGCTGCGCGTTGATCTCCAGCCGGTGCAGGCCCATCCGCCCGAACGCGTACCGCACGACGAGGCCGAGTGCCTCGGTCATCAGCCCGCGCCCCGCCGCGTGCGCGAAGGCGCCGTAGCCGAGGGCACCGCACAGGAAGCCGCCCCGGACGATGTTGTTGATGTTGATGAACCCGGCGATCCCCCCGCCGTCCCGCTCGCAGACGAGGAACCCGGCCTTGGTCGGATCCTCGATGAGCCGCCCCGCGTAGGCGGCATAGGCGTCGACGTCGGCGGGCGGGAAGAGCCAGGGGCGGTGCAGGCTCCTGCTCTCCCTGGCCCGTGCGGTGAACTCCGCGCCGTCCTCCAGGGTGAAGTGACGGATGCCCACACGGGGGCCCTCGGCGAGACAGCCGGCGTTCTCAGGCATCCGGTCACCCTACGCGAGCGCCGGTTCGGCGGCAGCCTCACACAGAGGTCAGCGCAGCGCGGGCTCCTCCAGTGTCAGTGTCCCGGCGTCCGCGTCGAGCTCGGCGCGGACGCCGAACGGCATCGTCGGCGTCCCCTCCGCGTGCCCGAACCCGAAGTGCTCGACGACCGGAACGCCGAGTGCGCCGAGCCGGTCGGCGAACACCGCGCGGACTCGTTCGTAGGGTCCGCAGTCCACCCAGGAGCCGAGCGCGAGCCCGGACACTCCGTCGAGCCAGCCGCTGCGCAGCAGTTGCGTCAGGATCCGGTCCAGCCGGTAGGCCTCCTCGCCGATGTCCTCGATCAGGAGCAGCCCACCCCGGGCACCGGCGCGGGCGTGCGGTGTGCCGAGTTCGGCTGCCAGCAGACTGACGCAGCCGCCGAGCGTGACCCCGCGGGCCTTCCCGGGCACGAGCGCGGCGGCCTCGCCGGAGGCGATGGTGCGCACCGACTCGGGTTCGAAGAGAGTCGTCCGCAGATGTTCCTGCGACCGCGTGTTCTTCAGGAAGTCGACGGCCGCCACCATCGGCCCGTGCAGGGTCGCGAGCCCCACCCGCGTGGCGAACGCCTCGTGCAGTGCGGTGATGTCGCTGAAGCCGACGAAGACCTTGGGACCCGCGTTCCGGACGGCGTCCCAGTCGAGCAGGTCGATCATCCGCTGAGCGCCGTAGCCACCGCGGGCGCACAGGACCGCGGCCACGTCCGGGTCGCACCAGGCCGCCTGGAAGTCGGCGGCCCGGTCCGCGTCCGTCCCCGCCAGATAGGCGAACTCGGTGTGCCGGTCCAGGACATGGGGTGCCACCACAGGGTCCAGGCCCCAGCCGCGCAGGATGTCGAGGCCGGCTTCGAGCCGCTCCTCGGGGACGGGTCCGCTGGGCGCGACCACCGCGACCCTGGCCCCGGCGGCGAGCCGCGCGGGCCTGGTCAGTTCGGTGATCGGTGCGGTCGTTCGGGTCACTCGTGGTACTCCAGTTGCTGATGGTTCATGTGTTGGTGCTCATGTGCTGGTGCTCATGTGCTGGGCGGTCATGTGTTGGTGCTCATGTGCCGGTGCTCATGTGCTGTCGGTTCATGTGCTGTCGGTTCAGGTGCTGTCGGTTCATGTGCCGATGGCTGCCGACCGTCTCACTTGGACAGCTCCAGGGTGGGGATGCCGGGCGGGTTCAGTCCGAGGACCTGCGCGTACAGGGAGAGTTCGGACTCCAGGGCGCGCACCATCGTCTCGGCGCGCCGGAAACCGTGTCCCTCTCCCTCGAAGGCGATGTAGGCGTGCGGGACCCGGCGGCCCTGCTCCTCGACGCGGGCCAGGAAGCGTTCGCACTGCACGGGCGGGCAGATGGCGTCGTCGAGCCCCTGGAGCAGCAGGAAGGGCGCGGTGATCCTGTCGGCGTGCGTGGACGGCGACCGCTCCGTGTACCGGGCCGGCACCTCCGCGAGCGGACCGACCAGCGATTCCAGGTACTGCGACTCGAAGTCGTGGGTCTCGCCCGAGGCCCACTCGGTGAGGTCGATCACGGGATAGATGATCGTGCCGCAGGCGTAGACGTCGGTGGTGGCCAGCGAGGCGGCCGTGGTCCAGCCTCCCGCGCTGCCGCCGCGGATCGCGAGCCGCCGCCGGTCGGCGGTGCCCTCGTCGGCGAGCGCGAGCGCGACGGCCGCGCAGTCCTCGACGTCGACGACACCCCACTGCTCCCGCAGCAGGTTGCGGTACTCCCGGCCGTGGCCGGTCGATCCGCCGTAGTTGACCTCGGCCACGCCGATTCCCCGGGAGGTGAAGTAGGCGATCTCCAGGTCGAGCACGAGGGCCGACCTGCCGGTGGGGCCGCCGTGGACCCATACGACGTACGGCGGGAGTTCGTCGGTGCGGCCCACATGGCCGGGGTGGTGCGGCGGGTAGATGTGCGCGTGGACCTCACGTCCGGCGGGGCCGGTGAAGGTGCGGATCTGGGGTTCCGGGTAGTACGCGGGGTCGACCGGGTCGTCGTGCGCGGCGCCGATCACCCGGGTCCGCCCGGTGCGGGCGTCCAGTTCGACGACCTCGTGGGCGCTGCGGGGGCTGGCTCCGACGGCGAGGACCCTGCTGCCGTGCACGGCGAGCGTCGACGCGAACTCGGTCCAGGGGCCGGCCGTGTCGACGAGCTCTCCGGTCTCGGGGTCCAGTATCCCGAGACCGGTGGCACCCCGTCCGTGCACGACGGCGACCAGGCCGCTGTCCAGCGGCGCGAACCACCGCAGTCCGACCTTCCACAGAGGGCCGCCGAACTCCTCCTCGCGCGGACACAGGGCGATCGCCTCGCCGTCCGCGCCGAGGCGGTGCAGGTTCCACCAGCCGCTGCGGTCACTGACGTAGAGGAGCGTGCCGTCGGCCGCCCAGTCGGCCTGGGCGACGGACTCCTCCGGGCCCCCCGCGACGGACCGCGGGGCGGACAGCGTGCCGTCCTCGGTGACGTCCGCGAGGATCACCTCGGTGCCGTCCCACGGCATCCGTGGGTGGTCCCAGGCCAGCCAGACCGCCTGCCGGCCGTCCGGCGAGAGCCGGGGCCCGGTGACGAACCGGTGCCGCCCGTCGGACAGCTCGCGCACGGCGGCACGGTCCTGCGCCGCCGATCCGTCCAGCGGCACCGCGACGAGGACCCGGCGCACGTCGGTGGGCCCGTCGCCGGTGAACTCCTCCATGACGCACCAGACCTCGCCGCGCTCCGGCCGCAACTGCGGATCCACCCAGCGCAGTCCGCCTCCCACCGGAGAGAGGGGGGTCAACGGGCTCGGTTCGCCCCCGGGTTCGCAGCGGTAGAGGCGCTGGTCGGCGAAGTCGACGAAGACGACCAGCGGGCCTTCGGGGCGCGTGATCCCGGTCCAGGGGCTGCCGCCGTACTCGATGACGCGGCTGCGCACGTTCCAGGGGGCCGGAAGGACCGTCTCCTCGGTGCCGTCCGCCTTCCGCCGCACCAGCGCGCGCCGCCCGCCCTCGGCCGGCCGGGGCTCGGTCCACCAGGCCTCGTCGCCGACGAAACCGACGAACTCGGGATGACCGTCGTGCGCGGCGGCCAGCCTCGCGTCGATCGGCGAGGGCCATGAACCGTATGGCGTGGTCTGCATCTCGTCCCCCTAGGCCGTACGCAGAAAGCGGTCGAGAACGCGGACACCGAAGTGGAGCGCCTCGACCGGGACGCGCTCGTCGACTCCGTGGAACAGCGCCTGGTAGTCGAAGCCCTCCGGGAGCTTGAGCGGCGCGAAGCCGTAGCCGGTGATGCCGAGACGGGAGAACTGCTTGGCGTCCGTGCCGCCCGACATGCAGTACGGCACGACATGGCCCTCGGGTGCGAACTCCTCGACGGCCGCGCGCATCCTCGCGTACGTCGGCGAGTCCAGCGGCGACTGGAGGGCCACCTCGTGGTGGTGGAACTCCCACTCGACGTCCGGTCCGGTGAGCCGGTCCATGGTCGTACGGAACTCGTCCTCGCCGCCGGGCAGATAGCGGCCGTCCACGTAGGCGACGGCCTCCCCCGGAATCACGTTGATCTTGTAACCGGCGCTCAGCATCGTCGGGTTGGCGCTGTTGCGGACGGTCGCCTCGACGAGCGCGGCGGCCGGACCGAGCTTGCCGAGGAGGGCGTCCACGTCGTCCAGGCCTTCGTCCAGGCCGTACAGGGCCGCGAGTTCGGTCAGGGCGGCCCGCACGGTCGGGGTGATGCGCAGCGGCCACTCGTGGGCGCCGATGCGGGTGACCGCGGCGGCGAGGCGGGTCACCGCGTTGCTCCGGTTCACCTTGGAGCCGTGTCCCGCCCGTCCATGGGCGGTGAGCTTGAGCCAGCCGGTGCCGCGCTCCCCCGCGGCGATCGGATACAGCTGCCGTCCGCTGCCGTCGTGGAAGGTGAACGCCCCCGACTCGCTGACGCCCTCGGTGCAGCCCTCGAAGAGTCCGGGGTGCTCGTCGGCCAGGAAGCCCGAGCCGTCCTCGGCGCTCGCCTCCTCGTCGGCGGTGAAGGCGATGACCAGGTCACGGCGGGGCCGTACCCCTTCGCGCGCCCAGGACCGGACGACCGAGAGGATCATCGCGTCCATGTTCTTCATGTCGACCGCGCCGCGTCCCCAGACGACACCGTCACGGATCTCGCCGGAGAACGGGTGCACGCTCCAGTCCCCGGCCTCGGCGGGCACCACGTCCAGATGACCGTGGACGAGCAGCGCGTCCGCGGACGGGTCGGTGCCCTCCAGCCGGGCCACGACGTTCGTCCGCCCCTTGGTGCGCTCCAGGAGTGTGGGCTCCAGGCCCGCTTCGGCCAGCCGCGCGGCGGCGTACTCGGCGGCCGGGCGTTCCTGGCAGTCCCCGCCGCCCCGGTTGGTCGTGTCGATCCGGATGAGGTCGGAGGTGAACCGGACGACCTCGTCGAGTGCCAGTTCGTCAGCCATACTGCTCCTCCACCGCGGCCGAGGCGATCGTGGTGACCGCCTTGAAAGTCCGAATCCCCTCGTACATCGTGCCGCTGGTGTACGCGATCTTCCGCTCGCCGACGCGGCCGACCCCCGGTACGACGGTGGCGGCCATGGCCAGGTGCTCGGCGTCGAACTCCACGGCGATGGTGAACGGCCCGCCGGCGACCGGCTCGTACCGCACTGCCAGCGCGGACGCCTCCTTGGCCGCGGCCCGGATGTCCGCGGCGGTCCTGGCCGGTGTGCGGCACACGGCCGCGTACCGCGAGACATGGTCCTTCACGGCGACCTTCAGCGCCCCGGGCGCGTACCCGAGGGCGTCCTCACAGGCCACGTCGTCCCCGGTGACCAGCACGACCGGCACGCCGTACTCGGCGACGACGCGCGCGTTGAGCAGCCCCTCGCTGGCCCGTACGTCGTCGATCCAGACGCCGGTGATGGAGTTCGCCAGATAGGTGTGGGCGAGGACGCCCTCCATGCCCGCGCCCGCGTGGTAGCCGACGAACGCGATGCCGTCCACGTCCCCGTGCTGCACGCCCTCGACCATGGACAGCGACTTGTGCCGCCCGGTGAGCATCTCCGCTCTCTCGTCGAGCCGCTCGAGCAGCAGGTTCCGCATGGTCCAGTGCGCTTCGTTGATCAGCACCTCGTCGGCGCCGCCGTCGAGGAAGCCGAGCACTGCGGCGTTCACGTCCGAGGTGAACAGCGCGCGGCACCGCTCCCACTGGGGAGTCCCCGGCAACACGTCGGCCGGCCAGGTCACGCCCGTGGCGCCTTCCATGTCGGCGCTGATGAGGATCTTCATGCCGAAACCGTACGCGCTTCGGCCCGGACCCGGCAGAGCCTGTGGACAACTCTTCCTGGTCCGGGCCACCGGTGTCACCCGGGGCGTCCGGCCACCAGCCACCGCGACGGAAGGTCGATGAGGGCGCCGTCGGACGTGTGCTCGGTCGTGAAGAGCGGGAGCTCACCGCTCGCGAGGACGGTGAGGCCGGCCCGGCGCAGGTACTCGGGGACCGCGGCGTCCGCGACCTCGCCCGGGGCGATGCCGTGCCGGAACACCGGGGCCAGCTTGGCCGGAGGTCCGTCCGGGCTCTGCGCCAGGGCGCGCAGGATCGGACCGGCGGCCTGGGCGAGCTCGACCAGGAAGACCCGGCCCCGGTCGCCCGTGAGGGTGGCCAGGCCGTCCGCGAGGGGCTGCCGGTCGTCCGGCTCGGACTGGTGGAGCACACCGCGCATGTAGACGTTGGCGTCGCCGAGCTCCGCGTGCAGCGCCTCCGTCTCGGCCTTGTCCGCCGCGTCGAGCAGGCGGTACCGGGCCCGGCCCGCCGGATCGGCGGCACGGGCGTGGTCGAGCGCCGCGGACACGAGGTCGGTGCCGACGACCTGCGGGAACCGGTCGGACAGGAAGCGGGTCTGGGTGCCGTTGCCGCAGCCGAGGTCCACCAGGGGCAGGTCGGGTGCCGTCAGGTACGGCTCGAAGTGGGCGAGGTGGACCGCGGCCGTGAGCGCGGGCTCGGCGTCCCACAGGACCCCGCCCTGTCCGCCGGGGGCCTCGCTCCAGAAGCCCTCCCAGGCCCCTCGGTACCGACTGCTCACGCTCATGCCCGCTCCCGGGGTCGCGACCGCGCCCGCCGGGACCCGGCGGGCCTGATCGGTCTATCGCGCCCGGCCTGCGGCGACAAGCCGCCGGCGCATTCCTTCACCTCTCATTCGAACCCCGTACGCCCTCGCGCGCCGGAGCCGCCCGGGCGTGCGGGACACCGCGCGGACGGATCAGCCGCGGGGAAGCGTCAGTTCGAACCACGCGGTCTTGCCCGCGCCGGTGCGGCTGGCGCCCCACTCGCGGGACAGCGCGCTGACGAGCCTGAGGCCGCGTCCGAACTCGTCCCCGGGCCCCGCGCTGAGCAGGACCGGGAGCGTGTGGTCGTCGTCGTCCACCTCGCAGAGCAGGGTGTCGCCGCGAACGAGCCGCAGCTCGATCCGGCGGCTCTGCGTGTGCCGTACGACGTTGGTGACGAGCTCGCCGACCATCAGCCCGGCGTTGTCGGCGAGGCTCGCCAGACCCCACGCGTGAAGCTGTTCGCGGACCACGGCGCGCGCTCTGCCGACCTCCACCGGGTCGAGCGCCAGGCGCCATTCGGCGACGTCCTCGGGCGCGATCCCGTTGAGCCGGGCCATCAGCAGGGCGACGTCGTCCTTGCGCCCGCCGCGGGTGTTGAGCGCGCGGATGATGGTGTCGCAGGCGTGGTCCATGGAGGCGGCCGGGTGGGCGGCGGACTCGCAGAGGGTGGCCAGACCGACGCCGATGTCCTCACCGCGGACCTCGACAAGGCCGTCGGTGCACATCACGAGCCGGTCGCCGGGCCGCACCCGCACGCGGACCGCTTCGAAGGGCACTCCGCCGACCCCGACGGGCGCTCCGGTCGGCAGGTCGAGCAGTTCGCTGCGGCCGTCCGCGGCGCGGACCAGGACCGGCGGGACATGGCCGGCGTTGGCGAGGTGCAGCAGGCCGGCGATCGGGTCGTAGACGGCGTACAGGCAGGTCGCGAGGTAGGTGTCGCCGAGGCGCTGGGCGAGGTCGTCCAGGCTGCGCAGGAGCTGGGCGGGCGGCAGGTCGAGGGCGGCCATGGTCTGTACGGCGGTACGCAACTGGCCCATCATCGCGGCGGAGTTGAGGCCGTGGCCCATGACGTCCCCGACGACCAGGGCGGTGCGCGAGCCGGGCAGTTTCACCGAGTCGAACCAGTCGCCGCCGACCCGTCCGAGGAGTGTTCCCGGCAGATAGCGGGTGGCGATGTCGCAGCCGGCCATGCGGGGTTCGATGGTCGGCAGCATGCTGTCCTGGAGGGTCTCGGCGACGCTCTCCTGGTAGGTGTACATGCGCGCGTTGTCCAGCACCAGGCCCGCGCGGGCGGCCAGTTCGGCGCCGGTGACCCGGTCCATGTCGTTGAACTCGACGCGCTCGGGGTGCCGCAGCAGGATCATGAACCCGAGCACCACGTTCCGGGCCTTGAGGGGCACGACCAGCATGGAGCGGCCGGTGATGAGCGGCCTGATGTCGCGCTTCTCGAACTGCGCGGCGATCATGTGCCCCATCCGCTCGCTGATGCGCGGCACCAGGACGGGCTCACCGGTGGTCATGCACTGGAAGAACGGGGTGTGCGCCGGGAAGGGCATGACCTCGCCGACCGGCACGACGTCGTCCCAGCGGCCCGGCTCGTCCGTGTGCTCCAGGGCGACCCGGTGCCACATCGTGGTCGTGTCGGGCACACCGTCGGGGAAGCCCTCACCGGCGACGACCTGCTCACGCAGATAGGTGCCCGCCACGTCCGTGAAGCGCGGCACGACGGCCCGGCTGACCTCCACGATGGTGCGCGACAGGTCGAGGGAGGTTCCGATGCGCCCGCTGACCTCGTTCAGGAATTCCAGACGTTCCCGGACGGCGACGTACTCGAGGTCCTCTGCCTCGTCGTCCGCGAGGTCCCCCGGCAGGGGCGCTCCGCGGGCCTCGGCCCGGGCCGCCCGCTCGCGGCGCGCCTTGCGCTCCGCGCGCCTGGGCACGCCCCAGTCGGGGGTGACGGGCACCCGGTCGTTCTGGCTGAACTCCAGGACGGGATATCCCAGTTCCAGAACCTGCGAGACGATGCGGGCGCTGTCGCCGACGCTCATGCTGGGCAGGATGTCGGGGAGCCGGCGGGCCAGTTCCTCGGCGCCGGGGAAGTCGGTGTGCAGCGCGAAGCCGGGTGCGATGCGCTCGAAGGAGACGTCGTCGTCCTCGTGCCGCATCGCGGCCGCGTCGGCGGCGAGCACGAGCAGCCGCTCCGGGCCCGGGCCCACCAGCGGGTAGGCCCACCACAGGACGTCGATCCGCTCGGGACCGGCCGCGGTGAGCCGGGCGCGTCCGGCGGCGGGATAGGAGAGATGCCCGTCCAGGGACGACTCCAGGCCTGGCCCGAGTCCGTCGTACGTGGCACGGCTGCCGAAGGGGGTCGCGCCCGTGTCCTCGGGGAGCGCGCCGGAGACCGGGAGCAGGTCCACCGCCTGGCGGCCCAGAGCTTCTTCCTTGGGGACGCCGAACATGCGCCGCGCGCCGCTGCTCCAGTGCGAGACGAGCCCGTCACGGTCCACGACCACCACGGCCAGCGGGACGCGACCGGCGTCGGCGTGGTCCGTCGCGCCGTTCCCGGCCCCAGGGCTCGGAGTCGTGCCGGCTTCGGTGCCATGGTCCATGGCCCAGACCCTCTCTCCCCCACGGCTCCGCAAGATCTGTGCCGCCTCCACCACCGTACGGCGGCGGTCCGTCACGATGTGCGGCAATGCGGGAATTGGCCTCGGCGGGGGCGGCTCCGGAGCGCGGCGCGCCTCCCGGGGCGCCTGCCGGGCCCGGTCCGCGCGTGCGTGCGCGTCAGTCCTCGTGGCCCACGTGCAGGTCGTGTTCCGTGCGGCCGCCTCCGGAGACCTGGAGCACGGTGGCCACGGGCGGATAGCCCGCCGCGAGGACGAGGACGACCCGTGAGCTCCAGGCGTACTCGGTGCCGCCCCAGCTGGTCAGCAGGACCAGGCAGGTCGAGGCCGTGGTGAGGAGCAGCACTCCGAGGACGTCGACGCGTCCCCGGACGGCGGGCTTCGGCAGCTTCAGGACGACGGTGACGACGGCCAGGGTGAGCAGTCCGAAGGGCACGTTGACGTAGAAGCACCACCGCCAGGACAGCTGGTCGGTGAAGTACCCGCCCAGCAGGGGGCCCGCGACCGAGGCGAGAGCGAACGCGGCGCCGATCAGCCCCATGAACCGGCCGCGCCGACGGGGCGGCACGATGTCCGCGACGATCGCCTGCACGCCGGTCACGAGGCCTCCGGCACCGACGCCCTGGACCGCGCGGAAGGCGATCAGCTGGTCCATGGTCCCCGCCCGTCCGGCGAGCGCGGAGCCGACGACGAAGACGGCGATGGCGAACTGGAAGACGCCCTTGCGGCCGTGGAGGTCGCCGAGCTTGCCGTAGACGGGGAGTACGACGGTGGAGGTGAGCAGGTAGGCGGTGATCGCCCAGGACATCCTGTCGAGGCCGTGCAGTTCTCCGACGATCCCCGGGAGCGCGGTGGCCACGATCATCTGGTCGAGGGCGGCGAGGAGCAGGGCGGGGATCAGTCCGCAGAAGATCAGCCGCACCTGCCGCGGGGTCGGCCCGACGGGTTCGGCGGCCCCGGGAACGGGGTTTCGCGCGGGCGCGACGGCCGGTTCGTCCCGCACCCGAGTGATCCCGCCCATGCGTCCGCTCCCCTCGTCACATCCGCCGAGCAATTGCCGCCAATCGCGACAACTCCCGGCAAGCATGACGAGTTACGGCATATCGCCGAGCGGGAGGGACTTCCACCCGAAACGGTGAGGGCGCAACACGCTTTCGGAGACGGCCTCTTGACGGCCGCGGCCGTCAAGTCACCATCCGGCGGCCGCACCTGGGCCTCAGAGAGCCGTGCGCGTCCCGGAGGGCGGGGTCACTTCTCGGTCCGCGCCGCCAGGTTGGCGAGCACGGCGTCGTAGATGCGGCCGAGGCCCTTGGGCGCGAAGGTCCGCTCGAAGAAGCCGCCGATGCCGCCCGCGCCGTTCCAGACGCTGGTGACCACCACGCGCGACTTCCCCTCACCGGCCGGGGTGACCCGCCAGGTGGTGACCATGGAGGAGTTGCGGTCCTTCTCGACGAGCTCGCCGTCGGTGGGCTCGCTCACCTCGAGCAGGCAGTCGCGGACGCGCTTGCTGGTGGCCTGGAGCTTCCAGTGGACGAGGGTGCCCTCGCCGTCGCCGCCCTCGCGCACCTCGTACTCGCTGAAGTGCTCGGGCAGCAGCTCGCGCCGCGTGCCGTCGTAGTCGGCCAGGGCGTCGAACACCGCCTCCGCGTCCGCCGCGATGACCCGCTCCGTCGTCGCCTCGACCTGCGCCATGGCACTTCCTCCAGCACTTGGTTCCTCGGGGTGTGCGGCCAGCCAACCACCCGGCGCCCCGGCCCCCCAAATCGGGGTGCCCGTGGACGCGGGCGGCGCCGGCGGGGCGACACGGGAATCAGGTCGCACGATCAAGGGAACATGTGTTCTATTCTCTGTCCAGTGCTACCTAGGAGGCGCCATGCGCTGGGAGAACCTGACAGCGGACCCCGCCGGGGGCCCCGCCCGGGACGCCGCCCTGTTCAGCGCGGACACGGTCACGACAAGGACGTTCGACACGCCCGAGTTCAGAGGGATCACGTTCCACGAGGTCCGGGCGCGCTCGATCGTGAACCGGGTGCCGGGAGCCTCCCGGATGCCGTTCGAGTGGACGGTCAACCCCTATCGCGGCTGCTCACACGCCTGTGTCTACTGTTTCGCCCGCAAGACGCACAGCTATCTGGACCTCGACACCGGACTCGGGTTCGACTCTCAGATCGTGGTGAAGGTCAACGCGCCGGAGCTGCTGCGCCGCCAGCTCGCCTCGCCCCGCTGGCACGGCGAGCACATCGCCATGGGCACCAACGTCGACTGCTACCAGCGCGCGGAGGGCCGCTACCGGCTCATGCCGGGCATCATCGCGGCCCTGCGCGACCACGCGAACCCCTTCTCGATCCTGACGAAGGGCACGCTCGTCCTGCGCGACCTCGACCTGCTGAAGCAGGCCTCCGAGGTCACCGACGTCGGGATCTCGGTCTCCGTGGGTTTCACCGACACCGAGCTGTGGCGCACCGTGGAGCCGGGCACACCGGCCCCCGAGCGCCGCCTGGACGTCGTCCGCACCCTGACGGACCACGGCATCGGCTGCGGCGTCCTCATGGCCCCCGTGATCCCCTTCCTCGGCGACCACCCCGCCCAGCTGCGCGCCACCGTCCAGGCCGTCGCGGCGTCCGGGGCCACCTCGGTGACCCCGCTGGTGCTGCATCTGCGGCCCGGCGCCCGGGAGTGGTTCATGGCCTGGCTGGAACACCACCACCCTTACCTCGTACGGCGCTACGAGCGGCTGTACGCGGAGGGCGCCTACGCCCCGAAGTGGTATCAGCGCCGGATCACCCGTCAGGTGCACGAGCTGGCACAGGAGTACGGCATCGGCCCCGCGCGCGCGGGCATGCCGCGCCGGATCACCCTTCCCGAGCCCGCGGCAGCCCCGGCGCCCGCCGCGCAGGCCCCCACCGCGCCGGGACCGACACAGCTGACGCTGCTCTGAAGGCCGATGACGACCCGTCACAGCGGCTTGGCGGCTTGTCCCGTGCTTCCCGCGAGACCGCCTCCCCGAAGGCCCGGGATGCGGTTCGTGGCGGCATCCGAGCGCATCCCGCGATCCAATCGGGTCGAGTCTCACCGGAACACGTTCTTCCAGGACCCCTGTCCGGGACGATACGGCGAAGGCCGTGGCGTGCACGGCTCAGAACCCTCCGTCCTGGGAGGCCTTGTGAAAAAACGCGCAGCCGCTCTGTGCGGGGCGGCCGTCGTGCTGGCCGGGATGATCACGTCGATCCCCGCCGAGGCGAGCACCGGCTCCGCCGCCGCACCGCGCACCGCCCGGACCGCGAAACCCGTCTGGAAGAAGTGCGGCACCAGCGACTATCCGACGCTCCAGTGCGCGTCCGTGAAGGTACCGCTGGACCATAAGAACCCCTACAGCGAGCGGATCACCCTCGCCCTGTCCCGCGTCCCGCACACCGCGAAGACGTACCAGGGACCGCTGCTGGTGAACCCGGGCGGTCCCGGCGGCAGCGGACTGACGCTGGCCGGGTTCGTCGCCTCCACGCTGCCCAAGGCCGTGGCGGCGCAGTACGACGTCATCGGCTTCGACCCGCGCGGTGTCGGCAGGAGCAAGCCCGCGATCGACTGCGAGCCGGGACACTTCAAGCCCGTCCGCCCCGACACCGTGCCGAGCACCAGGGCCCTCGAGAAGGCCAACCTCGCCCGCGCCAGGGCCTTCGCCGAGGCGTGCGGCACGAAGTACGCGAAACTGCTGCCGTACCTCGACACGGTGAGCGCGGTCCGCGACATGGACGCGATCCGCGCGGCCCTGGGCGCCAAGAAGATCAACTACTTCGGCTACTCGTACGGCACCTACCTGGGAGCCGTGTACGCCAAGCTGTATCCGCAGCGGGTCCGCCGGCTGGTCCTCGACTCCATCGTCGACCCCACCGGGGTGTGGTACGACGACAACCTCAGCCAGGACTACGCCTTCAACGACCGCCACCTGGCGTTCCTGGCGTGGGTCGCCAAGAACGACGCGGCCTACAAGCTCGGCACCGACCCGGCCGCGGTCGAGGCCAAGTGGTACGCGATGCGCGCGGCGCTCGCCAAGGCCCCCGCGCAGAAGAAGGTGGGCGCCTCCGAACTGGAGGACACCTTCATCCCGGGCGGCTACTACAACGGCTACTGGCCCTACCTCGCCGAGGCGTTCGCTTCCTACGTGAACAGCAAGAACTCGGACGCGCTCGTGGAGGCGTACGAGAACTTCGGGGCCGTGGACGCCTCGGGAGACAACGGCTACAGCGTCTACACGGCGGTCCAGTGCCGTGACGCGTCCTGGCCGCGCGACTGGCGCCAGTGGCGCCGGGACAACTGGGCGGTGTACGACAAGGCGCCGTTCATGGCCTGGAACAACGCCTGGTACAACGCGCCGTGCGCGTTCTGGCCCACGGACTCGCTCCGGCCGGTGGACATCTCCAACCGCCGTCTGCCGCCGACGCTGCTCTTCCAGGCGACCGACGACGCGGCCACTCCCTACGAGGGAGGGGTGACCGTCCATCACCAGCTGCGCGGCTCCAGCCTGGTGGTCGAACAGGGCGGCGGCAACCACGGCATCACGCTGAGCGGCAACGCCTGCCTGGACAAGTACCTGTCGGCCTATCTGACCAGCGGCAAGGTGCCGCACGGCAGCGGCGAGGCCGACGCGGTGTGCGAGACGCTACCCGATCCGAAACCGCTGACCGCGAAGGCCGCGTCCTCCTCGTCACGGGGCGCGACGCTGCACGGACTCCTCGGTCACCGAGGCTGAACCCCGCCCGCGCGGACGCCCGTCGGGGGCGTTGTCGGACCCATGGTCCACCATGGACCCATGAGTGAGCCGACACGCATCTCCGCCCCCGACGGGGTCGCCCCAGCCGCCGCCTACTCCCATGTCGTGACGGGCACGGGCCGCTTCGTCGCGGTGTCGGGCCAGGTCCCCCTGGACGAAGACGGCGGCCTCGTCGGCGAGGGCGACGCCGAGGCCCAGGCCCGTCAGGTCTTCGAGAACCTGCGTCGGTGCCTGGCGGCGGCGGGCGCCGGCTTCGACGACGTCGTCAAACTCACCTTCTTCGTCACGGACATGGCCCACATGCCCGCGATCCGGGCCGCCCGCGCCGCGCACATACCCGCGGAGCGCCTTCCGGCCGCCTCGGCGGTCCAGGTCGCCGCACTGATCCGGCCCGAGTTCCTGATGGAGATCGAGGCGTACGCGGTGGTCGGCACGTGAGCGGGCCCCGGGTCCGTGAGATGACCCTCGACGACTGTCCGCGCGTGGCGGAGATCCGGGTGCGCGGCTGGCAGGCCGCGTACAAGGGCCTGATACCGCAGTCGTACCTGGACGGACTCAGCGTGGCCGAGGACGCGGCGCGCCGGCGCCGCCACCTCGAACAGGGTGACGGCAGCGTCGTGAACCTGGTCGCGGAGCGCGACGGATCCGTGGTCGGCTGGGCCTGCCACGGACCGCACCGGGACAGCGGGGCGGGGCCCGGGGAAGTCGAGCTGTACGCCATCTACGTACACCCCGACGTGCTGGGCCAGGGGGTCGGCCAAGCCCTGCTGCGGGAGTCCTCGGACCGCTGCGCGGCGGCCGGGCACGAACGCATGCTGCTGTGGGTCCTCAAGGAGAACACCGCGGCCCGCCGCTTCTACGAAAGATCCGGCTTCGGCCCCGACGGCGCCGAGGAGCCCTTCGAGGCGGCCGGGGTCGCGGTGCCCGAGGTGCGCTACGCCCGCGCACTGACCGGCGCCGGCCGGGACTGACGCGGGCGGGCCGGACCGCGTCAGTTCCGGCCGGCGCCGGCCCGCCCGGCCCCGCACACAGGCACCGGCGCGAGCCCTAGACCTGGTCCTCGGGCAGCCGGGTCAGCGCGCGCACGGCCGTCTCCGCGAGCGCCGGATGGGCCAGTGCCTCGTTCAGGACCCTTCTGGCGCGGGCGTCGCCCAGGACGCCCAGACCTTCCGCGCACGCGAGGGCGACCTTGCGGTAGGGGTCGTGCGGGCGCAGCCTGCGCTCCAGGGTGGTGATCAGCGCGGGTACGGCCTCGGGCGCGCGCAGTTCGACCAGGAGCCGTACGGGCTGGAGCGCGTACGCGACCCGCAGCTCGTTGGTGGCGAGCGCCGCGGCGGCACGGGCCGTGCGCGGGTCGCCGAGCCGGGCCAGGGCGTGGGCGGCGGACGCGCAGCGTTGCGGATCACGGTGGTTGAGCAGCAGGACGAGCGCTTCGAAGGCCCGCCGGTCCCCTGCCGTGCCGAGCCGGAAGGCGACCAACTCCCGTGCCCAGAGCGGCTGTCCGGGCTCGGTCAGCGCCGCGGCCAGCACGTCGGGGTCCGCCGTCCGCGCCAGTCGTTCGTAGGCCGCCGAGGCCGGGGCCCCGGCCTCGGCGCGCAGACGCTCCGTGAGTGATCGCAACGCTTCGTCCATGGGCCGAGCTTAGGCAAGCCCGCTAGGTCCTGTCGTCAAATTCCCGTCTGCCCCGCGACGCCATGCACGCACTCTCGACGCACCGGGCACAGACCCAAGTACATCCAGTACGAGGGTCTGAGCCCGGCACGCCGAGAGCACGCACCTGACGCCGCAGGGCCCGCCCTCCGGGCGGACGACGGGAATTTGACGACAGGACCTAGGTGCGGGGACGTACATCACAAAGTCGGGGACTGGCGCGCTCGTTACCGGCGGGTTAAGCTCAGACGAGCGAGTTACCCACTCGTGTCTCACCTCTCGGTGGCCTGGTGACGCAGCCACCGTGAGAGCAGTCGGTTCGGTACTTCAGGTACCTCAGTACGACATGGCTCCGGGACAGGGCCGGTCGGCTTTCACCTCCCACGGGCGCCCGTTCCTCGGCGCTTCGGGACGGCACCGGGCGTGTGCGCTCGTCAGCCCGGAAACACCCGCAACCTCCGCACGGTGTGCGCCTGTCGGCGTACCCGCGTGCGCTCCTCAGCCGTCACCACTTTCTGGAGTCCCGCGATGGCCACTCCCCTGTCCGACACCCCTCTGTCCCCGCTGAAGACCGTCGCCGTCGTCGGCCTCGGCACCATGGGCACCGGCATCGCCGAAGTCCTGGCCCGGGCCGGCCGTGACGTGATCGGCATCGACATCAGTGAGGCCGCGGCCGCCCAGGCCGTGGCCACCCTCGAAGCCTCCACCGCCCGCGCCGTGCGACGCGAGCACATGAGCGACGCGGAGCGCACCGACGCCCTCGCCCGCTTCCGTACCTTCACCGACCTCGCGGCCGCCGCCGACGCCGACCTCGTCATCGAGGTGACCCCGGAGTCGTACGACATCAAGCAGCAGGTCTTCCGGGCGCTCGACGGCATCGTGCGTCGCGAGGCGATCCTCGCGACGGGCACCAACGCCCTGTCCGTGACGCGTCTGGCCGCCGACTCGGCCCACCCCGAGCGCGTGCTCGGCCTGCACTTCTTCAACCCGGCGCCCGCGATGAAGCTCGTCGAGGTCGTCTCCTCGGTGCTGACCGCGCCGACGGCCGTGGCCGCGGTCACCGACCTGGCCCTGGAACTCGGGAAGGAGCCCGTCGCGGTGGGCGACCGCCCCGGTTTCGTCGCCGACGGACTGCTCTTCGGCTACCTCAACCAGGCGGCCGCGATGTACGAGGCGAAGTACGCCTCCCGCGAGGACATCGACGCGGCGATGAAGCTCGGCTGCGGACTGCCCATGGGCCCGCTCGCGCTGCTCGACCTGATCGGCGTGGACACCGCGCGGACCGTCCTGGAGGCGATGTACTCCGAGTCGCGCGACCGGCTGCACGCCCCCGCGCCCATCCTCAAGCAGCTCAGCGAGGCGGGCCTGACCGGGCGTAAGTCCGGCCGCGGCTTCTACTCGTACGAGGCCCCGGGCAGCGACGCCGTCGTGCGGGACGCGCTGACGCCGCTGGAGGGCGCCGTCCTGGCGGAGGGGCGTACGGTCCGCTCGGTGGGTGTGGCCGGCTCCGGCACGATGGCCTCCGGGATCGCCGAGGTCTTCGCCAAGGCCGGGTACGAGGTCGTCCTCGCCGCCCGCACGGAGGAGAAGGCGCAGACCGCGAAGGCCCGCATCGGCAAGTCGCTCAACCGCTCTGTCGACAAGGGCCGGATGACGGCCGAGGCGGCGGCGCGGACCCTGGAGCTGATCACGCCGACCGGCAGCTACGACGACTTCGCCGACGTGGACCTGGCGCTGGAGGCGGTCGCCGAGGACCTGGAGGTCAAGCAGCAGCTGTTCGGCACGTTCGACAAGGTCTGCAAGCCCGGCGCGATCCTCGCCACCACCACCTCCTCGCTGCCCGTCGTCGCCTGCGCCCGCGCCACCTCGCGCCCGCAGGACGTCATCGGCATGCACTTCTTCAACCCGGCCCCGGCGATGAAGCTCGTCGAGGTCGTGCGGACCGTGCTGACCGCGGACGACGTGCACGCCACCGTGCGCGAGGTCTGCGCGAAGATCCGCAAGCACCCGGTGGACTGCGGTGACCGGGCCGGCTTCATCGTGAACGCGCTGCTGTTCCCTTACCTGAACAACGCGATCAAGATGGTGCAGGAGCACTACGCCTCGCTGGACGACATCGACGCGGCGATGAAGCTGGGCGGCGGCTACCCGATGGGACCCTTCGAGCTGCTCGACGTGGTCGGTCTCGATGTCTCGCTGGCCATCGAGAAGGTCCTGCACCGCGAGTTCCGGGACCCGGGACTCGCCCCCGCCCCGCTTCTGGAGCACCTGGTGGCCGCGGGCTGCCTCGGCCGCAAGACGGGCCGCGGCTTCCGCGAATATGCCCGCCGCTGAGCGTCCGGGCGACTGGTTCGCGGACGACGCCGACTGGGGCGGACTGCTGGGCCCCGCCGGACACCCCCCGCCCTTCCAGGGCGGGGGGATCCCCGGACATGCGCGCTCTCCTGCGCACATGCAGTACGTTCGGGGCATGCCCCAGCCCGCCAAGTCCTCACGTACACCAGCCACGCCCGACGCGCCGGAGAGCGCCGCGGGCAGTCGCGCGGCGGCCCAACGCCTCAAGATGCGCCGGGAACTGGCGGCCGCGGCCATGGAGCTGTTCGCCGCCAAGGGGTACGAGGCGACCACCGTCGACGAGATCGCGGCCCGGGCCGGAGTGGCCCGCCGTACGTTCTTCCGCCACTTCCGCTCCAAGGAAGAGGCGATCTTCCCCGATCACGACGACACCCTGATCCGGGCCGAGGCGGTGCTGAACGCGGCGCCCCCGCACGAGCATCCGCTCGACACCGTGTGCCGCGGTATCAAGGAAGTCATGAAGATGTACGCGGCCCAGCCGGAGATCTCCGTCTCCCGGTACAAGCTGACGCGCGAGGTGCCGACGCTGCGCGAGGCCGAGATCGCCTCGGTGGCCCGCTACGAGCGGCTCTTCACGCGCTATCTGCTGGGCCACTTCGACGAGCACGCGCACGACGACGACGCCAACGACGATCCGCTGCTCGCCGAGGTCGCCGCCTCGGCCGTGGTCACGGCCCACAACCACGTCCTGCGGCGGTGGCTGCGGGCCGGCGGTCAGGGAGACGTGGAGTCCCAGCTGGACCACGCCTTCGCGATCGTCCGCAAGACCTTCGGCACCGGGATCGGCGCGGGACGGGAGACCGCGCCGCGACAGGCGCCGGCGTCGTCCTTCACCGAGGGGGACGTCCTGGTGACCGTCGCCCGTGTCGACGCACCGCTGGACCAGGTGATGCGCACCATCGAGCAGGCCCTCAAGGAACGGTCGTAGCGACCCGCCGCACATCGACGGCCCACTTACTCCGACCACGCGCCGGACACGCTCACTTCGAGCGCGTCCGGCGTTTTTTGTGTCCTGCTTTGAGTGCTTTGCACTCCGATTTGATCGATCATCGCTCACTTGTTACGTAAAGATTTCACCTGAGCGCAACTTTTGGCACTCCGTGCCTTGTCAGGTGACACGGCGTGCCATACGTTGAAGG
This sequence comes from Streptomyces sp. NPDC002698, assembly GCF_042888945.1. Lineage (NCBI taxonomy): Bacteria > Bacillati > Actinomycetota > Actinomycetes > Kitasatosporales > Streptomycetaceae > Streptomyces > Streptomyces sp. NPDC002698. Next base: position 94,504 of record NZ_JBIAQM010000025.1, read on the forward strand.
AGTCCGGGCGGCCGGCGTGCAGAGACCATTCGTACGCCGGCTGTCCCCGCAAGCCCCATGGCCTGCGCGCCCGGACGCCTGCGTCACAGGCAACCTCCCGCGCCAACCACAGCGCTGCCAGCACCACCTCCGCCGAACCGACGGCACACCCCTCAGCAGCACCGACGTAACCCTCAGCGTTCCCCCTCAGGACGCGCATCGCCGGAGGCAACACCGTGAAGGAAATCCTGGACGCGATTCAGTCGCAGACGGCCACGTCCGCCGACTTCGCCGCTCTTCCGCTCCCCGACTCCTACCGCGCGATCACCGTGCACAAGGACGAGACGGAGATGTTCGCCGGGCTCAGCAGCCGCGACAAGGACCCCCGCAAGTCGATCCACCTGGACGACGTGCCGGTGCCGGAACTCGGCCCGGGCGAGGCCCTGGTCGCGGTGATGGCGTCCTCCGTGAACTACAACTCGGTCTGGACGTCGATCTTCGAGCCGGTGTCGACCTTCAACTTCCTGGAGCGCTACGGGCGGCTCAGCGACCTCAGCAAGCGCCACGACCTGCCGTACCACATCATCGGTTCGGACCTCGCGGGCGTCGTCCTGCGCACCGGCCCGGGAGTCAACTCCTGGAAGCCCGGCGACGAGGTCGTCGCACACTGTCTGTCCGTCGAGCTGGAGTCCTCCGACGGCCACAACGACACGATGCTCGACCCCGAGCAGCGCATCTGGGGCTTCGAGACCAACTTCGGCGGCCTCGCCGAGATCGCGCTCGTCAAGTCCAACCAGCTGATGCCCAAGCCGGACCACCTGAGCTGGGAGGAGGCCGCCGCCCCCGGGCTGGTGAACTCCACCGCCTACCGGCAGCTCGTCTCCCGCAACGGCGCCGGCATGAAGCAGGGCGACAACGTCCTGATCTGGGGCGCGAGCGGTGGACTCGGCTCGTACGCCACGCAGTTCGCGCTCGCCGGCGGTGCCAACCCGATCTGCGTCGTCTCCAGCGAGCAGAAGGCGGACATCTGCCGCTCGATGGGCGCCGAGGCGATCATCGACCGCAACGCCGAGGGCTACAAGTTCTGGAAGGACGAGACCACCCAGGACCCGAAGGAGTGGAAGCGCTTCGGCAAGCGCATCCGCGAGTTCACCGGCGGCGAGGACATCGACATCGTCTTCGAGCACCCCGGCCGCGAGACCTTCGGCGCCTCGGTCTACGTCACCCGCAAGGGCGGCACCATCACCACCTGCGCCTCGACCTCGGGCTACATGCACGAGTACGACAACCGCTACCTGTGGATGTCCCTGAAGCGGATCATCGGCTCGCACTTCGCGAACTACCGCGAGGCCTGGGAGGCCAACCGGCTCGTCGCCAAGGGCAAGATCCACCCGACGCTCTCCAAGGTCTACTCCCTGGAGGACACCGGGCAGGCCGCCTACGACGTGCACCGCAACCTCCACCAGGGCAAGGTCGGCGTGCTCGCGCTGGCGCCCGAGGAGGGCCTGGGCGTGCGCGACCAGGAGAAGCGCGCCCAGCACATCGACGCCATCAACCGCTTCCGGAACGTCTGAGGTCCATCCATGACAGAGCGTCAGACAGCCGACGGGCAGAGGGCGAAGGACCGGCCGTGGCTCATGCGGACGTACGCCGGCCACTCCACGGCCGAGGCGTCCAACGAGTTGTACCGGCGTAACCTCGCCAAGGGGCAGACAGGGCTCTCCGTGGCCTTCGACCTGCCGACACAGACGGGCTACGACCCCGACCACATCCTCGCCCGCGGCGAGGTCGGCCGGGTCGGCGTGCCGGTCTCGCACCTCGGTGACATGCGCCGGCTGTTCCAGGACATCCCCCTGGAGCAGATGAACACCTCGATGACCATCAACGCCACCGCCATGTGGCTGCTGGCGCTCTATCAGGTCGTCGCCGAGGAGCAGGGCGCCGACATCACCAAGCTCCAGGGCACGACCCAGAACGACATCGTGAAGGAGTACCTCTCGCGGGGGACGCACGTCTTCCCGCCGGTGCCCTCCCTCCGTCTGACGACGGACATGATCACGTACACGGTCAACCACATCCCCAAGTGGAACCCGATCAACATCTGCAGCTACCACCTGCAGGAGGCGGGCGCCACGCCGGTCCAGGAGATCGCGTACGCGATGTCCACCGCGATCGCCGTCCTGGACGCGGTGTTCGCGTCCGGGCAGATCGCCGAGGACCGCAAGGGCGAGGTCGTGGCCCGTATCTCCTTCTTCGTGAACGCGGGTGTCCGCTTCATCGAGGAGATGTGCAAGATGCGGGCGTTCGGGCGGATCTGGGACAAGATCACGCGTGAGCGGTACGGCATCGAGGACCCCAAGCAGCGGCGCTTCCGGTACGGCGTCCAGGTCAACTCCCTCGGTCTGACCGAGGCGCAGCCGGAGAACAACGTCCAGCGGATCGTGCTGGAGATGCTGGCCGTCACCCTGTCCAAGGACGCCCGCGCGCGTGCCGTCCAGCTGCCCGCCTGGAACGAGGCGCTCGGCCTGCCCCGCCCGTGGGACCAGCAGTGGTCGCTGCGCATCCAGCAGGTGCTGGCGCACGAGAGCGACCTGCTGGAGTACGAGGACATCTTCGAGGGCTCGCACGTCATCGAGGCCAAGGTGACCGAACTCGTCGAGGAGTCGCTGGCCGAGATCGACCGGATCGAGGCGATGGGCGGCGCGATGGCCGCCGTCGAGTCCGGCTACCTCAAGTCGCAGCTCGTCTCCTCGCACGCCGAGCGCCGGGGCCGCATCGAGGGCGGCACCGACAAGATCGTCGGCGTCAACGTCTTCCAGTCGACCGAGCCGAACCCGCTCACGGCCGACCTGGACGCGGCGATCATGACGGTCGACCCGGCGGTCGAGGCCCGGGTGATCTCCGCGCTGGGGACCTGGCGCGACACGCGCTACCAGCCGCCCTTCAACCACCCGCGCCCGTGCAAGGCGCTGGAGCGGCTGAAGGAGGCCGCGAAGGGCACCGACAACCTCATGGAGGCCACCCTGGAGTGCGCCCGCGCCGGTGTCACCACCGGCGAGTGGGCCGGGGCCCTGCGCGAGGTGTTCGGCGAGTTCCGTGCCCCGACCGGTGTCTCCTCGGCACCCGTCGCGGTCACCGCCGAGGAGGGCACCGCGCTCGCCCTGGTGCGCCGCAAGGTGGAGCTGACCGCCAAGGAGCTCGGCGCCGGCAACCTCCGGTTCCTGGTGGGCAAGCCGGGCCTGGACGGGCACTCCAACGGCGCCGAGCAGATCGCCGTGCGGGCCCGCGACGCCGGGTTCGAGGTGGTCTACCAGGGCATCCGGCTCACCCCGGAGCAGATCGTGGACGCGGCCGTGGCCGAGGACGTGCACGCCGTCGGCCTGTCCATCCTGTCCGGCTCGCACGCCCAGCTGGTGCCGGACGTCCTGGAGAAGATGCGCACGGCCGGCGCGGGCGACATTCCGGTGATCGCGGGCGGGATCATCCCGAACGCCGACGCCGAACAGCTGCGGGCCGCGGGAGTGGCCGCGGTCTTCACACCGAAGGACTTCGACATCACCGGAATCATCGGCCGTATCGTCGACGAGATCCGGAAAGCGAACAAGCTCGACCCCCTGGAGGTCCCCGCATGACCACGCCCGTCAACCGTCTGCGTCCGCGACGTTCCTGCCTGGCGGTGCCGGGCAGCAACCCCCGCTTCCTGGAGAAGGCCCAGGGGCTGCCCGCGGACCAGGTCTTCCTGGACCTGGAGGACGCGTGCGCGCCGCTGGCCAAGCCCGACGCCCGGCACACCATCGTCAAGTTCCTCAACGAGGGTGACTGGACCGGCAAGACGCGGGTCGTGCGCGTCAACGACTGGACCACCGAGTGGACGTACCGCGATGTCGTCACGGTCGTCGAGGGCGCGGGCCAGAACCTCGACTGCATCATGCTGCCGAAGGTCCAGACGGCCCAGCAGGTCGTGGCCCTCGACCTGCTGCTGACGCAGATCGAGAAGACGATGGGCTTCGAGGTCGGCAAGATCGGCATCGAGGCGCAGATCGAGAACGCCCAGGGCCTGAACAACGTCAACGAGATCGCCACGGCCTCGCAGCGCGTGGAGACGATCATCTTCGGCCCGGCCGACTTCATGGCGTCGATCAACATGAAGTCGCTGGTCGTGGGTGAGCAGCCGCCCGGCTACCCGGCGGACGCCTACCACTACATCCTGATGAAGATCCTGATGGCCGCGCGTGCCAACAACCTCCAGGCGATCGACGGTCCCTACCTCCAGATCCGCAACATCGACGGCTACCGCGCGGTCGCCCAGCGCGCCGCCGCCCTCGGCTTCGACGGCAAGTGGGTGCTGCACCCGGGTCAGGTGGAGGCCTCCAACGAGATCTTCTCCCCCTCGCAGGAGGACTTCGACCACGCCGAGCTGATCCTGGACGCGTACGACTACTACACGTCCGAGGCGGGCGGCAAGAAGGGCTCCGCGATGCTCGGCGACGAGATGATCGACGAGGCCAGCCGCAAGATGGCGCTCGTCATCTCGGGCAAGGGCCGGGCCGCCGGCATGCAGCGCACCACCTCGTTCGAAGCCCCGGAGGCCTGAGCACCATGCAGTTCGGACGCACCTACGAAGAGTTCGAGGTCGGGGCGGTCTACAAGCACTGGCCCGGGAAGACGGTCACGGAGTACGACGACCACCTCTTCTGTCTGCTGACCATGAACCACCACCCGCTCCACATGGACAGCAACTATGCGGAGAAGACGACCGATTTCGGCAAGAACGTCGTCGTCGGCAACTACATCTACTCGCTGCTCCTCGGCATGTCCGTGCCGGACGTCTCGGGCAAGGCGATCGCCAACCTGGAGGTCGAGTCGCTGAAGCACGTGGCGCCGACCTTCCACGGCGACACGATCTACGGCGAGACCACGGTCCTCGACAAGACGCCCTCCCGGTCCAAGTCGGACCGCGGGATCGTCTACGTGGAGACCAAGGGCTACAAGCAGGACGGCACGCTGGTCTGCGTGTTCCGCCGCAAGGTGATGGTCCCCACCGAGACGTACATCAAGGAGCGCGGCGGCGAGCAGCCCGGCCGGCCCGAACTCACCGCCCCGGCGGAGAAGAAGACGGAGAAGTAGTCATGGCGCGACTCGCCCAGACCGCCGGTCTGACCGACGTCCAGCGGGAGATCCTCTCCACGGTCCGCGATTTCGTGGACAAGGAGATCATCCCGGTCGCCACCGAGCTGGAGCACCGCGACGAGTACCCCCAGCAGATCGTCGACGGACTCAAGGAGCTGGGTCTGTTCGGTCTGATGATCCCCGAGGAGTACGGGGGCCTGGGCGAGTCGCTCCTCACCTACGCGCTGTGCGTGGAGGAGATCGCCCGCGGCTGGATGTCGGTCTCCGGCATCATCAACACCCACTTCATCGTGGCGTACATGCTCAAGCAGCACGGGACGCAGGAGCAGAAGGACCACTTCCTGCCCCGCATGGCGCTCGGCGAGACGCGCGGCGCCTTCTCGATGTCGGAGCCGGCGCTCGGCTCCGATGTGTCGGCCATCACGTCCAAGGCGGTCAAGGACGGCGACGAGTACGTCCTGAACGGCCAGAAGATGTGGCTGACGAACGGCGGATCCTCGAATCTGGTGGCCGTTCTCGTCCGAAGTGACGAAGGACACCCCGAGGGCACGGCGCCCCACAAGTCGATGACGACCTTCCTCGTGGAGAAGGAGCCCGGCTTCGGAGAGGTCCGCCCGGGCCTCACCATCCCCGGGAAGATCGACAAGATGGGTTACAAGGGGGTCGACACCACCGAACTCATCATGGACGGACTGCGCATTCCGGCCAATCGGGTCCTCGGCGGCACCACCGGCCGAGGGTTTTACCAAATGATGGACGGAGTCGAGGTCGGCCGCGTCAATGTCGCGGCCCGTGGCTGCGGCGTCGCACAGCGCGCATTCGAGCTCGGCGTCTCATATGCCCAGCAACGTCACACTTTCGGCAAGGCCATCGCTCAGCATCAGGCGATCCAGTTCAAGTTGGCCGAGATGGCTACCAAGGTCGAGGCCGCCCATGCAATGATGGTGAACGCGGCTCGCAAAAAGGACTCCGGGGAACGAAACGACCTCGAAGCAGGGATGGCGAAGTACCTCGCCTCCGAGTACTGCAAAGAGGTCGTGGAAGATGCTTTCCGGATCCACGGCGGCTACGGCTTCTCCAAGGAGTACGAGATCGAGCGCCTCTACCGTGAGGCACCGATGCTGCTGATCGGCGAGGGTACCGCCGAGATCCAGAAAATGATCATCGGGCGCCGACTGCTCGAAGAGTATCGACTCCAGGGCTAGATGTCCGGGTTCGGGGTGTTTTCTTCGCTAAGAAGGTCACACCCCGTCAGCTCTCTTCAGTCGTCGACTCCGCAACTTGGCTTGCCCAGTTGCGGTCTGCGACCGGTACGATCGCGTGAAAGCCGCCGTCCCCCGTTCGAGCGCGGCATCATCCGCTACGAAGGTCATCCATGCCCCACAGCCAAACCTCTGCACCTCGCGGCCGGGTCCGCCTCGCGCGCGGAGCATCGCCGTGGCTTCTCCCGACCGTTGCCACCGCAGCACTCAGTCTGGCCCGTTCGCGCCGTTCCGGCGCGGCCAAGGCCGTGGCCGTACCCGTCACCGCACTCGCGGCCGGGATGCTGTGGTTCTTCCGCGACCCCGAGCGTGAGATCGCGCAGGGCCGGGTCATCTCGCCCGCCGACGGAGTGGTGCAGAGCATCATGCCGTGGAAGGACGGGCGCACCCGCGTCGCGATCTTCATGAGCCCGCTCAACGTCCACGTCAACCGCGCGCCACTCTCCGGCACGGTGACGTCGGTCGAGCACATCCCCGGCGGGTTCGTCCCGGCGTTCAACAAGGAGAGCGAGAACAACGAGCGCGTCGTCTGGCACTTCGACACCGAACTCGGTGACATCGAGATGATCCAGATCGCCGGCGCCGTCGCCCGTCGCATCGTGCCCTACATCCCGCAGGGGACGAAGGTCGAGCAGGGTGACCGGATCGGCCTGATCCGCTTCGGCTCTCGCGTGGACATCTACCTCCCCGAGGGTGTCGAGGTCGACGTGGAGGTCGGTCAGAAGACCGTGGCTGGGGTGACTCGAATTGACCGTGATTGATCCCGAGACACAGGCCGGCTGGGTGCCGGAGGCCGATGAGATGGACGACGACGAGGAGATGCCTCTCTCGCTCCGTCTGTCGATAGCGGACACGCTCACGCTCGGCAACGCCACCTGCGGCTTCATGGCGGTGTACTACACCACCACCGGCATCCTGATCCCGCACCTCACGGGCAGCGACGAGTCGGGCATGGCCCGTCACTCCGCCGCGACGGCCGTGATCCTCATGCTCTGCGCCGCGATCTTCGACCTGTTCGACGGACTGGTGGCCCGCAAGCTGCGCTCCTCCCCCATGGGCGCCGAGCTGGACAACCTGTCCGACCTGATCAGCTTCGGCCTCGCGCCGGCGTACTTCGTGCTGGTCTACGGCATGGTCGCGGACGACGCCTACCAGAAGGTGGCGGCGGTCGGAGCGATCGTGGTGCTCCTGGCCGTGGTGCTGAGGCTCGCGAGATTCTCCTGCGTCACGGTGAAGGACGGCACGTTCCAGGGCATGCCGAGCCCGTTCGGCGCGCTGACGGTGGTCTCGATCATCCTGCTGGAGCTGCCCTTCGTCGCCACGCTCATGGCGATCATGGGCACCGCGTGGCTGATGGTGAGCCGGGTCGAGTACCCCAAGCCGCGTGGCCGCCTCGCGGTGGCGATGCTCTCCTGGATCGTGCTCTCGATGGCGCTCCTGGCGGCCTGGGCGTTCGACGCCCCCGGTGGCCAGCTGCTCCTCCAGACCGGTTGTGCGCTCCAGCTGGTCATGGGCGCGGTGATCCCGCTGTTCGCCACGGCCCGCCGGGTGAACAACTTCCGGGGCAACCGACGTGAGGCACGCGCCGCACAGCTCCCGTAACACCCCGTACGACACGGAAGGGCCCCGAACCACACGGTTCGGGGCCCTTCCGCTGTGCGGACCCACTGCGCTCCCGTGCGCCCCCGCGCGGGAGCGCAGTGGGTCATGCGCCGGGCGTGCGCCGGGGTCAGGCGCCGGGTGTGTACCCCTGGGCGACGGACGAGGCCTCCGCCTCACGGACGACCTTCATCCCGCCCACGGCGTTCTTGTCGGGCTGGAGGATGACGCTCTCCTTCGACGACGCCGACTTCGGGTCGGTGAAGTCCTGCGGGATGCCGAACCCCGTGTCGAGGGCGTCGATGGTCAGCAGGGCCTTGTCGACGCCCGCACGGGTGAGGTCCTTGGACGCGCAGGCCTTCTTCAGCGCCTCGCCGAACGCCGTCGCGGCCGTCCAGCCGGCCACCACGCCGTTGTCCAGGGAGTCCTTCGGGTAGGCGGCCTTGTAGTCCGCGACCAGCTTCTTCGCCTTCGGGGTGTCCGCTCCGATCGGCAGCGAGGGGTTCGCGACGTAGTAGTTCGCCTCCAGTGCCGGGGCGGCCGCGGTGGCCAGGAGCTGCGGGGCGAACGCCGAGTTGTTGCCGATGATCGGCACATTGAACTTGCCGGCCGCCGCGACCCCGACGAGCGAGGCCGCCTGCCGCGGTCCCGCGCTGATCACGACGGCCTTCACCCCGGCCTTCTTCAGCGCGACGACCTGGCCGGTCATGTCGTTGTCCGTGGGTTTGATCTTCTGCTCGACGACCTTGAGACCCGACTGCTCCGCCATGTACCGGGAGCCCGTCAGAGCGTTCTCTCCGTAGTCGCCCTCGAAGTACACGTGGCCGATGCTGTCGCCCTTCTTCAGGCCCTTCTCCTTCATCAGGAAGTCGATCGCGTTGATCGTCTCGATGTCGTACGTGGCGCCGATGGGCCGGATGTACGGGCTGCCCAGCAGGGTGGCCGACCAGGCCTGCGGCAGGACCAGGGCCTTGTCCTGGCCGTCGATGCGCTGCTTGACGGCCGCGACGAACGGCGAGCCGATGAACTGGGTGAAGCCCAGCACCTTCGGTGCCAGCTCCGTGTAGCCGGAGACGGCCTTCTGCGGGTCGTAGCCGTGGTCGCGGACCGTCAGCGCCAGCTTGTAGCCGCAGACACCGCCGGCGGCGTTGGTCTGCTTCACGTAGAGCTGCTGGGCCTGGGTGACGCTCTTGCCGAGTGTCGCGTAGACACCGCTCATGTCGGTGAGCACTCCGAGGCTGATCGTCTTCCCGGAGATCCCCTCGCCGGTCTTCACCCCGCCGGCCGCCCCCTTGTCGCCGTCGTCGTCCTTGGCCTTGGAACTGCATCCGGCCAGCACGAGCAGGGCGGCCAGCGCCCCGGCGGCCAGCCTCGCGGTGTGTGTCGTTCTCATTCTTCCTCCCCTGGAGTGGCCCCGGGACGGGGCGTGACGCGAAGCCGGGCGGCCACCCTGACCAGACCGCCCGGAAGGAAAAGCACCACCGCCACGACAGCGGCGCCGTACAGGTACCGGGCCGCCTCACCCGGCGCGATCCCGCCCATGCCCGGGTCGGAGACCAGGGGAAGGGTGTCGCTGTAGCGGGTCAGCAGCTGGGGCAGCAGCGAGACGAACACGGCCCCGGCGACCGCCCCGGTCACCGAGCCGAGGCCGCCGATGACGATCATGGCGAGATAGTCGAGCGAGAGGGTGATCCCGAAGTAGTCGGGCACCGTGCGCTGGAAGACCAGGGCGAGCAGCACCCCGGCCAGGCCCGCGTACATCGAGGACAGGACGAAGACGCCGGCGCGGTACCGGGCGACGGGCACGCCGATCACCCCGGCCGCGATCCGGTGGTCGCGGATCGCGTTCATCGCCCGGCCGGGCCGGCCGCGCAGCACCCCTCGGGCGAACAGCCCGCAGCCCAGGAGCAGCAGCAGACCCACGTACCAGAGCTTCTCGGCCGAGCCGAAGGGCACGTTCGCGACGACCAGCTCGCGGTCGTCGAAGGTGAGCCCGAAGAGGCTGAGCGGCGGTACGTCGCGGCCGTTGAAGCCGCCCGTCAGATCCCGGGCGTTGAACAGGACGTGCTGGCCGATGAAGATCAGGGCGAGCGTGGCGATGCCGAGGTAGGCACCGCGCAGCCGTCCCGCGATCGGGCTGAACAGGCCCCCGGCGATCCCGGAGACGGCCACGGCGAGCACGGCCGCGAGCCAGGCGGGCAGTCCGAGCCCGGTCAGCCCGTCGCCCCCGTCGGCGGCGAACACGCAGTACCCGTAGGCGCCGACCGCGAGGAAGAAGGCGTGCCCCATGGAGAGCTGTCCGGTCGCGCCGGTCAGGAGGTTCAGGCCGATGGCGCCGATCGCGGCGGCCATCGCGAACAGTCCGGCCTGCAGCCAGAAGCGGTCGACGTAGAAGGGAAGCGCGAGCAGCAGGACGGCGCCGGCCGTCCCGGCGGCGGTCCGGGCCGCGGGGAGCCGGACCGTGCGCCGGCGGGCGGGGCGGGAGGCGCTGCCCGCCTCGTCGTGGGTGAGGACCTCAGACACGGGCGAGCTCCTTCGTGCCGAACAGCCCGGCGGGCCGGATGAGCAGGATCGCGACCATGACCACGTAGGGCGCGAGGTCGCCGAGGCCGCGCCCGAGGAAGGTGAGGTCGCTCTGGTAGCCGGTGGCCAGGGACTCGGTGACGCCGACGAGGAGTCCGCCGACCAGCGCGCCGGTCGTCGAGTCGAGGCCGCCGAGGATCGCCGCGGGGAACGCCTTGAGCGCGGCCAGCGAGGTGGCGCGTTCCAGCCCGGGTGTCGGGAAGACGGTCAGGAACAGCGCGGCGACGGCCGCGAGGCCGCCGGCCACCGCCCAGGCCCCCAGCGACACCCGGCCGAGCCGGACCCCCATCAGGGCGGCGGTCTCCGGGCTCTCCGCGGCGGCGCGCATCGCCACGCCCCAGGACGTGTACCGGAAGGCCAGCAGGAAGGCCGTGATGAGCAGGGCCGCCGCGACGAACGCCGCGATCCTGGTGTGGGCGATGGAGACGGGGCCGACGGTGAGGACGGCGTTGCCCCAGGGGTCGCCCAGCGCCAGCACGTCCGTGCCGATCCGCCGGGTCAGCTCGGTGGTGAGCAGGATGTCGACGCCGATGGTGACGATGGCGAGGACGCTCTGGTCGGAGCCCCGGTAGCGGCGCATCACCAGGAACTCCACGGCGGCCCCCACCAGCGCGGCGCCCGCGACCCCGGCGAGCAGGGCGGGCCAGAAGCCGATGTCGTCGTGGAGGGTCGCGGTGACATAGCCGCCCGCGAGCAGCAGGGAGGCGTGCGCGAAGTTGACGACCTCGGTGGCCCGGAAGATGACGACGAAGCCCAGGGCGATGAGGGCGTAGACGGAGCCCATGGACAGGCCGTTGAGCAGGAGTTCGACGAAGGTGCTCATGACGCGGTCTCCTCTGGCTCGGCGCGCTCGCCCAGATAGGCACGCACCACCGCCGGATCGTTCTGTACGTCTGCGGGGGCGCCGTCGGCGATCCGGCGCCCGAAGTCGAGTACGGTCACCGCGTCCGCGAGCCGCATCACCACCCCCATGTCGTGTTCCACGAGCACGATCGAGATGCCGAGGCTGTCGCGGACCCCCGCCACGACCGCGGCGGTTCGGCGCCGTTCGTCGGCGGTCATGCCGGCGACGGGTTCGTCCAGGAGCAGGACCCGGGGCTCCATGCACAGGGCCCGGGCGAGCTCGGCGAGCTTCTGCTGCCCGTACGGGAGCGAACCGGCGGGCCGGCCGAGCTGTCCCTGAAGGCCCACGAACGCGGCGATCTCGCGGACGCGTTCGCGGTGGCGCCGGTCCTCGCGGGCCGCCGAGGGCAGCCGCAGCCCGGCGGCGAGGAATCCGGCGCGGGTCAGCCGGTGCCGGCCGAGCATCAGACAGTCCTCGACCGTGGCGTGCGCGGGCAGGGCGAGGTTCTGGAAGATCCGGGCCACGCCGAGACCGGCGATCTCGTGGGGCGGCAGGCCGGTGAGCTCCTGTTCCCCGAGGCGGACGCTTCCGGCGGCGGGCCGGCAGACACCGGACAGCACGTTGAAGCAGGTGGACTTCCCGGCCCCGTTCGGGCCGATGAGGGCGTGCACGGTGCCCGGCCGCACGGTGAAGCTCACCGCGTCGAGCGCGGTCAGCCCGGCGAAGCGGACGGTCACGTCCCGGACGTCGAGCGACGGGATGCCGGAGGGCACGGCCTCCGGAGCTTCCGGGTGCGCCGGCGCGGTTGCCGGAGCGGCCGTGCTGGCCGTCGCGTTGTCGCGTTCTTCCACGGTGGGTTCACCCCTTCCAGCGGGTCAGGGACGGAAGGCCGTCGGGCGTGGCCGCCCCGTCGGCCGCGGCGTCCTCGTCGACCACGCCGAGATAGCGGCGGCGCACCTCGTCGGAGGCGGCGAGTTCGTCCGCGGGACCGGACAGGGTGACCTCGCCGACCTCCAGGACGTAGGCACGGGACGCGAGGCGCAGGGCGAGGGCGACATTCTGTTCGACGAGCAGGACGGAGGTGCCCTGTTCGTTGATCTCCCGCACGGTGTCGGCGATCCGCGCGGCCATCAGCGGAGCGAGCCCGAGGGAGGGCTCGTCGAGAAGCAGCACCTTCGGGGCGCCCATGAGCGCCCGGCCGACCGCGAGCATCTGCTGTTCCCCGCCGGACAGCAGCCCCGCCCGCTGGTCGGCGCGGTCGGCGAGGACGGGGAAAAGTTCGTGCACCCGCCGCAGGGCGCGCGCCCTGCCGACGCGGCCGCCGGTGCCGCCGAGGGCTCCGGCGCGCAGATTGTCCGCGACCGTCATCCGGCTGAACACCCGCCGCCCTTCCGGGACCTGGGACACCCCGGCGGCCACCACCCGGTCCGGCGGCAGCCGGTCCAGCGGGCGTCCGCCGAGAGTGACCGTGCCACCGGTGACCGCTCCCCCGTGGAAGGAGAGGGTCCGGCACACCGCCCGCAGCAGCGTCGTCTTGCCCGCGCCATTGCCGCCGAGGACCGTCACCACGGATGCCTCGGGCACCTCCAACGACACATGACGCAGTGCGCGTACGGGGCCGTATCCGACCGACAGTTCCCGCACGAGCAGAGCGGAACCGCCCATGGCATCTCCCTTGTCCTCGCTCGGTGTGGCGCTCACCTCAGCACCGGCGAAGACCCCCGTCCACGGGCTGCGGCCGAAACGCGGCGGGAGCCCACCGGTGGCGCCCGCCCGTTGTGCACGCGCACAACACCGCGTGTCAGGGGCCTGTGCGACCCCGTGTCCCGGTGGCATCCTCCGGCCATGGGAGGGCGCAGACCGCGGACCGGTCATGACTGGAAGCTGCTCGCGGAGTCGTGTACGGCTCTGCTGGAACGGCTGCCCGAGCTCGTCGACGAGCACGTCAGGCAGCTCACCGAGTACTCCCCCGTCTACGGACAGGTGCTGCCGTACGACCAGCAGTGGCGGGAGGCGGAGACCGCGATGCGCATCGGCATCAAGGCGATCTCCGCGCCGCGGGACTCACCGCGCCGCGATCTGGAGCACGCCGAGGAGGCGGGACGGCGGCGGGCCCACCAGGGGCTGCCGCTCGAACTCCTGGTGCACGCCTACCGTGCCGCGGGCTATCTGGTGTGGGACGCGCTGATGGAGAGCGCGGCGAGCCGGGAGCCCGAGCGGCTCGCGGTGCTCATGCGGTGCGCCACGATGGTGTGGTCGGCCGTGGACGCGCAGGCCACGACCGCGTCGGAGTCCTACCTCGCCACGGAACGGGAGCTGCGGCGGCGCACGGACGAGCAACTCCAGGCTCTGCTCGACGCGCTGCTCGAGGGTCAGGAGGCGCCGGGGCTCGCGGCGCGGGCGGCGGCCGGGCTCGATCTGCCCGAGCACGGACCGTACGCCGTCGTCGTGCTGCGGACGGAACGTCACGACGGACGGGACGTCTGCGTCCGGCCGATGGTGGGCGCGGGGCTGCGGTTCATCTGGCGGATGCGGGCCGACTGCGAGATCGCGGTGGTGGCGCTGGACGCCGGACAGGGCCTGGACGGGGTGGCCCGGCTGCTGGACGGACGGCGCTCGGGTCCGGGCGGCATCAGTCCCGTGGTCTCGGGTCTGGGCGAGCTGGGGCGGGCCCGGCGGTGGGCCGAACTGGCGCTGCGCACCTGTCCGCCGGACGCGACCGGTGTCGTACGCCTGGATCAGCGGATGCCGACGGCGCTCGTCGTGAGCCAGCCGGAGCTGGCGGCCCGGCTGGTGTCCGACGTGTTCGGCACGCTGCTCGAGCTCGAACCCGGGGACCGGGCCGTGCTGATCGAGACGCTGGACATGTGGCTGGCCTGCGAGGGTTCCGCGGGACGCGCGGCCGGACGTCTGTACTGCCACCGGAACACCGTGTTCAACCGCCTGCGCCGGCTGGAACAGCTCACCTCCCGCTCACTGGCCCGCCCCCGCGACCTGATCGAGATGACCCTGGCCCTGGACGCCTACCGGCTGGCGGGCGCCACGGCGGTCACGGGGGCGGGGCCGGGACGGTGAACCGGGAGCGGCCGGTCCGCGGCACGGCCCACGACGCCGGGGACGGCGGGCGGACCGCCCTCGGGCCGCCGTCCGAGGGGGGTGAAGTCCCCGGACCGCGGGTCCGGGAACGGTGAACTTCCGGCGACGGGTCCGGGAGCGGCGAACTCCTCGGGCGACGGGTCCGGGAGCGGTGAACTCCTCGGGCGACGGGTCCGCGCGGGCGGACCGGCCCTCAGACCAGGAAGTCCCGCCCGATGTTCTCCGCCACCCGCTCCAGGATCGGTCCGGCGTCGGCGATGCACCGCGCGATGTCGGGCTCGGCCTCGGTGAGGGGATAGGCCCGCCGGATGCCGGCCCTGCCGAGCGCCTCGGGCCGGAGCGCGAGGCGGCCGCAGACCGCGACGACCTCCTTGCCCCCTGCTCGGGCGGCCGCCGCGACCCCGGCGGGCGCCTTGCCGTGCAGGGTCTGCTCGTCCAGCGACCCCTCCCCGGTGATCACCAGCGTGGCGCGCTCCAGCGCGGGCGCGAAGCCGAGCACGTCGAGCATCACCTCGATGCCGGGCCGGAAGCGTGCGCCCAGGACCAGGGCCCCGTATCCGACTCCGCCCGCGGCACCGGCGCCGGGCGCGGTGGCGTACCCGGCGGCCTTCGGTCCGATCTCCTTCTCCATGACGCCGGCGAAATGGGCGAGGGCGCCGTCCAGCACCGCCACGTCGTCGGGACCGGCGCCCTTCTGGGGGCCGTAGACGGCGGGCGCGCCCGTCGGGCCGGTCAACGGGTTGTCCACGTCGCTGGCGAGGACGAGGTCGACCGAGGCGAGGCGGTCGTCGAGGCCGGACAGATCGGCGCTCTCCACATCGCCCAGCGCGGCGCCGCCGGGAGCCACCGGCTCGCCCTCCGCGTCGAGGAAACGCGCGCCGAGCGCGGAGAGCATGCCCGCCCCGCCGTCCGTCGTCGCGCTGCCGCCCACGCCGAAGACGACGGTGTCCACACCGGCGTCCAGCGCGGCCCGCAGCAGTTCCCCGGTGCCGTACGTCGAGGACGAGAGCGGCGCGAAGACGCCCTTGGGCAGCCGCTGGAGCCCGCTCGCCTCGGCCATCTCCACGACCGCCGTCCGCCCGCGCAGCGCGAACGCGGCCGTCACCTCGTGGCCCAGCGGTCCGGCGACGCGCACCTCGCGGCGCTCGAATCCGGCCGCGACCGCCGCGTCGACGGTGCCGTCGCCGCCGTCGGCCACGGGCAGCGACTCGATCTCGGCGTGCGGCGCGACCCGGCGCAGTCCGGCGGTCACCCGCTCCGCGACCTGTACGGCCGTCAGAGATCCCTTGAACTTGTCCGCCGCGATGAGCACACGCGGGGTCCGATCCACAGCAGCGTCCGCCACCTTGCATTCCCCTTGCTTCCGGGCCTTGCACACGTCAAGGCAGTCGCGCCGCTGCGACCATAGCCGGAGCGGACCCCCGCCGTCATGCCCCTGCCCATCCCCCGGGACCGGCCCTGGACCGGCCCGGGGACGGCCCGGGGACGGCCCGGGGACGGCGGCCGTCGGTCCGTCCGGCGCGGACGTCCGTGGGCCCGGCGGCTCCCGGAGCACCCGATTCCCTGCCTCCCGGCGAGCACGCCCGCCCGGAATTGGGTAGACCGGAGCCATGACCCCTGTGGGCACCGACTTCGCCGACCGCGTCCTCGGGGGCTGGCTCGGCCGGATCGCGGGCAACATGCTCGGCAAGCCGGTCGAGCAGGGCGACCACTGGACGCGGGACCGGATCGACCGCTATCTGCGGCAGGCCGCCGCCCTGCCCCTGACCGACTATCTCCCCGGACCCGCCGACGACGACGGGGGCGAGTTCGAGCTGCGGCCCGAGTGGCGTGACTGTGTGCGCGGCCGCATCCACGGCAGCTGCCGTGACGACGACGTGGACTACGCGATCCTCGGACTCGACCTGCTGGAGACGCACGGCTTCTCGTTCAGCACCGAGCAGGTCGGTGACCTGTGGCTGACGCGGCTTCCGTATCTCCAGACGTTCACGGCGGAGCGCGCCGCCTACCGCAACCTCGCCAAGGGTCTGAAACCGCCGGTGACGGCGACGTACGAGAACCCGTACCAGGAATGGATCGGGGCGCTGATCCGCGCGGACGTCTACGGCTGGACGTCGCCGGGGCAGCCGCAGCGCGCGGCCTCCCTGGCCCGCCGTGACGCGGTCCTGTCCCACACCGGCAACGGCGTGTACGGCGCGATGTGGGCGGCGGCGCTGATCTCCGCGGCCTTCACCGCCCCCTCCGTCCGGGACGCGCTGGACACGGCGCTCACCGTGATCCCCGCGAGCAGCCGCCTGTCCCGCACCGTGCGCCGGGTGCTCGCGCTCCACGAGACCCGGATGACCTGGGAGGACACGCTCACCGCCGTGTCCGAGGAGACCGCGGGGATGGGCTGGATCCACACGGTCCCGAACGCGGCGGTGCTGACCGCCGGGCTGCTGTACGGCGACGGGGACTTCACCCGCACCATCACGCTGACGGTCCGCGGCGGCCTGGACACCGACTCGAACGGCGCGACCGCGGGCTCCGTCGCGGGCGTCCTGTGCGGTGCGGAGGCGATCCCCCCGCAGTGGAAGGACCCGCTGGAGGACACCGTCCGCAGCGCGGTGTTCGGCTTCGACGGGGTACGGATCAGCGAGCTCGCGTCACGCACGGTCGCGCTGGTCGAAGCCTGAGCCCTGAGCCCTGGGCCCAGGGCCCTGGGCCCAGGGCCCTGGGCCGCCGCCCGCCGCCCGCCGCCCGCGAACGTACGGGTCTTCTCGCTACCCTTCGTGGGGTGACCACTTCGGACTTCGCCGCATATATCGCCGGCCTGCCCCGTGTCCTCGTCGGGGCCGCCGCCCTCCTCCGCGACGCCGAAGGGCGGGTACTGATCGTCGAACCGAACTACCGCAAGGGCTGGACCCTGCCCGGCGGAACGGTGGAGTCGGACGCCGGCGAGAGCCCCCGGCGGGGTGCGCGCCGCGAGACGGCCGAGGAGATCGGCCTCGACGTGGAGCTCGGACGGCTGCTGGCGGTCGACTGGGTCCTGGGGCCGGAGCGCCCGCCGATCGTGGCCTATCTGTACGACGGCGGGGTGCTCGGCGAGCGGGAACTCAAGGCGATCCGGCTCCAGGAGGAGGAGCTGCTGTCCTGGCGGCTGGTGCCGCGGGAGGAGGTGACCGCTCATCTGTCGGGCGCCTCGGGCCGTCGCGTCCTCGCCGCGCTCGACGTCCTGGCGGAGGGGTCGGGCGCGGCGGAACTGGAGAACGGCCACCGGGTGGGCTGACCGCGAGTCCGCCCACCACCCGGCGAAGGACGCGAGTCAGCCGAGGATGCGGGCTTTTTGTGCCTCGAACTCGGCCTCGGTGAGCACGCCCTGGGCCTTGAGGTCCCCGAGCTGCTTGAGCTGATCGATCTTGCTGGTCATCTCGTCGGCCGGCGCGGGGGGCGGAGGCGGGGGCGGGGGCTCCTGGTACTGCTGCTGGGCTTCCTGCTGTGCCCATCGTCCCTGCTGACGACGGGAGACACGGTTCGAGACGGCGGTGGCCGTACCGGCCACCACGGCGGTGCGGGCGACCCCGCGGAGGAGACCTGGCACGGTGGTTTCCTTTCCGGCACGAGACATACGGAACGAGCCCGAAAGGGATTCGATCCCCTGGGTGCGCCGAATTCGTCCCGGCGCATCGGGCAGAACCATTGGAGCACCGAACGGATTCCCCCGCACCTCGATCTCTCCCTCATCGGGCGCGATTTCCGACGATCTGCCGGTCTGTCATTCCCATGGCAAGCTGAAATGTGGGCCACCGGCCGTCGCCCGGTCAGTGGTGAGATCTACGCAGGAGGAGCTCGCTATGGCTACGACGGGTATGCACCGGCAGGGAACCGCCGGTAGTTCGGGGGCGTGGGTGTCCGGCTGGACCGCCTTCGCCGGAGTCATGATGATCTTCGGAGGAGCGATGGCGGTGTTCCAGGGCATCGCCGCCATCGCCCAGGACGACGTGTTCGTCACCACCCGCAACTACGTCTACACCTTCAACCTCACGAGCTGGGGATGGATCCATCTCACCCTGGGCGTCCTGGTCGTCCTCGCCGGCGTCGCCGTGTTCCGCGGCATGCTGTGGGCCCGGATCGTCGGCATCACCCTGGCGGGACTGTCGATGGTCGCCAACTTCATGTGGCTGCCGCACTCCCCGGTGTGGGCCAGCGTCCTGATCGCCGTCGACGCCTTCGTCATCTGGGCGCTGTGCGTCGGATCGGACCGGGACGCCCGTACCGCGTAGCCGCCCGCGATCTCCCCGGAGTCTCCGACCGGCGGGGGGGGGGGGGGGGGGGGGGGGGGGGGCGCGCCCGGCGGGGGGGGGGGGGGGGCCGGCGGGGCCGTG